>NZ_CAKZMP010000327.1 GCF_937128705.1 uncultured Kiloniella sp. | reverse complement strand
GTTACAAGCGACCGGATACCTGACTTCATTTGAAGAATGCCTTGGACCGATAAATCCCCCCTTCTTACGAGAATGTCTCCAAGAACCTTTGGCGGATCCCTTTGCAAATAGACCGATAGCTCACCGCCTAGAACCATCATTATCGCATCTAGGTGGCTTACTCCGTATTGCCGCAGCCCTGAAAATGCCTCGTTAAGGCTAACCAAATCTTGAGATGAGATGCCTTTGCTAGTTACAGCCTTCTTAGCCAATCTATTTAGAAAGTCCTGTGGTGCTGAAGAAGAAAAGACCCAGTTCCTATTTCCATCCACATTGGGTCCACGGACTGCGTTTAACAGCCCATGGGCGGCCAAGTCATCTCCGACCTGACGACTGATACCAATAATTCGACAGAGTTGATCTAGGCTTATAAGGCTAGACAGATAGCTTTTAGCCTGGGCCACATTCTCTGCAGTGTAGTTGCGGTATTTCTTTTCTATGGATTCCAGCATGACAGTTTTGAGAACACCCATGCCCTCAAGCCATTGAATTTTCTTCGGTCCAACTTTTAAAAACTTCTCAACTTCATCTCGATTGAGAGTTTTCTTATCTCTAGTGGGCCCCCATACGAAAGTAGTACCTTGGTTTTTGATTGTTCCCGTCAATCCACGATCAGCTAAGTACCCTTTGAAAGAATCTCGAAAGAGATTGAAGGCCGTCGTATTCTCTGAGTCGTAAAGACGTACATAAAACGTACCAAACATCTTACGTAGACCAGCTGTTTTGAAGCCTTGAGCTTCTCGTCCCTCTTTAAATTTGTCGAGTTGTTTCCAGAAATTATTTGGCCAATTCACCAATAGCTCAGAGGCCTCCAAAAGTAACTCTTTGCGATCTGTCGTCGAAAGCCCAATCAATCGAGACAGATCGCAACTATTTACCTTACCTAATAGAAATCCCAGTAAAGAAATAACCTTGTTCAAATCCATAACACTGAGATCACTCAGCTCCCGGAATGGAGTTGCTAATTTATAATCAACATGTATTCCCGCGCTGACTTTAATTGTCTTCATCAATTCTCTGACTGAGCGGGCTTCTTCAACATCACAAGCCGTTTGCAACTCAAAGCCACACTTGCAACGTCCCAGTGTTTGACGGCTCCAAGTCAGCCTTGTGTTGCAAGATGGGCAGTTGCTAAAAAGAGCACATCCATGATCTGGACAATGTGTAAAAATTGCCAAATCCCAGAGCTGACGATGATGGCTAGACTGTTTTAGGCATTCAGGGCATACTTTTGAGGCCTTCAGATCCACAATATCCCGACGGATCAACTGCCCTCCAAATGCCTGCATTGGTGCTTTCTTTGATGTTCCTCGAGTATACCCAATCTTCATCAAGGTATTTATATCCTGCCCAACATAACTTGTTAGAGCACCAGCATGCTGCGCCAAGTTAATCAATCCCGCAGGAGAATAGGTATTAGCGTCTACAAGCTCACTGATCCAATGAAGAGAGTCATACATACTAAGATCTGATAACCGCATCAGGTAGCCATGCAGACTTTCATCAGTGTGCGGGGCAGGGGTTTCTAATAATTTCATTAGGCTACTGCCTTCTCGCGAAGACCACTAAAGGGGTTTTGAACACCCAAACTTAAATCTTGGTATGCGCGGGAAAATTTCCGTACACTGAGAGAGAACTCTCCATCAGAAAGGCTGAATTTAGCAGCCCTAATAATCAACTGAATTGCTATACCTCTCATGCCCCCGGTAGCTTGTAATATAGCGTGTGCAATCGTAGGTGAAGACAAGTTACTTTCTGTAGGAAAGGGTAAGCCTCCTTCAACTTCGTGAAGGAATGAGCACCATTCCTTACGATCAGTCATATTTTCCCATATCGCCTCAGGAAACTCAGTATGCCCCCACCTACGGCGGCTAAATTGATCGTTAGATGTTATTACATCGATAAACTTTGGTAAGCCGACAAACACAACTGGAATTCCCCAATCGCTTACCGCATCCTTTAACCACTCAGATGTATCATAAATGACTTTCTCATTTTTACTTTCAATCAGTTGCTGGGCTTCATCTAGAAAAATAAGTCCAATGTTTTTCTTTTGTAACCAATGCTTTGTCCGTGCCATCATATTGTGACTGGTCGCACCCGTTCGCAGATAATTTGGATCCTCTAATTCAAACAGGATACTTTGAGCAACAGCCTTCCTTGTGCAAGCAGAAGGCAACTTCACATATAAAGAATTAATACTACTATTCGCTTTGCAGAATTGCTTGACGAACATAGTTTTTCCAGCCCCGGCCTCACCCAGAAGCGTATAATAACTACTGGTTTCAGAAGCTTTTTCAGAAATTAAAAATGCCTTCAGATCTTCTTTTGCAAATAATGTTTGCTGATTGTCGACGTACAAAGAAGTCAACTTTCCAAGCTTTTGGATGTTTTGATAAAAATTATTTTCCATTATAAAATTCCTTAAAATTATCTTTGTTATTAATCGTCTTGATCTGGTTGATTGAGGTAAAAATCCTCAAAACCATCGTCTTCGGTTATAACTCGACTTCCGTCATCATATGGATCAGCTGGATCTTCAAAGACATCCTCAACCGGACCGTCGATACCTAGAAACCCATCAAAATTATCAGGGGTATTTCTTGGCCCAAGAACGGCTTTGTCGTTTGGTAGACGACGGGGTTTTCTTGTTGATTTTTCACGCAGTCTTCCAACCTTGAATTTGTCCGAAAGATTTTCCGTTGGAAGTTCATCAAAATATTGTTCTTCAACTTTTTTACGCTGAAGTTGTACTTGAGCCATTGCTCGCTTCTGATCATCGTAAGTGATGCCATCAATGCTGTCATGATCCAGACAATAAGCTTCAATGTAGAGTCCACTAGCGGGATCCTGTACCCATACTTTGGTCATATCGTCAGGGTTATACTTGATGACAAATTTTTTGCCCTTCTCACCAACATGCCGGGCATAAAGATCATTTAATTTGTTCGAATTATAATGCGTACAGTTAATCTCAACACCTTGCCGACTAACAACTTGTTTCCTAGAGTGAGCAAAAATTAAATCTAGATCAGCAACACTGGATGGCACGTTAACAGGGTATAATTCCACACCTTTATTCCACGCATTTAGCGGACTGTCATTAATCCCTCTATGCCACTTTTTGTTATAATCAATAGCAATATGTTCTTCGAGAATTTGCACCATGGAATCAAAATCGATTACCGCTTGCTCCACAGAATTATAATCACCTCGCTTTAAAGGGCTTTCAAAAGTAGTTCCAGGAAGTAGGTGGAATAAACGATGATTTAGAGATTTAAAAAATCTCTCAACATGAGGCTTTTGGCGTCCACGGGCGGCCTCACAATAACGAAGATTAGACCCAAGAGTGGCACAAAGATCTTGAAACGCCGTTGAGTGAAAATCTGCGCCGTTATCAACAAGGATCTCTTCAGCACAACCAAAACAAGGCCACTCTTTTCGATAATTGGTCTTGGGGCGTATCATGTGCTTCAAACAAGATGCTAGAGAATTAAAAGAAGGGTCTTTTAAGGACAGATGAAACCCCACCACCACTCGGGAATACTGATCTATAGCAAGCGTTAACCAAACCCTTTGAACAGTTATTTTCCCTTTAACTGTAACCATGATGTCCGCTTTGGTATGATCCACTTGAACAATTTGCATGGGCCGTGTTGCACGTTTCATCGAAAAAATTGGCTCAAAAATCTTATCAGCAATCTCTTTACCTTCCCTTTTAAGGGCTTTTTCATATGGGTCGAGTTTTTCGATCTTTTTGTAAAGAGTTGACCTGGATGGAATTGGCATATGCTCAAAATCTGATAAAGATTTGTTGTAAGCCTTGATCCACTTACGGACATAAAGATAGGTTGCCTCTACCGTCCCTCTTGTGCGGTCCAGGTAAACTTCATCAATTGCCTCTTTGATAAAGTCATTTAATAGAGATGGGTGCCGTTCAGTCCTATTTCCTTTGAAACGATTTCCAGGAACAACAGCTTTAATATCCTTGCCAGCATTCAGCCAACGCACCAACCATCTTCTGATTTGCCGAGAGGACATCCCCTTGTCAGCAGGGTTCACAGACTTAACAATTACGTCGATTTTACGATCATTCAACTTGTCAGGCATAGCTTCATGAACTGCTTTTAGATATGCCTCTGTACGAAGAGCCGCTTTTTGATCTCTCTCAGTAAAGCTACTAAAAGGTCGTTGCCAATTATCGTTTCCAGCAACCTGACGCCACTCTCCAAGTCTGATTTGGCCATCAAAATAGAGATCGATAATATCGTGCATGTTAAATTGCTTGATATGTGATGTTTCTTCTTGTTCCAAATAGACTTCGTCACCAACCAAACGGTGCACCTTAAAATGAGCTTTCTTAATTTGAATCGCTTCTCCAACGGAGAATTTTAGAGCTGTTGAATTTCTTTTTGCCTGTACCATTATTTATTCCCCCTTATTTTGCTAACGTAACAATTGTGTTTGAATTAATGTCTTCTTCACCCGTGTTCACTAAAAGCACTCCAGCGCAGACCATCGCGTAAGTTTTCTGAATTGAATTTTCAAACTTCAGCGCTCGAAAACAGCACTGAAGGGTGACTTCACGACTTCGAATAAAGAGAGACTTGATGGCTTCAACATCTTGGTGGCTGTATTCAGAACGAGCATAACGAAGTAAGAGCTCTGAATTTCTCAGGCGTGGCTGTTTAGCTGCTTCATCATCAGCTAGTAATGTAAACTTATACCCCTGCCCTTTAAGGGTCTCTTCTATCGCTCCATACTTTGAGCGAATTTCTGGGTCTTTCAATATTTCAGCGGGCTTAACTTCAACAAAAGTTTCCTGCCCGTATTTCTTAACCCAAAAATCTGGGTAGTATGTATGTGATCGACCATTGAGTTCATATGGGATCGCGGCTGGCTGCTCTTTATAATCAGTTACGCCGGGATCAACTTCTATAAGCTTACAGGCATTAAATTCATTGCCAGATTCAAAGGCTATCATGCGATTCAATTTGTTGCTTTGAAAGTAACCACGGAAAGTAGCTTTTTTCTTCACAACGATATTTTTACGACCAGGTCCAAACATTTATTTTCTCCAAAGGTTAATTGCTTTGAAAAATAATTAGGGTCTTTTTGAAAAATTTTTCTGGGTATAAAAAAAACTGAAATTTTCAATATTTTTTTATTTAATTCCGAATTTAATTACGCCCAAAAATAAATTAAAACCCACAGCCAGCCTAGGTTGGCTGTGGGTTTTCGATTATTTAATTACTCGAAGAGCAACTTCTTTTATTTTTGAAATAGAAATATTTAAATAATTAACTCTAAAGAAATTTTCTGACCCACAGAGGTCAAAATCAACATCAGAAACCTTATACGTTTTCAAATATATCTCAGACTGAAGATTTAATTGGTCTAACACCCCATTAAATTCTTCAATTAAATCCACGACCATCTGTTTGGCATCTTCGCGGGCAAATATTTCGGCAGGATTATTGGCTGGAGTGCTTTGAATGCCACGGGCAAGGGAGAAGGCTTCTTCCATCCACTCCCCAGCCTGTACTAATTTATCCCTGTCGGCTTTATTTAGATTTTTTGGTAGTTCCCAAACCAAATCCCAAATGGTCGTATTAATAAACGTATCAACTAGGTTAGTATTCATTTTAAAAATCCCTTTTAGTTTTAACGTATTTAAAACTTAGGGTCGGATTTTTGAGAAAATCATTTTTTTTTGGATTTTTGAAATTTATTTATAATTATCGGAATTAAATTAATTATTGTTATTTTTCAATAACTTAAATTTATTTAAAATTCTATACCATTAAATAAAATGAGTATTCACCCCAATATTTATCTGAAATTTGATATTTAACCGATAATTTAAATGCAGAAATAAAATCGAAAATTTAATTAAATCGGAATTTTCTGAAATATCGCAAATATAATAAAAATAACTCATTGATAATAATGACAATCAAAAAAGGATCATACCCTAATAATAAATGGTATCCGAGTTTAAATCATACGCAGATTTATCCGCTGCATTTTTTTACTGAAAAATATTATTTTCACTTAAAAACGCTATCCTCAAATCAATGTCCTCCCGTGGACTAAATCTCCTTTGTATTTCCACGTTTACTATAGGAAACTATAGCGATATTAAAAATTTTGCTCCCGATTGAAATTTAGTGAACGATCTCAATACGCCTAGTTGTACTCGGGTTAAATTATCAGTAAAGCTAATAGCAACTTAAAATGTATCAAACAGGAATTAAATCATGACAAGCACCCAACAACGCGCTGCACTGCAACGCCAGATTTGGCAGATCGCCAATGCTGTTCGCGGTGCTGTCGATGGCTGGGACTTCAAACAGTACGTACTCGGCACTCTATTTTACCGCTTTATCAGCGAAAATTTTGCCATTTATATCGAAGCCGATGACGATAGCATCAATTATGCTGAATTGTCCGATAACGTCATTACGTCAGAGATCAAAGATGATGCCATCAAAACCAAGGGCTACTTTATCTACCCCAGCCAGCTCTTCGCCAATGTTGCCAAAGGTGCCAACACCAATGAAAGCCTGAATACTGACTTAGCCAAGATATTTGCCGAAATCGAAACTTCCGCTAACGGTTATCCTTCTGAAGGGGACATCAAAGGCCTGTTTGCTGATTTTGACACCACCAGTAACCGCCTGGGCAATACGGTGAAAGACAAAAATACCCGTTTAGCTTCTGTGCTCAAGGGTGTAGCAGAGCTGAATTTTGGCGATTTCCATGGCAGCCAGATAGATTTATTCGGTGATGCCTATGAATTCCTGATTTCCAACTACGCCGCCAATGCTGGCAAATCCGGCGGCGAATTCTTTACTCCTCAGCATGTTTCCAAGCTAATTGCCCAACTTGCTATGCATAAGCAAACCAGCGTCAATAAAATATTTGACCCTGCGTGTGGTTCTGGTTCTTTGCTACTGCAAGCCAAAAAGCACTTTGATGCCCATATTGTTGAAGAAGGTTTTTTCGGTCAGGAGATCAACCACACCACCTATAACCTGGCCCGTATGAACATGTTTTTACACAACATAAACTATGACAAGTTCAATATACAGCTGGGCAACACCCTGATTGAGCCGCATTTTGGTGATGACAAACCCTTTGATGCTATTGTGTCCAACCCGCCTTACTCGGTGAAATGGGTCGGATCAGACGATCCAACCCTGATCAATGATGATCGTTTTGCCCCGGCTGGCGTTCTCGCCCCCAAATCCAAAGCTGATTTTGCTTTTGTGCTCCATGCGCTCAGTTACCTGTCCAGCAAGGGGCGCGCCGCCATTGTTTGCTTCCCTGGTATTTTTTATCGTGGCGGGGCGGAACAAAAAATCCGTAAATACCTGATTGATAACAACTATGTGGAAACGGTGATTTCGCTGGCACCCAACTTGTTTTATGGCACCACCATTGCCGTGACAATTCTGGTGCTTTCAAAACACAAAACTGACACCAACACCCAGTTTATTGATGCCAGTGGTGAGGAATTCTTCAAAAAAGAAACCAATAATAACGTCATGCTTGATGGGCATATTCAGAAAATCATGGACATGTTCGACAGCAAAGAAAATGTCGACCACGTTGCCCAGTCTGTTCCCTTTGAAAAGATTGTTGCCAATGACTACAACCTGTCGGTCTCCTCTTACGTTGAGGCCAAAGACAATCGCGAAGTGATTGATATTACCGAACTGAATGCTGAGATCAAAACCACGGTTGGCAAGATCGACCAACTGCGTGCTGATATTGATGCCATTGTTGTGGAGATTGAGGCATGAGCAAGCTGACTTATCTGGAAAAGCTGCTGGATGGAACAAAAGCTGAGTGGAAACCGTTGGGTGATGTAGTTAATTTAAAACGCGGAAAAAGGCTGGTGAAAAGCCAATTGGAAGAAATTGGTAATTATGCAGTTTATCAAAACAGCATGAAACCCTTAGGTTATTATCATGAAAGCAATGTTGAACCTGATACAACTTTTATCATTTGTGCAGGAGCTGCTGGCGAAGTTGGCTATAGCGATGTTGCCTTTTGGGCAGCTGATGATGTTTATATTTGCTTAGATACTGGCAACCTCCTAAGTAAGTATTTATATCACTGTTTTTTGAACCAGCAGAATAAAATTTTGGCACAGGTTCGTAGGGCAAGCATTCCTCGTTTATCTAAAGTGTCCGTCGAAAAATTAACAATCCCCATCCCCTGCCCAGACAACCCTGAAAAATCGCTAGAGATCCAAGCGGAAATCGTCCGCATATTGGACGCTTTCACCGAGCTTAAAACCGAGCTTAAAACCGAGCTTAAAACCGAGCTTAAAACCCGTAAAAAGCAATACAACTATTATCGCGACCAACTCCTCACTTTTGATGAGGCTGACGTGGAATATAAACCGTTGGGGAAACTTGCGGATAACCTCGATTCAAAACGCAAACCCATAACAAGTGGCCTAAGAGAAGCAGGGGGTATCCCATATTATGGTGCATCAGGCATTGTCGATTACGTGAAAGATTACATCCTTGATGGCGATTTTTTACTAGTTTCTGAAGATGGCGCCAATTTGATAGCAAGAAAAACACCTATAGCATTCAGCATTAGCGGTAAAAGCTGGGTGAATAATCATGCTCATATTTTAAAGTTCGAAACATATTCTGAACGAAAATACATTGAATATTTTTTGAACAACATTGATCTGACGCCATACATTTCAGGAGCAGCCCAGCCAAAACTGAACAAGAAAAACCTAAATAGCATAATCAT
>NZ_CAKZMP010000326.1 GCF_937128705.1 uncultured Kiloniella sp. | reverse complement strand
CATCGCCCCGCGCATTTTGAAGGACCCTGTACGTTGCAAATGCTCACCCTTAAGCAAAAAGGTTGCACCCGTTCGCTCACTAAAGGATGGCGCTTCGTCCAGTGGCGTTTCGCGTACACCGCCATCCACAGCCTTAATACGCTGATTGGCAGCCATAATTTCCTCGACCAGATTGCGATCATGTATGATCATGCCGATCCCCTTTGTTCTTTTAGATATTTGTAAACGGTGGCACGTCCAAGTCCTAAGCAGCGTGCAACATAGTTGGCTGATCCCTGCCCCTGAAAAGCCCCTTTGGTCTCTAACGCAATAACCAGATCACGCTTTTGACTTCGGCCAAGAGCTTGCAGACTAAGCCCGTTTTCCTTTAGCCAATCCTGAATAGAGATATTGATCCGCTCATGCCAATCATCACGGAACAGCGCGTCAACCTTTTCACTTTGTTTTCCATTATTCTCTTCGGGCTTACCTTCTTTTAGACCTTCTTCCGGTGCCCCCAGCATCATGCCAAGAACTTGATGCATCCGGTTCATTTCAGACATGTCCAGGTTTATACAGATCATAGCTTCGGCCTGATCGTTACTATTTCTCATGACGACACTGATGGACTTAAGGATTTTACCGTCCCAATTCACCTTGCGGTATGGCCCGAGCACACGATCGCCTTCGGTAAATTCCACCTCGTCCATATGGGACGGTGACCCAATTTCGCGGTTGGAATAGTTATTCGCCAGATAAACAATCTCTTGTGTTTTCAGATCGTGTATCACGACTTCAGCATGGGGATGCATTAATGCTGCAACCCCGTCTGCCATCGATTTATAAGTGTTAAAACTTTCCATAAATAGACATATAGTCTATATTAAGAATATGAGTCCAGAAATTATTTTTGCTCAATTTAATTCCCGGTAAATAAAAAACACAACCAATAACCTCTTACGGGTAAAGTTTGAAAAAAGATCTCAAAAATTTCTCATCAAATACTATTCACGCAGGCGGCTATCATTCAGCAGCTTAGATATACTTTAGGTAAGAAAATCAAAAACTACGCCAAGCTACATGAAGGAACTTCGAAACCATCCTTGGAATTTATGACAAAAATCCACCAGAAAACCTGACCCAATGTTAAACTTTTAAGTTGTGTAAGTTTCAAATAAAAAATATACTAATGCATATATTGTTATGTGAATGCTTCATAATAACAATCCGTCGGTTCAACCTTCGGCTTCATCATTATTTTTTACTGCTGATCATCCCGATTGGCTGATGGCTGATGGAATTTTTACGTGCCAAATATCCCCAATATTAACGATATTCCCACACGCAATACCACTATTGGTGTCAACATTCGCTATACCCGACTATTGAAAAATATGTCCGAAGATGATCTTGCGCACCATGTCGGTGTCAAATCATCCTATATTCATCAATGTGAAGCAGGACAAATCGAAGTTCTCCCTCCCCTATTACAAGATATCGCCAATGTACTCGGGGTCAGTGTGTCCAGCATCGTCAACACGAAAAAACGTGCTCCGGCTTGTAAAAAAAGCTATTTATCCAAAGCCTTGGAAGCCATAAATCATCTAGAGAATTTTATTGAAGGCCAACAAAGCAAGGCAGTCTAAGTTCCAAAGCGTCACATCAGCTAGAACCAGCGTTCAAACGACCCTGCTGATTGGCGCCCAAATTATTCTGGTCAAATTTAAACTAATCAAAATTATGCGGATCTATTCAGCCACTTTTTTCTCAAGCTGTTTAACAATGGCACCTGTAAAAGTTGTCACGCCTTCTTTTTTTGCAATTTTCTTGTGGTGCGCAAATAAAGTATTCACCGAAATGCCCAGTGTCTCAGCCATGGCGGCGTTGGATAATTCCGGGTGACTAATCTGTAACTTCAGAATTTTTTGCTGTATAGGCGACAGGGTAATATTGTCTCGGCTTAGTTGTCGTAACAAAGCATGTCCGGGGTAAAGCTGTTGATCCAGCTTCTCCGCCGCCAAAGCCAATAGCCCGGCATACTTGCGGTACAAGCTTTCAGCCGGCCCCTCTGTTGTCAGGATCAAGGCTGATTTTAAGTTATAACGGCCGGAAAAAATCACAACACCATCGTCCATCCCAAAAAACGACCATAAATTTTCGGCAATCACAGCCTGTTCCGAGTCTATAGAAATAGTATCCCGTGCCTCGGCAAAGGTATAACTTCTGCCCCACTGGTGAATAGCCTTGGCGACCGGACAAAAACGGTAAATTTGTGCAGCGTAATAGTGTTCTTGAAACCCCTCAGCAAGATGACCTTCCCAGTTATCCATCGTATCCGGGTACCAACGTTGAAAGAACAGACCATTGAACCCTAGACCAACAATCAGGTCTTTGGTCTCTCCAGGCGTTTCCGCCTGGAGAATATCTTGGGCAAATTTCAACTCTTTCACACTTACGCTTATCCTTGTGCCTGATATCGTTGTGCCTGGGCAAAAACATCGGGAAAAGCACGAACAGCCTGTCGCAACGTAACCTCTTGGACCATGGTATCTTCGTTTTTCCTGCCCGCCAAAGACAATTTAATCGGAACATATTCATGACCGCGATAATTCAACGGCTTTTCCCCCGTCGGCTTAAAACCATAAAGTTTCCAGAACCGCATCAACTTGGGATTTTCAACAATACCAATAACCGTTTTCAGGCCCATTAGTTCCGTATAACGTTTAGCATTTAAGAGCAAAGAACGAAAAATCCAGGGATTTTTTTCTCGTGCATTTTGCTCAACAGCCAATCGCTCCCAAATTGCTGTTCCTCCTTCGTCCATAGAAATAATGCGAATGCGCATCGTCCCACAAACGGCCCCGTTCCATTTGGCAATCAGATGAACAGAACAAAGATCATTGCCATCAAACTGCTCTTCTTCGGGTTCACCACCTTCATCCATAAAAACTTTCCGCCTGATGGCATAGGCCAGTTCCAATTCATCAAGACCTTTAACAATAGCGACATCAATAACAGACTTGGTCATCATCTTATCCTAACGTTTAAAGTGAACAAACACTCGCTAGAATAAATGCTGAAATTATTTTTCTCTCGCTAAAGATGTTTTTGATAATTAATGATGTCTGCCTGTTAGCCAAAAGTAATTACATTGAATTTCTTTTGTAAAAAAGGTCAACGAACTATTTATTTGACCAGATCACAAGCTCATTGCCACCTAGATCTTCAGCAGGCCAAAAGGCATAAATTAACCAGTTAATGGGTGCTATTTAACAGAACTCATTTGCCCCTAAGCCACAACACATCAACTTTCTGATAGGCAACATTCCAACAAAATCCACAATGAGCTAACTCCTTACAAAACAAGCCATACACCCCAAATATAGCCCCTTAAAAACCACGTACACACAACCACTATTATCGTCATGTGAAATTTTGCTTCTCAAAAGGCGTATTTTCAGGTTATAGTATTTGGAAAGTTGTTGACGTGAGTGCGTTACCTGAGTGTTTAGCGAAACCACTAGGGGGACACCAAGATGACTGTTTATGCAGGATATCATACAAGATATCTCGGCGGCGAAGATCAGAATTTGAACACTTCCAATACCAGCTCACTCTGGCTTCCTTTTTCCAATACATTTATTACAAATTTTATTTTTAAGAACATCTCTTTGATTAGAGCCTTATTTTTAAAACATTTTGCTTTCTATAATTTCCTTCAAACTCACTACCGCCCTCAATCACAGTTTTTGGCTTTCCCCCAAAAGCACCGTATTCACAGCCATTCTCCCCATAATCGCTTTTTAAAGCATAAAACCTCCCTACCCTGAGCAAGTATAGTTTGTGTCAACTTGCTAACTTCCCCGGCTTCCCTTAGCCGGGGATTTTTTTGAGCTTTATTATGAGAATAAAATAAGCAGCCTTTAAAACTATTGTTCTCCGTCACCAAGTCAGTATTATTTCCCGAGTTAGATTTCATTCAAGTCGTCAGGACTTTTCACAAAGGTAAAATAATGGCTGACATCGGGTTAGAATGCACCTGTGGCAAGGTAAAGGGCGTCGCACGCAATATATCACCAAGCACAGCAAGACGTGTAATTTGTTACTGTGAGGATTGTCAGAATTTTGCCAGAAAGCTTAACCGCGCAGATGATGTTCTTAATGCCTTTGGGGGCACCGAGATTTTTCAAATCACCCCATCGCAGGTTGAAATCACGCAAGGACAGGATCAACTGCGCTACTTGAAACTGTCAGAAAAGGGGATTTATCGTTGGTATACAGACTGTTGTAAAACACCCGCTGGAAACATGATTGGTCCCAAACTTCCCTTCTTAGGTATCGTCCACACCTTTATGGGCAAAGATAATGCCTGCGACAAAAGTTTGGGGCCTGTACGCTATTCCGTTATGGAACAGGACGCGATAAAATCACCTGTCACATCATCCACGGAAATGCCCAAAGCAGAAAGTTCAGCACCTAAATTCCCCATCAGCTTAATGATAAAGATTTTCGCGCGTTTATTCCTTGATTCCCTTGGCGGTAAAAACAAACCCAATGCTTATTTTAAGTCAGATGGAACACCCATTTCAGATTAGATTTCAAAGAGTAAAGCCAATATAGCCGCCACTAGATACAGAAGGTTAAAATTAAGAAATCAACATCAGACACAGATCGCGTTATTTTCGTTTCTGTGGCTGTGGCTTCACTCGAACACGGCAAGGTATTCTTGATTTAGGTCCATCAAAAATTTGCCCTATAGTTCTTAAAAGAGAAATAAGTGGTTTTAAAAGTACCATTGTGATCTTCCTTATTATTTTGCTTTTTGTCAGATCCAGTAATTTGGAACAGTCTTTTGGGGAACAGCTGTTTGGACTTTGATTTCCAAAGCCAAACACCCCATTACCTTGCGAGCAAATTTATCAAAGAGCACACTTTATTAACAAAGTTTAGTCTGTCAGAGAGTCTTTAAAATAGATTTAACATCATTCATGAATTACGAATAACCAGAATTATCGGTGACATAAGTTGCGGAAAACTGAATTGCGGATACGGTGCTTTATTCTTCAGAGTGGTTTTGACACCGTATAATCACTAAGAGAAGTATCGGCATCAAAGCCAAAAGTAATACCCGCAATTTTTTGCCCTGTCTCCGGATTAAAAATTGGCATTGTCACCGATATTTGAAACTTCCGGGTTGAGCTATCAAATTGAATTCGTGAAAAATTTATCCGCTTGTTATCTTTAAAAATACGGTTGTATTTCTGTTCATCACCTTGCCAATAATCCGATGTGATCTCACTAAGGCCCAGAATATACCCCTGATCATCAAAAACAAAAACTTCAGATATTATACCTTTGGATCTTTTCTTTATGCGTTTCAATTCTTTGGACAAGCCATTCCCTAGGATAGAAGTCATAAAAGGGGTTTCGGTTTTTTTGTTGTTTTTCCGGACTTCTATCCAGGTTGCATCTTGTTGTTTCTTACGATCAAGTAGCTCGTTATCCGTTTGACTATTGCCTTCCCTGTTCTCTAGGGCCTGCTGAACAATGACGGCTTGCAGATCCCCAAATGAAACATATAACTCGGCAAGGTCTGCAAGCCTTTGTTCTTCGGCTGCAGTTGGCTGTTTTTCGTCTGTGGGACAAAGATCGATCCGACGATTAAAATCATTTAGAAAGCCGGGGTTATCTTCTACAAAGTTATGAGAAAAATAAGCAACAAGCGGAACATAGCGCACAAAAGACGATCTGATATTTTCCAAGCCAAATTCTAATTCTTTAGCTGCCTGCAAAAAAGCGGCCTCATCAGCCAGGACATAATCAACCCGTTTATTTAACAGGACTTTGATCAGGCTTTTCATATTACTTGAAAAAGCAAGCTTCTCAAATTGATGTTCTCTCAGCCAGCTCCCTTCGTTGGATCCAAGAACACTACCAATCCTGTCATTAACGTTGGGAATTGGACCACCGGTTTTATCTAATGGCCCATTAAGACGAAAAAATTTCCATCTCTCAACAGCAAGTGGTTCTGTTGCAGTTCCCATTTTATTTAATTCACGATTGGGAATTTTCAGAAAAAGGCCATCCACTTTCCCCACGGTCATCAAGTGTCGGTTTCGATTAGGTGGCGAGAGCATGATTTGGTATTTGCGTCCCATCTGCGTAAAAACGCACCTCATGGCCTGTACCCCCGTTCCCGTCAGCTCTTTATCCTTCAAAAGCTGATAGGGCGGGTGCAGATGCGTTCTGACATTAATGGCATTATCACCTACGTCTGCGGCGGAACTAGGTGATAGCGGCAAACACCAAACAAAAGAAAGAGTGGCAAATATCTTTCGCAAAGCCTATTTATCTCCGAAATTAATCGCGATAATTACAAAGCCTTTACCTCTGTCAGGAAGATAGAGATATCTTGTTTTAACGCATCATTATTACGGCCCATTTCACCGATCACACTTTGCTGATTTTCTGCAAGTTTACCTGTTTCTTCTGCCGCTTGAGCAACTTTTTGAACAACACTGGCGACTTCGTTTGCCCCTTGCGCAGCTTCTTCCACGTTCCGGGCAATTTCGCTGGTTGCGGCCCCTTGCTCTTCGACAGCACTGGCAATTGCCCCTGTCAGCTCATCAATCTTGCGAATTGTATCGCCAATACCCAGTACGGCATCGGCAGCAGAGGCGGTTTCGTTTTGGATCTCATTAACTTTAATGCCAATTTCCTCGGTGGCCTGTCCTGTTTGTGTGGCAAGGTGTTTTACTTCACTCGCCACAACGGCAAAGCCTTTCCCGGCATCCCCAGCGCGGGCGGCTTCTATGGTTGCGTTCAAAGCAAGTAA
>NZ_CAKZMP010000325.1 GCF_937128705.1 uncultured Kiloniella sp. | reverse complement strand
GATGTACAGCTTCGATCTTTTGTAACGGAAAATTCTAAACAACGGCAGCTTACTTTTTTGGTGCGTGATATTAGTACTCGAGTTTCTATTAGCCGTGAGCTTGCTTCTTCGCAACAATTGATGAGCAGTATTGTTGCTGGGGTCGGTGATGCAATTATTGCGACAGATAAAGATGGTTTTCTGACGCTTTTTAACCGAGGTGCTGAAGATACTTTTGGATATAGCTCTGAAGAAATTATAGGGAAACATTTGGATACATTGATTCCCGAAGAACATCGTGGTGAGCATAGCGGCTATATGACCGATTTTGATGCAGGGGCGATTGATACACGCGGCATGGGAACCCGCGGTGCTATTTCCGGGTTGCGTCGAAACGGTGAGACATTTCCAGCAGAAGCAACGATTATGAAAATTGGCGAGGACAATCAGCAAACCTTCGCTGCGGTTGTCAGGGATGTGTCGGAACGCATTAAAGTCCAGACACAACAGCAAGAAGCCAAGGAGTTGGCCGAAATTGCCAGTCAGATGAAGTCTTCATTTCTTGCGAATATGAGCCATGAACTTCGAACTCCTTTGAATGCTATTATCGGTTTTTCTGAATTCATTACCGAAGAACACCTTGGACCGATTGCACATCCAAAGTACCGTGAATATATCGGGGATATACTGGATAGTGGAAGGCATCTTTTAACGATCGTAAACGACATCCTTGATCTGTCCCGAGTTGAAGCAGGTGAGATCCAGTTAAATGAAACTGTCGTGTGTGTGCGTCAGTCAATCTTGTCGGCTTATCGTTTTGTTAAACGTCAGGCAAAGGTAAAGAATATCTCTCTTGATGCAAATCTACACGACGATTTGCCCTATCTGTTTGCTGATGAGCGTTTGGTTAAGCAGGTTCTGATTAATTTGGCGACGAATGCCGTGAAGTTCACGCCTGATGGTGGATCTATTAAAGCCGAAGTCAGGTGTCCGGATGGCGAGAATGGTCTTTCTATTATTATTTCTGATACAGGAATTGGTATTCCTAAGGATGATCTTGAACGTGTTATTAAGCCATTTGAACAGTGTGAATCGAGCTATTCAAAAACCATAGAAGGGACTGGGTTGGGGCTATCTTTGGCCGGGTCTCTTATGAACTTACATGGTGGGGATTTATCTATTGAAAGCGAAGTTGGTCACGGAACTTCTGTTGTTCTTAGGTTCCCGGTAGATCGCGTGGTAACAAAAGAATCGGCTCTTACAGGGGTGCAGGCAAAAACGTCTGTACGCAAACTATCGGCTAAGTCCTTTTCTAATTATGTAAAAGAAAAGGGCTGAGTGCGTAACACTCAGCCTTGAAAGTTAAATGTGAGTAACTGACGACTAATTTACAACTCGGTAGTCTTCTTCGGGGAAGAACATATAGTCTTGATCCTCGCCAACTGCATTGTGACAATCAGCACAGAATTTCACTTTCTTAGAGTTTACCCCGTTGGTTTCGCCAAAAATCTTGCCGCTTGGGGTTACAAGCGTATATTTCCAATCACCGTTTTCAGGGGCAAAACCAGCTTCCATCTTTTCCATTAAAAAGAGCGGCCCGGGTTTAACTCCCTTTTTTCCTACCTTGAAGCTGTCCTTGGCGACAATAGCCCCTACAGGCAGGGTCCCGATATCTTCGTATTTTCCATAGGCTTTCGCCAGATCGTTTGCGTAGTTGTGAACCAGACGACCGCCGTGTGTACTGGATTTATGAGGCGCTTTTGTATAGCGGTCCCAGTTGAAGTACTCAGTTGAAACTGGGTGGCCCGATTTTGCATAGCCAGCTCTCATTTTTGGTGAGAGAGCTTCATAATGTTCGGTAGCTTTCTCGGGGGTAACGTCTTCAGCATTCACAGCTACGGGGACCATAAATAGTGTTGGTACAAACAATGTTGAGAGAAGGAAGTTTTTGACAGATGAGCTGAACGTGATCTTCATTTGGGTATCTCCAATTATCCTGACTGACACCGAATTATCGTCTTACCCGCGTTTCGGTGCTTTTTTTGTTCTCCTTTCTAGATAGCATTCTTGTAAAAAAGTAGGAGTAAAGCTTCTTCACGATCAAGTGAGATCAAGTGCTTGAAAGAAAGTCTGGTCATAAGAAAGGGCCGCATAAATGCGACCCTTTAATGATTTACAACGTGATATTTTCCGTAGGAGAACTATTCCGCGGCAACCGCAAGAGGTTCAATTTTTGCCGCGCTGTATTTGAATTCAGGAATTTTTCCGAATGGATCAAGTTGTGGGTTTGTCAGCATATTGGCCGCAGCTTCAGAGAAACAGAATGGCATGAATATCATGCCTTCAGGAACTTCGCGATCCTGACGAACTTTCAGACTAACAGTTCCGCGCCTTGTGGAGACTGACACCCAGTCACCAGCATCCAAGCCGAGTTTTTTCATATCCAGACGGTTGATGAAAACAACAGCTTCTGGTTCTAGATTATCCAGAACCTCTGAACGACGTGTCATGGCGCCTGTGTGCCAATGTTCCAAAAGGCGTCCTGTTGTCAGAACAAGTGGGAACTCTTTGTCCGGTAGTTCTGCCGGATCAATGAGAGCTGTGGAAACAAGCTTGCCCCGTCCAGATGTTGTCGGGAAGCCTTGGGCAAAGAGGATTTCAGTGCCCGGCCCATCTTCGCTTGCGCAAGGATAAGTCACCACGTTTTCGCGAGAAAGTCTTTCCCATGTGATGTTGTTCAGTGATGGCATAACCTGTGACATTTCATTGAAAACGTCCCGGGGGTGCGTATAGGTCCAATCAAGTCCCATGCGCTGTGCAAGTTCCTGAATGAGTTCCCAGTCCTGCCGTGCGTCACCCGGCGGCGATACTGCAGCACGTCCTATCTGAACCTGACGGTTGGTATTGGTAAAGGTGCCGTCTTTTTCGGCATGAGCAGAAGAGGGTAGGATGACATCAGCATGCCATGCTGTTTCTGTCATGAAGATATCTTGAACCACCAAGTGATTCAGCTTGGACAGCGCTTCACGTGCATGCTGTTGGTCCGGATCAGACATCGCAGGGTTTTCGCCCTGAATGAACATGCCAGTAATATTACCGTCATGGATTGCGTCCATGATCTCAACAACGGTCAGGCCTTTTTCCTTGTCGAGTTCCATGCCCCAGAAATCTTCCATGCGGCTACGAATTTCTTCGTTTTCGACGGATTGATAATCCGGGTAAAGCATTGGGATAAGACCGGCGTCAGATGCGCCCTGCACGTTGTTTTGCCCTCGTAACGGGTGCAGACCTGTACCCGGACGACCAATTTGGCCTGTGATCAAAGACATAGCTATCAGACAACGTACGTTGTCTGTACCGTGTGTATGTTGGGATACGCCCATTCCCCAAAGGATCAGGGATGCTTCTGAAGTTGCATAGAGACGGGCGGTTTCACGCAAGGTTTGGGCATCAATACCACAGACTTCGGCCATATCTTCAGGCGCAAAATCTTTGATATTTTCTTTCAGCTCTTCAAAGCCTTCGGTGTTGGCCTGAACATACTGAAGATCATAAAGTTTTTCTTCGATGATTGTGTAAATCATCGCATTCAGCATGGCCACATCACGACCGGGTTTGAACTGCAGGTGATTATCTGCATAACGCACAAGGTTTTGCCCACGTGGATCCATGACAATCATATGTTTGTTTGGATCTTTTGCTGCCTGTTTGATGTAGGTTGCTGCAACCGGATGGTTCCAGCCAGGGCGACAGCCAATGATGATGATGCATTCTGCATCAGCAACCGATGTAAAGGGCGCTGACACCGCACCTGAACCGACACCTTCCATTAGCGCCGCAACGGAAGAGGCATGGCAAAGTCGTGTACAGTGATCGACATTGTTGCTGCCAAAGCCTGTTCTTACCAGTTTCTGGAACAGATAGGCTTCTTCGTTTGATCCTTTTGCCGAGCCAAAGCCAGCAAGCGCTTTGGGGCCTTTTTCATCACGTATCTTGTTGAGACCGGATGCTGCACGTTCAAGAGCTTCTTCCCATGTTGCTTCGCGGAAGTAAGCGGAAAAATCGTTATCGGGAACACCAATGTCCCAACCACGTGGTGCATCATCACGGCGGATAAGTGGTTTGGTCAGGCGATTTGGGTTATGGATATAGTCAAATCCAAAGCGTCCTTTCACACAAAGCCTCTTTTCGTTTGCGGGGCCTTCAGCACCATCAATTTTGATGATCTTGTCATCTTTGACGTGAACCTCGGTCTGGCAGCCAACACCACAAAATGGGCAAACAGAGTTTATGATTTCATCAGCATAGTCTTCTCTGACGCCAGCATCATTGAGAAGAGAGCTTTCCATCAGCGCGCCGGTTGGGCAGGCCTGAACACATTCACCACAGGCCACACAGGTACTGTCACCCATATCGGCATTGAAATCGAAGACGACGCTGGATTTAGATCCGCGGAAGGCCATTCCAATGACGTCATTGACCTGTACTTCGCGGCAGGCACGGACACAAAGGTTACAGTTAATACAAGCATCCAGATTTACGGCGATTGCTGTATGACTTAAATCTGCTACCGGACGTTCATGCGCAGGGAAACGGCTGGATGTGACGCCAATATCTGATGCCCAGTTCCAGAATTTTGAATTTGGCTCATGGGTTTCTTCGCGAGCTGGCTGGTCGGCCACAAGCAATTCAAACACCATTTCCCGTGCTTTTTT
Source organism: uncultured Kiloniella sp. (assembly GCF_937128705.1). GTDB lineage: Bacteria > Pseudomonadota > Alphaproteobacteria > Kiloniellales > Kiloniellaceae > Kiloniella. The sequence continues at coordinate 25,601 of NZ_CAKZMP010000325.1, read as the reverse complement.
TGCTCGCTCTGTCGCCGTGTTGACAATCATGCCTTCAGCGGGTTGGCGTATACAGGATGCGGCTAAAGTTCGTTCGCCTTCGATTTCGACCATGCAGGTCCGGCAATTCCCGTCTGCATTGTAGCCTGGCTCTGGTTGGTAGCAAAGGTGAGGAATTTCCGTGCCCAGGCGATCAGCAACTTGCCAGATGGATTCTCCTGGTTGTGCTGTGACTTCATTTCCGTTAAGTGTAAAACTGACTGGTGTTGTGTTTGCAGTAACAGACATTACAGTTCCTCCGGAAAATGTTTCATCACTGTGAGTAAAGGATTAGGTGCTGCTTGACCCAAGCCGCAAATCGAAGCATCCATCATAACAGTAGAAAGTTCTTTCAGAAGATCCTGATCCCATGTGTCTTCTTCCATAAGGCTCACTGCTTTTTCAGTTCCTGTACGGCATGGGGTGCACTGGCCACAGCTTTCATCTTCGAAAAAGCGCATCAGGTTCATGGCAACGTCGCGCATATTATCTTGATCGGAAAGAACGATCACCGCAGCAGAACCGATAAAGCAGCCATGTTCATGAAGGGTGTCAAAGTCCAGGGGAACATCACCAAGGCTAGCTGGTAAAATTCCGCCAGAGGCGCCGCCTGGTAGATATGCTTTAAATTCATGCCCATCGGCCATACCATCACAATATTCTGCGATAAGTTCTTTGATTGTGATACCTGCCGGGGCAAACTTGACGCCCGGATTTTTGACACGTCCGGAAACCGAGAACGACCTTAAACCTTTGCGGCCATTCCTGCCGTGGCTTGTGAACCACTCGGGACCTTTTTCAATAAGATCACGCACCCAGTAGACTGTTTCTACGTTATTTGTGAGTGTTGGTAGACCGAACAAGCCTACCTGTGATGGGAAAGGTGGTTTGTGACGCGGATAACCTTTCTTTCCTTCTATGGACTCAATCATGGCTGATTCTTCACCACAGATATATGCACCCGCTCCTCGGCGAAGATCTATTTTAATACCGTTATTAAGACCCTCAGCATAAACGCGTTCAATTTCCTTTTTTAGAAGTTTGATAACGGCGGGGTATTCGTCACGAATGTAGATATAACTTGCTTCTACTTCGCCGACCCATGCGCCAATCAACATGCCTTCAAGAAAACGATGAGGATCAGTTTCCAGATAATGGCGGTCCTTGAAGGTTCCAGGTTCTCCTTCATCACCATTTATTGCCATTAACCGTGGTTTAGGTTGTTGGCGGATGATGCTCCACTTCAGACCGGTAGGGAAGCCAGCTCCGCCAAGCCCTCTTAGACCTGTGTTTTTGAGAAGCTCGACAATTTCGTCACGATCATATTTGCCTTCATAGCATTCACGCAGCACTTTATAGCCGCCATCTGCAACATAGGCATCGTAGTCTCTGTAATCGACAGCTGCGGGGTGAATGTCTTTGTTGTCAGTCGCTGCGGTGATGTTTTCTACTGTTGCATTATCAACATGATTGTGACCGACTTCGGCAACAGGTGCGCAATCACAGCGTCCCATGCAAGGGGCAGGAACAACACGAACATTTTTGGCAACTGAATCCGGAAGGCTTTTTAACAAGTCCTTTGCGCCAGCCATTTCACAGCTCAGGCTTTCGCAAACGCGGACAGTTATTTCCGCAGGGGCTTTTTCGCCATCGAGAACAATATCAAAGTGCGCATAAAAGGATGCTACCTCGTAAACTTCGGCCATGGGAAGCTTCATTTCATCAGCCAGCGCCTGTAAGTGGCCAGCAGAAAGGCTGCCATATTTGTCCTGAATGAGGTGTAAGTGTTCAATCAAGAGGTCCCGTTGGCGTGATTTGTTACCCAGAAGTGCAATTATTTCTTCGTGAGCTTCAGTTTCAAGTTGGCGACCCTTTGAAAAAACAGGTGGCTTTCGGCGACCGGATCCAGGATGGATTTGGCGCTTGACGGGGGAACTACCCTTTTTTGTAGGGGCATCCAAGACGCTGCTATCTGACATTATTCATGCTTCTCCACGACAATCTGCCCTTATAGGGGGCATGTTGTTCCGGTTTGTCCCGGTCAATTTCTGCTTTTTGGGTAACTTTCACTTGGTCACGATGTCTTATAGCCTATGACTGCGCTACGATTCTGTCGTATTCCCGAAGCTTTCTGTTACATTTTATAGCTCTTTACCAAGGAACGATAGTAACCGGACATTCGCAAAGTCCTATGCTTTGATAGGGTTTGCTTATCAATGAGTGGCCTTAAGTAGTGTATCAGTGAGTGGTGATTATAATAGACTGTATCAGCTTTATTTATTCTGTTTATCTATGGTTAACTGCCTGCAGGTATTTTATATGCAACAAATGAGATCTTTCGGGGTCGTTTAGAACATAGCTAAATTGTCAAAAGAGATTTTGTAACAAATGAATAATCAAATTGATTTCCGTGTCCTCGAACTTCTTTCCTCGCGTCTATGCCACGACCTTGTCGGTCCTGTGGGGGCTGTCAATAATGGTCTTGAGCTTATGGCTGATGATTCTTTTGGTATGGCAGATGATGCACTTAAGTTGGCTACTTCTTCTGCATCCCAGGCTGCGGCCACTTTACAGTTCTACAGATTGGCCTATGGATTGGCGGGTAGTCGTATGGGAAGTGATTACGCGACATTAAATCAGCTGGCTGTTAATTACCTGTCCCATACCAAAGTTGATTTTAAGTGGCCGGATTTGACGGCACCAGAAGGCTTGCCGGATAACGGAGGCAAGGTTCTTCTTAATCTTATCGCACTTGGTGTCGAAATGTTACCGAGAGGCGGTGTTATCACAGCATTGAGTGGGAATGCTGATACAGGGGCTTTTGTTGCAGTTACGGTGACGGGAGAGTCCGTTTCGATTCGTGAAGAAGTTAAGGAAGCTTTGACCGATGATGTCGAGACTGAGGAGCTGACACCGCGTAATGTTCACGCATATTTCACCCGTTTTCTCGCGCGACAAAGTGGCACAGATTTGTTGATCAATAACTCTGTCGAGGGGCATGTCCAACTTATTGTATCATTCTAATATGTAGTACAAGATCTTTGAAACGCTGAAAGAAAACCATCAGCGTCATAAAATTAATTTTTTTGAAAGCCATAAATAAGCAGCTTCTTTGAGGGGAAGCTGCTTATTTATTAGGGACTTCAGTTGGATAATGCGAATTATTCGCATTATTTTGATTGATCAATTGAGAACGATTTGCAATATTCCTAGCGGTTTCACAGAGAGAATTCTCTCAATTTGTCCTCATGTCGACCGATATTAAAACAGGTGCGATTAAAATAGGAGACAGTCACAATGAAGGCTGCTTGGTTAGCTACAACTGCTATGCTCACTGCTGCTGCGATGGGCAGCACAGCAACTTATGCTGAAGATGTCGTTAATGTATACTCATCCCGTCACTATCAAACGGACGATGCGTTATATGACAACTTTACAAAAGAAACAGGTATCAAAATTAACCTGATCGAGGGTAAAGGTGCTGCACTTATCGAACGTATTAAAAGTGAAGGCGCGAATAGCCCTGCGGATGTTTTGATTACTGTAGACGCAGGAAACTTGTGGCGTGCTGAACAGAAAGAAATTTTCCAATCTGTTTCTTCCGATGAGTTGGATGCAAACATTCCAGAAAATCTACGTCACCCTGAAAACAAATGGTATGGTCTATCTACACGTGCCCGGATGATTTTCTTTGATAAAGCTAAAATCAAAGATGGGGAGATCACAAGCTACGAAGATTTGGCCGATCCAAAATGGAAGGGCAAAGTTTGTATTCGCAAAAGCTCAAATATTTACAATCAGTCTTTGCTTGCTTCTATCATAGAAGCCAAAGGTGAAGAAGCTGCTGAAAAATGGGCATCTGGTGTCGTTGCCAACTTTGCACGTCAGCCTGTAAAAGGCGATACAAACCAGCTGCGTGGTATTGGCTCTGGTGAATGTGAGATCGCTGTTGCCAACTCATATTACTTTGTTCGTTTGCTAACCAAACCAAGCGATAAAGACAAAGGCCTAGCGGAGAAGCTTGGTTATGTATTCCCGAACCAGTCTGATCGCGGTACCCATGTGAATGTGTCTGGTGCTGGTGTCGTGAAATCTGCCCCTCATAAAGAAGCTGCGGTTAAGTTCCTTGAATATCTAACAAGTGAGCAAGCTCAAAGCTACTTTGCTGATGGTAACAACGAATTCCCAGTTGTTACTGGTGTTGCCCCGAATTCAGCTGTCAAAGGCTTGGGTGATTTCAAAGTCGATACAGTTAATGTTTCTGTCTATGGTAAAAACCAGGTTACGGCTCAGAAAATTTTTGACCGCGTTGGCTGGAAATAAAGTCTAGGACATAAACGTCTAAAAAACAAAAAGCCCTGTAGCTAAGATAAGCTGCAGGGCTTTTCTGTAGTATGTTTTTGCTCTGCCTAAATGACCTAAGCTTTAATCGAGCAACTTACTGTTCTTGTGTTGAAGACCCTGCGCGGCTTTTTGATATTGCTCTGGTTAGTACGATCAAAGGAAGAATTCCGACAAGGACAATGGTTAGGGATGCCGTCGAGGATTCTGATAGGCGTTCATCTGACGCAAGATTGTAAGCCTGAGTGGCCAGAGTGTCGAAGTTAAACGGGCGCATAACAAGGGTTGCAGGTAGCTCTTTCATAACGTCGACAAAAACAACCAAACCTGCGGTCAGAATACTGCCACTCATTATGGGGACATGAACGTGTTTAAGGGTTTTAAATGGACCGTGCCCCAATGTTCGTGATGCATCTTCCATGCTAGGGCGTATTTTACCCAAACCGGTCTCAACCGCGTTAAGGGAAACAGCAAGGAAGCGCACTAGATAGGCGAAAACCAGAGCTGTAATTGATCCGGTTAGTAAAAGGCCTGTGGAGATGTCAAAGTTTTCCCGCATCCATGCATCAACTGTATTATCAAGCGTTGCGAGAGGAAAGAGTGTGCCAATAGCAACAACAGTACCAGGAACAGCATAGCCCATCGAAGCAATTCGCGTTGCTGTTTTTGACAGGATGTTTGATTGTAATCGATTGGTATAGGCCAAAAGAATTGCGATCATTACCGCGATGACAGCGGTTATAAGTGAGATTGTGAAGCTGTTGAATGCAAGCTTAACGAACTTGGCACCAAATTGCTGGTCACCAAGTGTGATCGACATGTCCAGTAATAAAATAGCGGGAAGAACAAAGCCTAAAAATAACGGCGTTATACAGGCAATAATTGCCAAAAATTTGCTGAGTCCTTTTAGTTGGTACCCGGGAAGAGTTTGATATCGATTTGTTGAATGGTGATAGCGCGCATTACCCCGACTGACTTTTTCCAGAATAAAAACGGTTAGGATAAAAATCAGAAGATAGGTGGATAACTGGCGTGCTGCTGGTAAGTCACCCATATTTGTCCAGGCGTTCATTATACCCGTTGTAAAGGTTTGAACCCCAAAAAATGAAACTGTTCCAAAGTCTGCAAGAGTTTCCATTAAAGCAAGTGAAGTACCTGCGATAATGGTTGGCCGTGCAAGTGGCAGGGCGACACGAAAAAAACTACCCCATGGGCCGCAACCAAGAGTTCTGCTGACTTCCAGTGCACAAATGGATTGTTCTAGGAATGCTGCGCGTGAAAGCATATAGACATAAGGGTACAGGACAAGTGACAGCATAATCACGGCGCCAGATAAAGATCGTATTTCGGGGAACCAGTATTCACGATACTGAACATCGAAAATATCGCGGATCATCCCCTGTAATGGACCACTTACCTGCAAGAAATCTGTATAGGTGTAGGCCATGACATAAGCCGGGACAGCGAGGGGCAGTATCAGCGCCCATTCGAATATTTTGTGTCCGGGAAAACGGCACATTGTCACGAGCCATGCGGTGCCTGTACCGATAATGGCAACCAGGATTGCGACGCCGGTTGCGAGTAATAATGTATTGATTAGATAGTCGGTGAGAACGGTATCAACCAAGTGATTCCATATGTCACTCTCAGTTATTAAGGCAGACCCGATAACGTTAAAAATTGGCAAAGTAAACAATGCTGCGATGAACAATGCCAACCAAGTCATTAAACCAAATTTATTTTTAAAGCGCAGGGGTGAAACTTTCGATTCAGCTGCTATCGGGTTTGGAGCCATAATCTCGAATCCGTCAAACTAATCATTGTCGTAAATTTTTTTCGACTCCCATCTGCTAGCATGGCAAAAGCTCTGCGACTAGGGTTTATCAAGGATTTGTTGTAATTAAATGAGGCCTTTAAACCAAAAAAAATGATAAAATGAGGCCCTTTCTAATTAAAGTTAATAAAGGATAGGGTTTGGGTAAGAGGTTATTAATCTTCCTTTGACAAGCTTGTCACTGAATTAATAGCGGATTGCACGTTTGTTGCGTCCGATTTGGTTGATTAGAGATGGAATGGAAGCGCGGTTATGGATGATCTTTTGAGTGAGTTTCTGACTGAGACAAACGAAGGTCTCACGACACTCGATATGGAACTTGTCAAACTCGAACAGAACCCAAACGACGCAGAGTTGCTGAGTAGCATTTTTAGATTAATGCATACGATTAAAGGTACCTGTGGATTTTTAGGACTGCCGAGACTTGAATCTGTTGCTCATGCTGGTGAAAACATCATGAATAAGTTCAGGGACGGAGAGCTCTCTGTAACTCCAGCGGGTGTGTCTCTTATCCTTGAGTGTTTGGACCAAATTCGTGAAATCCTCACAACATTAGAAGCTACTGAGCAAGAACCTGAAGGTGATGATTCAGACTTGATTAGCCGTTTGAATGCCCATGCTGAAGGCGGAGATGCTGCCGAACCAGCTGCTGCAGCCCCAGAACCTGCGGGTGCCCCAGTTGAAGACGCAGCTGACGATGATGAAGAAGATGAGCTTGAACGCGCTTTCAGAGAAGCTCTCGGCCCAGAAGAGTTGGCTGCACAAGCCGCAGCCGAAGCGTCTGCTGTTCCGGATGCAGCACCTGCTGCTGAAGTAGTTGAACTGAAGGCAGAACCTGCTCCACCTGCAGCGCCAGCACCAAAACCTGCGGCAAAGAAACCTGCACCACCTCCTGCAGCACCAGCCGCAGATGGTGGGTCTTCAGTCGCAAATCAATCTATTCGTGTTAGCGTTGATGTTCTTGAGAATTTAATGACAATGGTTTCTGAGCTCGTCTTGACTCGAAACCAGACCCTGCAAATTTTGCGTGCCCATAAAGAGAGTGATTTTGCAACACCTTTACAGCGTTTGAACCATGTGGTTTCTGACCTGCAAGAAGGTGTTATGAAGACCCGAATGCAACCAATTGGAAATGCGTGGGCCAAACTTCCTCGTATTATCCGCGATCTTTCTCACGAACTGGACAAGAAAATTGATCTGGTGATGAAGGGCGCGGAAACAGAACTTGATCGTCAGGTTCTGGAGCTGATTAAAGATCCACTCACACACATGGTTCGTAACTCTGCTGATCATGGCCTTGAAATGCCGAGTGATCGAGTAGCAGCGGGTAAACCTGAAATAGGTCAAGTTATCCTCAACGCATACCACGAGGGTGGACATATTATCATTCAGATTTCTGATGATGGTAAGGGACTTAATACAGATCGTATTAAAGAAAAATGTGTTGAAAATAACCTAGCGTCAGAGGCTGAACTGGATGGTATGAATGACCAACAGATTCAGCAATTCATCTTCAAACCTGGGTTCTCGACAGCAGCCGAAGTTACGGCGGTATCTGGTCGAGGTGTTGGCATGGACGTTGTTCGTACCAACATTGAAAAAATTGGTGGAACGATTGAACTAAGCTCAACTGAGGGCAAAGGTACAATCTTTACCATTAAAATTCCGCTGACACTGGCGATTGTGTCCGCGCTGATTGTTGAATGTTGTAAAGAACGCTTTGCCATCCCACAGCTGTCTGTTGTCGAGTTGGTACGTACATCGGCGCATTCTGAACATACAATCGAACACATCAACGAAACGCCTGTCTTGCGGTTGAGAAATCGTTTGTTACCACTGGTTACATTGCGTGACCTGCTTAAGCTTACAGATGATGATGAGCCAGAAGGTGACGAAAAAGAGATTAGAGAAGACAATTTTATTGTTGTTTCTCAGGTTGGAACGTACACGTTTGGTATCATTGTCGATCGCGTCTTTGATACCGAGGAAATTGTTGTCAAACCAGTCGCACCAATCTTGCGTGATATTCAACTCTTCTCTGGAAATACTATTCTTGGGGATGGCGCGGTTGTAATGATCCTTGACCCTAATGGCATAGCTGCTGCAACAGGTGAAATTGCCGTAGCCGATAGTGATTTGGGTGCTCACGAAGATCGTCATCTGACTGGTAATGATGAAAAAGTTGCTATGCTTGTCTTCCGTTCCGGCGACGACGCACCCAAAGCGGTTCCACTTGCCCTTATTGCCCGGTTGGAAGAAATTGATCTGACCAAAGTGGAAACGTCAGGTGGGCAACATGTGGTTCAATATCGTGGTCAGCTAATGCCTCTTATTCCAATGCAACCTGGTATGGAATTGGAGAAAGAAGGTCGTCAGCCTGTCCTTGTCTTCTCGGATAGAGAACGGTCTATGGGACTTGTCGTTGATGAGATTATCGACATTGTCGAAGATCGGATGAACGTTGAGCTGAGTGCTGAGAAAGAAGGTTATATCGGTAGTGCGATCATTGCAGAGAAGGCGACGGATGTTGTTGATGCAGGTTACTACTTGACGCAGGCTTATCCAGATTGGTTTGGATCTGAAGCAGGAAAAGAAAACTTTGAAAGTGATCGATCCAAGATCTTGGTTGTAGATGATAGTCCATTTTTCCGTAATCTCTTGATGCCAATGCTTTCAGTCGCGGGTTATGATGTGAAAGCAGTTGAATCAGCCAGCGAAGCCTTGACCTTGTGTGAAAACGGGGAAGTATTTGATGTTATCGTTTCCGATATTGAAATGCCGGGAATGAACGGTTTCGAATTTGCAGAAGCAGTTCGCGAAGATCACCGTTGGGCAAAAACACCAATGGTTGCGCTATCGGCCTTTGCATCGCCCGCAGATTTGATGCGTGGCCGGGCTGCTGGCTTCAAGGATTATGTTTCAAAAACTGATCGCGAAGCTTTGTTGCTGACCCTTCAAGATACAATTGCAGAACTTAAAGGCGCTGCGTGAGATAAAACCATAGAAAGAGTGAAACTGTGAGTGATACTTATTTGGAAAACGAAGATTTTGTTACTTTCTATATCGCTGGCCAGCTTTTTGGTGTTCCGGTTTTAAGTGTACAGGATATCATTAATCCTCAGCGTATTACGCCGATTCCTTTGGCACCTCCCGAGATTGCGGGGTCTTTGAATTTGCGCGGGCGTATTGTAACTGCAATTGATGTTAGAAAGCGTTTGGGATTACCGGCGCGCGAAGAAAAAGAGTCGATGAGCATCGTTGTTGAGAATGGTCATGACCTTTACAGTCTGATGGTGGATAGTGTCGGTGAAGTTCTGGGGGTGGACGAAAGTTCGTTTGAACGAAATCCACCTACACTTGACCAGCGCTTTCGGGATTACTCGCAAGGAATTTATCGTCTGGATGGTAAGCTTCTTGTCATTCTGGATGTAAACAGATTCTTAGATTATGGCCGAAATGCGGACGCAGCATAATAGGTTTTTCTTAGTTCATTAGAGTTCGGTTATTTTGGGTATTCAAAAACAAGTTGGAGCGAAAATATGAAGACCTGTTTGGTTGTCGATGACTCCAAGGTCGTGCGAATGGTTGCGCGGAAAATTCTTGAAGGATTAAACTTTAACATTGAAGAGGCAGAGGACGGTCAAAAAGCCTTGGACGCATGTAACGCATCCATGCCTGACGCTGTTTTACTTGACTGGAACATGCCTGTAAAAGATGGGTTGGAGTTCCTCAAGGATCTGAGGGCGATTCAAAATGTTGAACAGCCAATTGTTGTTTTCTGTACGACAGAGAATGACATGCAGCACATACAACAAGCTATAGCTGCGGGGGCCAATGAATATATCATGAAGCCTTTTGATAGCGATATTATTGAATCTAAATTTATACAGGTGGGCCTTATTTAATGCCCTTGTCGATGAATACATCCACTACTGATCAAGGCGGTAAGTCCGATAATGCGTATCGGATTATGGTAGTTGATGATTCTGCAGTTATTCGGGGACTCCTCACCAGAATTTTAGAGAGCGATCCACAAGTTTCTGTAGTTGAATCTGTATCTAATGGTGAAATCGCAGTTAAACGTTTAGAAAGTCAGAATATCGATGTTGTTGTTTTGGACATCGAGATGCCGGTTATGGACGGTCTGACGGCTTTACCAAAGCTGCTTCAGGTTAAACCTGATGTTCAAGTCATCATGGCATCGACACTGACACGAAAAAACGCGGAAATAAGCTTGAAGGCGATGCGCTTGGGCGCTGCCGATTATATCCCGAAGCCAACCAGTTCTGGTGAACTGACCAAGGCCAGTGATTTTAAACACGAACTTGTAGAAAAGGTTAAGGCACTGGGGCAGGTAGCAAGAGCTAGCCAAAAAGCGCCCTTACCATCTGCGGCTAAATCACAGCAAGGGACAGCAAGTTCATCAGCCCTAAAGCCAAGAGAAACAACGGCTGCTCCGTCGAGTTTGTATCCCAGCAAAACAATTACACTTCGTAAAGACACTATTACGAAGCCGGATGTTCTTGCCATTGGAAGCTCGACAGGAGGGCCTCAAGCCCTGTTTGATGTGCTTGGTAATTTGGGAACAGTTACGCAGCCGGTGGTTATCACACAGCATATGCCAGCCACTTTTACAGCTTTGCTTGCGGAACATATTGCAAGGGTTTCAAGTATGCCAAGTAAAGAAGGTGAAGATGGCGAGGTCATTAAAGGTGGACACATCTATCTTGCACCAGGCGGGTATCATATGGTTTTTGAAAAACAAGGGGTGAATACGGTGATTCGCCTGAACCAAGAACCACCCGAAAATTTCTGTCGGCCTGCGGTCGATCCTATGCTCAGAAGTTTATCTAAAATTTATGGCTCCCGTCTTCTGGTTCTAATTCTTACCGGGATGGGAAGTGATGGTTTACGAGGTTCAGAAGTAGTAACGGCGGCCGGTGGTTCCGTTATTGCTCAGGACGAACAAACAAGTGTGGTGTGGGGGATGCCAGGTGCGGTAGCAACTGCAGGACTCTGTTCCGCGGTTCTTCCAATCAAGGAGATGGCGTCAAATGTACGACAACTTGTTATGAGGTCGGCGGCATGAACGTGAGTGATTTTGATTTTATTTCGCAATTTTTAAAGAAACGTTCTGGTTTGGTCCTGAGTCAGGATAAAGCCTATCTGTTGGAAAGTCGCTTGAACCCTGTTGCTCGCAAATGGAGCATGAGCGGTTTTGACGAACTTGTTCAAAAGGTTCGTGCGACGAATGACGAACGTATTCTTAATGACATCACGGAAGCAATGACGACAAATGAATCGTTTTTCTTCCGTGATCAAAAGCCTTTTGATCAGTTTAAAGATCTGGTGCTTCCGCATATGCTGGAGAAAAGAGCTTCGAGTAAAACAATACGAATTTGGTCGGCAGCGTGTTCCAGTGGGCAAGAGCCTTATACCTTGGCGATGCTTTTGAAAGAAGCAGGGCCAGCCCTTGCAGGATGGAAGATAGAGATCATTGCGACGGATCTCTCTAATGAAATTTTGAACAAGGCCAAAGAGGGTGTTTACACGCAGTTCGAAGTACAAAGAGGATTGCCGATCAATCTTCTTGTGAAGTATTTCCAGCAAAATGGAGATCGCTGGCAGATCGACAGTTCTATCCGAAATATGGTGACTTTCAAGTCCTTTAATCTTCTTGAAAGCCCTGCGATGCTTGGGAAATTCGATATCGTCTTTTGTCGTAATGTGCTTATTTATTTTGATCAGCCAACAAAATCGGTTGTTTTGAAAAACATTGCGAAGCAAATGCCGGATGATGGATTCTTATATCTGGGCGGTGCAGAAACAGTTCTTGGTATTTCTGACGAATTTCAGCTTATTCCTGGGAAGAGAGGAATATATGGCCTGGTTCGCAATGGTGAGTTGGTGAATAAGGCTGCTGCTGTTTAAGCGACTGTTAAAGTTAGAAGTAAAAAAAGGGCCTCTGAATTTAATTCAGAGGCCCTTTTTGATTGGCTGATTTTTTTGATAAATTCAGTAAGGTAAAATTTTCTTAAAAGAAAAATTTAGGCTGAAGCAAGTTGCGGTGTATCTGCACTGTTTTCAACAGGATCACGCAGAACATATCCGCGTCCCCATACAGTTTCGATATAGTTCTCACCGCCTGTGGCATTTGACAGTTTTTTACGTAGTTTGCAGACAAAAACGTCAATGATTTTCAGCTCAGGCTCATCCATGCCGCCATACAGGTGGTTGAGGAACATCTCTTTTGTAAGGGTTGTGCCTTTACGGAGGGAAAGGAGCTCCAGAATTCCGTACTCTTTACCCGTTAGGTGAAGCAGCTTGTTTTCAACTTCGACTGTTCTTGTGTCCAAGTTTACTTTGAGTTTTCCAGTGTTGATAACAGAAGCAGCATGCCCTTTTGAGCGGCGTACAATCGCTTGGATGCGTGCAATAAGTTCTCGTTTATCAAACGGTTTTGTCAGATAATCATCAGCACCAAAACCGAGACCTTTGATTTTATCATCCAGACCGTTCAGGCCGGACAGGATCAGGATTGGTGTTTCAACTCTGGATGCCCGAAGGCGACGAATGACTTCATAGCCATCCATATCAGGTAACATCAGATCAAGAATGATAATGTCGTAATCGTAAATTTTACCTATTTCGAGCCCGTCTTCGCCCATGTCTGTCGTGTCGCAGACATAGCCTTCTGACTTGAGCATCATTTCGATGCCTTGGGCTGTTGGGGCATCATCTTCTACTAGCAAGACTCGCATGTTTAAATTCCGGTTGTTAATGTTCGTTAAACCAATATGAATATTGTTAACCATTTTCGGTAACGAATATTAACAAAATCTTACCAAGGCTGTTTAAAAGTTAAAAATACCCGAAAATTTAGAACAAATTTTACACAACGGGACTATTTTTCTGCCAAAATTGATTTTTTGGAAAGAATTTCTGATTAAGCTGCTATTAAAACAAATGTGTAAAAATAGTGTCGAGATATAGAATTCAACCTCAGATATTTAGAAATAGAATATCGGGTTGTTACATAATTAATATTTTTTACAGGGTATAGAATACGGAATGCCTCTCAAAAGTTTAACCAGAGAGATATCAGACCTCTCGGATTATCAGGTCTATGGAAGAGTGTCCGGTGTTCTGGGGATGCTGGTTGAATTGTCAGGTCTTGATCGGCTGTTGGTAATCGGTTCACGTTGTATTTTGATTGCAAAAGATGAAAGACGTGTCCCTTGCGAGGTTATCGGTTTCAGACAGGGCCACGCACTATTGCTGCCTTTTGGTTCTTTGGACGGTATTGGTTTAGGGTGTAAAGCAATCCTTGCTTCGAGCGAGCCATCTATCCATCCATCTGAAGCATGGCTTGGAAGAGTTGTTAATGCCTTGGGTGAGCCTATTGACGGTAAAGGTCCTTTGCCAATGGGGCCAGATCCATACAAAGTTCGAAGCTCTCCACCCCCGGCCCACGGACGGCAACGTGTTGGCGGTAAGATTGATCTGGGTGTCAGGGCGATCAATACCTTCCTGTCTTGTTGTCAGGGACAGCGCATGGGGATCTTTGCAGGATCGGGGGTCGGAAAATCTGTATTGTTGTCTATGCTGGCACGCTATACATCCTTGGATGTTAACGTTATCGGTTTGATTGGAGAACGCGGAAGAGAAGTTCAGGAATGGCTTGAGGACGATTTGGGGCCAGAAGGGCTTGCCCGTTCAGTGGTCGTTGTCGCTACTTCAGACGAACCACCGTTGATGCGGCGCCAGGCTGCTTACATGACAATGGCGTTATCAGAGTACTTTAGGGATAATGGTCGGGATGTACTGTGTCTTATGGACTCGGTTACTCGTTTTGCCATGTCCATGCGTGAAATTGGTCTTTCTGCTGGTGAACCCCCTGCGAGTAAAGGCTATACACCATCGGTTTTTGCAGAGCTTCCACAGCTTTTGGAGCGCGCAGGACCCGGTGTTAAAGCGCAGGGATCAATCACAGGTCTTTTCACCGTTTTGGTCGAAGGTGATGACCACAACGAGCCGATTGCTGACGCTGTTCGGGGTATTCTGGACGGTCATATTATTCTTGATCGTGCGATTGCTGAACGAAACAGGTTTCCGGCAATTAATCTACTGCGTAGTGTTTCGCGTACAATGCCCGGATGTAATACTGACGCTGAAAATGAATTGGTGACCCGGGGGCGCCAATTACTCTCTACTTATGACAATATGGCAGAACTTATTCGCATCGGTGCTTATACCGAAGGGTCCGACCCTGTAATTGATGAAGCCATTGCGCACCATGGTGGATTGGAAGCCTTTTTGACACAAGGAAAGTACGAAGAAAGTAACCTTGCAATCGGGTATGAACAACTCGCGGCCGCAGTTGGTTTGCCTTGGGGACAAGGAGGTGACCCGGCAGTTGAATTTAATCCGAATGCTGAGGTGCTCGGGCAGGAAACTGGCCAGATGCCACCCCAAGGACAACAGAATATAGATGGAACGGGGATTGAATCATGAAGACCCCAATTGACAGTATTGTAAGGGTACATAGCTGGAAGTTGGATGAAGCCCAGCAAAAGCTCGCTGACCTGGAAAGCTTGGGGATCAAGTTAGAACAAGATATCGAAAAATTGGATGCTGAAGTTGCTAAAGAGCAGGAATTCGCGTCGCAACATCCTGATATGGCGCAGACTTATCCTGCCTATGCTGAAGCTGCCCGCGAACGGCGTAAGCGTTTGGAAACATCCATTGAAGAAGTCATAACCTTGAAGGCGATTGCGCAACAAGAGTTACATGAAATCTATCAGGATCTGAAGAAATACGAAGAAGCGCAGGCAAATGACATTAAGCGGCAGCAGGATGTTCTGAAGAAAAAAGAACAAGCCGCCTTTGATGAAATGGGTATACAACAATATAGGCGACGCAAAGCATCAGAAAATAATTAATGCCCTTCAATCGGATGAATGTCTAATTGAAGGTCAGCTTATCAACTATTGATCTTGAGCTCTTCAACGAGCCACTTATGAAATGTTTTAACCTTATTGCTTTCGGCAAGTTCAGGTTTGCATACGAGATACCAATCACCGCTATGACAGGTTTTATCCCCAAAGGGTTTTACGAGGGGGCTGTTAATATCTCGGGGGGTCGCGAAGGGGCTATTTGTCATAGCAATTCCGCGGCCCTTGTTTGCAGCTTCTAGAGCGAGAAGATAGTTGTCAAAGGTAATCGCCTGATCTGGTGCCCAGTCTGAGATACCTTCTTGCTGAAACCACATTGCCCAATCATGGTTATGATTAAAGAGTTGCAGGATATCGTATTGCAGCAGGTCTTCAGAGTTGCGTATAGGGTGCTCTCCTGTAGTTAGGTCCTTGTGGCACATAGGGGAAAGATGTGCTTCGGCCAAATGATAATAAACAAGATCTGGTTCTTTTTTTGCGGCCCAGATGATGCCGACATCTGTTCCCGCCCTGTCGAATTTCCAATCCAGATAGGATGTATTCAACTGTGCCTGAATACCTTTACTGACTTTATAGAATTCGTGAATTCGGGGCAGCAACCAAAACATTGCGACGGTAATATAAACCTGTACCAGCAAGGTTTTGGGGCGTTCAAGAGACTGCACCATACGTGCCCCATCCGCAATTCGATCAAAGCTATCCTCTAGTATCGGCAGATAGATTTTACCTGCTTCTGTGAGAACGACATTTCGTCCGGCACGGGCAAACAGGTTTACGCCCAATTGGTCTTCGAGGTTTTTGATATGATGGCTGATGGCCGAGTGGGTTATATTAAGTTCTTCGGACGCGAGGCGAAAATTCAAATGCCTTGCTGCTGCTTCAAAAGCGCGAAGAGCGTTCAAATTCGGCAGATGTCTTTTCTTTAACAATATAAAAACCCTCAAGTATAGTGTGGCAACAAGCGTAGTAACTATCCAAATCTTTTATGATTATGACATAAAGTCAATTTTAAATGGTGAGTAAAAGTGACCATTTAGTGAAAAAGGATCATTTGTCTGATTCTAAACCGAGACTAACAATGGACTCAAATATCTTTTCCGGAGACACCCATGAGTGAAGTTGTTGTTTCATCCCGCCGTCGGGGAGGGCGCCAAGCCCGCCAAGCCTTGCGAGCTGCGCCGTTAGCAGAGGATAAGCGTGCTATCCAGCCTGGTTTGGATAGTGGAAATTATAAAGTCCTGAATGATTTACAAGTAAAGCGTATTCATTCCGCCGTTTTGGATGTGTTGGAAAATATCGGACTTGCCGATGCCATACCGAGTTGTATTGAAGCTGTTACGGCTGCGGGCGGTATATTGAAAGACAACGGTCGTTTGACTTTTCCGCGTGCGCTTGTCGAAGATATGTTGGTGAAGGTTAATCGTAATGTCGTCTTGCATGGACAGGATCCAAAACACGATATGGACCTGTCAGGCAGCAAAATTTATTTTGGCACAGCGGGCGCAGCGGTTCATATGGTCGATGCCCACACGGGTGATTATCGTGAATCAACCACGCAAGATCTGTATGATATCGCGCGTATGGTGGATAAGCTGGACAACATCCATTTCTTTCAACGTTCAGTGGTTTGTCGGGATCTGGCAGATCCCTTTGATATGGATTTTAATACTTGTTATGCAGCTATTTCAGGCACCACCAAACATGTGGGGTCAAGTTGGGTTGAACCCAGCCATGTCGAGAAATCATTGGAAATGCTGCACATGGTTGCGGGTGGTGAAAATAAGTGGCGGGAGCGTCCCTTTGTCAGTATGTCGAATTGCTTTGTTGTGCCGCCTCTTAAGTTTGCTGAAGATGCATGTAAATGTATGGAAGTCGCAGTGCGTGGCGGGATGCCCGTACTTATGTTATCGGCTGGGCAGGCGGGGGCGACATCGCCTGCTTCATTAGCAGGATCGGTTGTACAGGAAGTTGCCGAAGTTCTTGCTGGCCTTGTTTATGTGAATGCAATTCAGCCCGGCGCACCAGCAGTTTTTGGCACTTGGCCTTTTGTTTCTGATTTAAGAACGGGGGCGATGAGTGGTGGTAGCGGAGAACAAGCCCTTTTGGTGGCAGCCTGTGCCCAGATGGGGCGGTTTTATGATCTACCAACGGGTGTACCTAGCGGAATGTGTGATTCGAAGGTTCCTGATTATCAGGCCGGGGCTGAAAAAGGGTATAATCATGCCGTAACTGGAAATTCAGGAACTAATCTGGTTTATGAATCTGCGGGCATGCATGCCAGTCTTCTGGGCATGTGTATGGAAAGCCTTGTACTTGATAATGATACGATTGGATCTGTTCTGCGGACAGTTCGAGGCATTGATGTCAATGAAGATACTCTGTCAATTGAAGCGATCCGCCAAGTTTGTGAAGAAGGTCCCGGCCATTATCTTGGTTCAGATCAAACCCTTTCTGTTATGGAAACGGAATATTTCTATCCCGAGACATCAGACCGAAGCAGCCCGAATGAATGGGAAGAGAAGAAACGACCGACATCTCTTTTTAATGCAACAAATATTGTGCGGGAAACGATGAATAGTCACTTCCCTCGCCATATCAGTGATGAAATGGATCAGCAGGTCAGGGCTGAGTACAATATTAAGTTGCCCCGCGATATGATGACCGCAAAGTAAAATTTACGCCCCGGGGGTAGAGGGCCAGCCCGGCAAGAAACAAAGTGCGAATAAAAATAAGATCAAGAAGAACAGGAAGTGAATTATGAAAAGTCATGCAAGAATTGTCATCATAGGTGGGGGAGCGGTTGGCTGTAGTGCTGCGTATCATCTGGCAAAAATGGGGTGTAAAGACGTGGTCCTGTTGGAAATGGATGAACTGACGTCTGGCTCTACTTGGCATGCCGCTGGAAATTGCCCAACCTATTCAAGCAGCGTCAATATCATGAAGATGCAAACCTATGGGGTTGAGCTGTATGGACGGCTTGCAGAAGACGTCGACTATCCCATGAACTATACCCGCACAGGGTCCATTCGTCTGGCACAAAGTGATGAGCGCATGTTTGAGTTCAAGCATGTTCAGTCCATGGCAAAGGCGCAGGGGCTGGATTATGAAATCCTGAGCCCAAGTGAAATGAAAGATTATTACCCCTATCTGGAAACACATGATTGTGTCGGGGGATTGTGGGATCCATTGGATGGGGATATCGACCCAAGTCAACTAACACAGGCCTATGCAAAAGGTGCACGGGACCTGGGCGTGCAAATTCAGCGCTTTAACCGAGTAACGGCCATTACACAAACCCCAAATGGTGAGTGGTGTGTTGATTGTGAAAAAGGGTCGGTGACTTGCGAAAAAGTTATTAATGCAGGTGGCTACCGTGGCGGAGAGATCGCCGCAATGGTGGGGCAGTATATTCCAATCGTAACTCTCTCTCATCAGTTTCTTGTTACCGATGCTATACCAGAGTTGGAAGCACTTGATACGAAACTGCCACTTTTCAGGGACCCTGATGATAGTTATTACCTACGTCAAGAACGTGCGGGGCTTATTCTGGGGCCTTATGAATGGAAAGCCACCCCTTATTGGCTAGATGGTTTGCCTGAAAACTTTGCCTCACAATTGTGGAATGATGATCTAGATCGGATTGAATGGTACATCGGCCAGGCTATGGCCCGTGTTCCTATTCTTGAAAAGGGCGGTGTTTCCCGGGTTATAAACGGGCCAATTCCTTATACACCCGATGGATTACCTTATATTGGCCCAGCTTACGGACTCGATAATTTTTACCATTGCTGTGGTTTTAGCTTTGGTATTACCCAATCTGGTGGAGCAGGTAAAATTATTGCCGAGCAAGTGCTCGAGGGTGAGTCCGAGTGGGATATGTGGATGCTGGATCCGCGTCGATATACGGACTATGCCACGCAAAAATATGTAGTTGAAAAGGCGATTGAAGTTTACCAGAACGAATATGCTATCCCTTTCCCGCATGAAGAACGTCCCGCGGGCCGCCCGGCGAAGATGACACCTGTTTATGAAAAGCTAAAACAAAAAGGCGCTTTCTTCGGCGCAAGAGGTGGCTGGGAACGCGCGGTCTGGTTCCCGCAAACAAATCGACCATACGCGCAAACGGTTTCTTTTTTAGATGAACGCCGAAATTGGAATGACGCGGTCAAGTTTGAATGTAAGGCTGTGCGGGAACGTGTCGGAGTACTGGATCTGGGCGGTTTCACGAAATACGAAGTTACAGGCCCGGGGGCAACTGCATGGCTTGATTATATGGTTGCGGGAAAAATGCCTAGGGTTGGTGGCATGTCCTTGGCGTATTTCCTTTCCCGTAAAGGGCATGTGATGACAGAAATGACCATCACGAGACTGGCGGAAGATCATTACTGGCTTATTTCTGCTGGTGCAGGTGAATGGCATGATGAAGATTGGCTTCTTTCAAATATGCCCGGCGATGGATCGGTCGAATTTGAAAACCTGACAGATCGCTATGGAACACTGGTGGTTGCAGGTCCTCGTTCCAGAGATCTACTTGGTAAAATCACCAAGACGGACCTATCCAACAAGGCTTTCCCTTGGCTTACGACACAAGGCATGGAAATTGGATACTGCCCCGATGTTCTGGCGATGCGGGTGAACTACGTTGGTGAACTCGGGTGGGAGCTACATGTTCCGATGGAGTTTTTGGGACAGGTTTATGATGACGTAATGAAGGCGGGGGACGAGTATGGCGTTGCTGACTTTGGTCTCTATGCCATGGATTCATTGCGTCTAGAGAAGTGTTATCGGTCGTGGAAAGTTGATATTATTCATGAATACACGCCTTTCGAATTGTCTTTGGATCGATTTGTTGACTTGGATAAAGGTCCATTCTTGGGCCGTGAGGCACTAAAACAACATCTTGAGAATGGTATCAAAGAAAGGTTTGTACCTTTGATTATTGATACCGCTATTGCTGAAGCACCTTATTGCTCCCCTATTTTCAAGGGTGATGAGATCGTTGGGATATCTTCTTCTGGGGGATATGGCCATACAATAGAAAAGAATATTGCCCTGAGTTTTGTGAGAACTGATTTGGCCGTGGAAGGGACTGAACTTGAAGTTAGTATTCTTGGGGAACGTTATCCAGCGGTAGTGTCTAGTGAGCCACTATATGATCCAAAGAATAGAAAGCTTCGTGATCTAGAGTAACTTTAAGTACATAAGCAGAAGATCCAAATGTTAAGCACTTAGGCATGAAGTGAGATGTTCATCCCTTCATGCCTAAGTTGTCTTGAGTGGTATTTGGGAGAGAGGGCGTTAAGCCATGGTACTGTTATGAGAACCTGCAATTAATTTTTGAGAGCTCTGAGTTAGTTTTTCCCAATTTTCCGAAACTTCAAATGAAAGTTTCCCGGCAAATCCAGTAGCCTCGTTTGCGCCGTAAAACAGGTCAGATATTTTAACTTCCATTGTTTTTGGAAGACTGTTTCTGCTTCTGATAACGAGATCAAAACGTCCTTTTTTTACAAGACCATCGAATTGCATTTCGCCATCTCGGCTCATCTCTACCTCCAGCTTGAAGCGCGTTACTTCTTCTTGCTCCAGATTGCCGCGTCCTTGTTTGTCATGTTCTCTGTCACGGACAAATAGGTTAGCTTGGTGTAATTGACTGTCGTGGAGAATAGGGAGTTGCGTCATGCGCCAATCCCCTTGGCCCGTTTCAACAGGTCGTGTTATCAACGAACTTTCTGTGGTTAATTGCTGTGCCAGTTCAGGACGCCCGGCAGCACGAAGTAGTGAAAGAGTATCTTCTCCGGCCCAGCCTTTGGGGGATCCGGATTTCAAAGCGTTTAGAAATAACAAAATGCCTGCGGTTAACGCAGGGCCTTTTTGGGGTAGATGGCTTGCCAGAGCATTAAATTGCCCCTGTTGTCCTAAAGTGGTCAATGCGCTTTGAAGTGTTTGACGCAAATCCTGACCCGGTTGTGTTGTTGAAAGACGTGCACCATCCCCAGCTTTTAAAGCCTCTGGATCATCTATAGAAAGTAGTGTTAGGGATATTTGCGTTCCCACGGGCAGGGTCGCTTTGATCGCAAGTTGAACCGTCCCGATTGCTGTTTGAACAATTGGATTTCCCTGAGGGCTGCTTCCTGTCACGGTTGCTTTTAAAACGGTAGCTTGCGGGGAAGGTGTTTGGGCACCGGATTGAGAAGAAACAGGGCTTGTGTTCGGCGCTGATGATGGGGGAAAGCCAGGAGTTACCTGTGGGGCTGCACTTTTGGGCGGAGGGCCCAAGACTTCCATCTTTACGGAAAATTGCGAAGAAGTTTGTAAGTTTTGCAATGTTTTTGGAAGAGGGACAGATGCACTTTCAACTGGCTTCTTTATAAGCGTTGCTTGAACTTGATGACTTAAGCTGAGCTTATCTGTCGGGGCTTGTTGAATGGGGGCTGCCGGGGTTTTTGATTTGTCTCCTTGGGGCAGGATGAGAACTTCAAAAGGGGGGCGATGGGTTCTGAATTGAACCATGACCTCTGTACCTGCGGGCAGCTTAATACTGGTGTTAACAGATAGTTCGCCCAACAAAGTTTGGACAATGAGTTGCCCTTGCGGTGTTTGCCCCTTGATCGTCCCACTAAGCAGTTCTTGAATTTTCTGGTTCGTCAGGGTTGGTGGATAGTTCGCAAGGGTGCTTGCCTGTGAGGTTTGAGTTGCTCCTGACTGGGCCGTGGGTGTTGTAGCAAGTGGAAGTCGGACCTTATTCATGCCCTTTTAGCAAATTCCGGGCAATCTGTTCTACGCGCTCTGCAGCGGTTGATGATGGATATCTTACCAGCAGAGGTGTTTGATTGCGAATTGCTTCCTTTACCTTATTGTCCCGAACAATAATACCTGCAAGTGGTGGCGTTATCTTCAAAAAGGATTCACAAGCCTTGCGAATGGTATTGTAGGTCTTGTGCCCGTCATGTTCTGTTTCTGCCATGTTCACGATAACACGTAGATCAGCATCAGGGCGTTGCATTTTTGTCAGCTTGATAAAAGCATATGCATCTGTGAGTGAGGTTGGCTCATCTGTTGTGATGACCAAGCAGACCTGAGCTTGTGATGCAAGTTGGCGTACGGTTCTGTCAATTCCTGCACCAAGATCCAAAATAATTCGGTCATAAGATTGGGACAGATTTGCTAAATCCGTTGTTAGACTGTTTAAACGAGGTGCAGGAAGGTTCGCTAAATTACCAGAGCCTGACCGACCCGCAACAACATCAAAGCCACCGTCTGGATAACGCACGGCTGCTTCTTTGAGAGAGTACCTGCCGTTTAAGACGCCCCCCATATCTTTATTCGGAGCGAGACCCAGTTGAATGTCAACGTTCGCCAGACCAAGATCACCATCAAACAACAGAGTCCGGCATCCCAAGCTTGATAGCGCATGTGACAGAGTAATCGACAGCCAGGTCTTACCGACACCACCCTTGCCTGATGCTATGGCAATCATGTTCTTGCAGAGTAATTTATTATGCAAAGATTGAACATTATGGTTTTTAGCTTGGTTCATCAGCGTGTGCCTGTTGCAAGAGAGTGCTGTTGGGATTCTAGTCTGGTAGGAAGCAATAGCCGTGCCAGAGATACTGGATTTATAGGGGATAATCCGTCTGCGATATGCGGGGATATGCCCGCAGCCATAAAGGTGAGTTCTGCACTGTGGGCTGCCGTTAATAAGCCACCAAAGCGCCGTGTCATGTCTAGTTTTGTTGGAATAATGTATTTTGTATTCAGTGATTTGAACGCAGCGGCTTTATCTGCTGTTTCATAAACATCGCCCCCGGCAGGAATAATGAGTGTCGATACGGCATTTGCGGCCTGGGCAAATTCTGCCAGATAATTCAGAGAATCATCATCAAAAGGGTTCACGCCCATCGTATCAATTAATAGCAGGTGATCAGATGGAGGTCTGTGAATAGATTCGGCAAGTTTTTCCGGTGTCTCGGCGATATCCAGATTTATTTGTAGACGATGACAGAAGGCGGCGATCTGTTCGACACCACCTGTTTTTTCTGCATCAATTGTTATTACCGTCGTTGGTATATCTGATAATCTGGCCTTGGCGCAAAGCTTGGCAATGGTCGAGGTTTTTCCATCCCCGGGCGAGCCAACGAGCATTAATGGTTTGGATAATGCCCGGCTAGGGATCTGCCCAAAGTGGAAGTTATTGTCCAATGCCCCTGCAAGAGAAATATGCCATTCTGATGCAGGAACCCCCATAGCATGGCCGACAAGCATATCGATCATTTCATGGGGAAGACGATGGAAATCAAGTACCTCTGTTATTTCGTCGACAATATCTACATCGTCTTGAGGATCGGAAATAGAGAAATCATTCTCGGGCTCATCATCAAGTCCTGCTGTGACACGGACACCTTGACCGGGACCTAATTCATCCGTGGAGAGAATGATTGCATCCTCACCCAAATCAAGACGGACCTGATTCATGGCATCAGGTAGATTCTCAGCGATATAGTGCTTTAATCGCATACCACGATCGCTCCAGCCCAATAAAGTTTAGCTCGTTCTTGTCTTATGATCATAGGAGCTAAATAACTCCCAAAGTCTTAATTTTTGCTTTTGGATGCACTTCATTTTGCGACATGACAACCGTTGTGGGCCGAAAGCGCTCTACAATAGAACGTACATAGGGACGAATAACCGGGCTGCTCAACATGACAGGTGCTTCACCCATCATGGCATGGCGCTCAAATGTCTGACGAACAGCAGTTATAAATTCTTGAAGCTGGGTAGGAGGCATAGAAAGCTGTTTTTCTTCACCTTCACCCACCAACGCCTGAGCAAAAGCTTGCTCCCACTGAGGAGACAGCGTGATCATTGGAATAAAGCCTTGTTCATTCTGATTATCATTGGAAATCTGTCTGGCAAGGCGCGAACGTACATGTTCGGTAATAAAGGTAGCGTTTCGTGTATAGGCACACGCTTCTGAAATGCCTTCGAGAATGGTCGGCAAATCACGAATGGAAATACGTTCGCCAAGTAGATTTTGTAGTACACGTTGCAAGGCACCGACTGAAATTTGATTGGGGATAAGATCGCCAATAAGTTTTTGGTGTTCTTCACCGAGTTCGTCGAGCAATTTCTGTGTTTCAGCATAAGAAAGCAATTCAGAAATATTATCTTTCACAACTTCTGTAATATGGGTTGTGATCACTGTTGAGGCATCAACAACTGTATAGCCACGGAATAGGGCTTCTTCCTTCTGACTTTCATCAACCCACATCGCCGGTAAGCCGAATGTTGGCTCGACAGTTTCCTCGCCGACGAGTTGGATTTTATCGCCGCGAGGGTCCATGATCAGGAACATATTGGGACGAAGTTCTCCTTCGCCAGCGGCGATCTCTTTAACGCGAATAACATAGCTGTTCGCGCCGAGCTGAAGGTTATCTTGAATACGTACGGACGGTAACACAAACCCGAGTTCTTGAGCCAATTGTCGCCGCAAGCCTTTAATCTGATCTGTCAGCCGTTCACCACCCTGTCCATTGATCATGGGGAGCAGTGCATAGCCCAATTCAAGCCGAAGGTTATCGATTTGCAAAGATGCTGAGATTGGTTCTTCCGCAACAGGGGCGGGTTCTGCTGCTTCTAGCTCTTTCTTATCTGCAAGCTCGGTTTTTTGTATATCTTTCTTGTCGCTATACCAAGCCAGTCCTCCTGTTGCTGCGGCGAGCAGGAGAAACGGAAAAGCAGGTGTGCCGGGCACAACAGCGAGTGCGACCATAAGGGCTGATGACAGGCCAAGGGCTCGGGGGTATCCGCCGAGCTGTGCAAAAATCGCTTTGTCCGCAGAACCTGTTGTTGTGGTCTTGGAAACCAGAATACCCGCTGCCGTAGAGACAACAATCGCAGGAATTTGTGAAACAAGGCCATCGCCAACAGTTAACAGAGTGTATGAGGTTGCCGCATCTCCGACAGCCATGTCTCGTTGCGCAACACCAATAATAATACCGCCGATAACATTAATGAAAGTTATAAGAAGTCCGGCAATGGCGTCACCCCGAACAAACTTTGAAGCACCATCCATGGCCCCAAAGAAGTTACTTTCATCTTCGAGTGTCTTGCGACGTTCTCTGGCGTCGCCTTCATCAATAAGACCGCTTGATAGATCTGCATCAATAGCCATCTGTTTGCCGGGCATCGCATCCAAACTAAAACGTGCTGATACTTCCGCAATACGGCCCGCGCCCTTTGTGATAACAATAAAGTTCACGATGACAAGGATGCCAAAAACAATAATACCGATAACAAAGTTGCCACCCATGACAAAGTTGCCGAACGATTGAATTACCTGTCCAGCAGCTGCTGTGCCTTGGTGCCCCTCAGCAAGAATCAATCTTGTTGATGCCAGGTTGAGTGATAACCGTAGCATTGTGGCAATAAGCAACACGGTTGGGAATGAACCAAAT
>NZ_CAKZMP010000324.1 GCF_937128705.1 uncultured Kiloniella sp. | reverse complement strand
GGATCACCACCATGTTCACCACAGATACCAAGCTTGATATCACCACGGGTCTTCCGACCACGTTCTGCAGCAATCTCAACCAGCTCGCCAACGCCTTCCTGATCCAAAGAGATAAACGGGTCCTGTTCGATGATGCCATTACGCTCGTAAGCGCCAAGGAAATTACCCGCATCGTCCCGCGACAGACCAAAGGTTGTTTGCGTCAGATCATTGGTCCCGAAAGAGAAAAACTCAGCTTCTTCCGCAATATCTCCGGCACGAAGCGCGGCACGCGGTAGCTCAATCATCGTACCGACAAGGTACTTCATCTCAACACCTTCGGCGGCCATCACTTCTTTGGCAACCCGGTCAACAAGTGCTTTGAGGATCTCGAGCTCTTTCTTCATGCCAACCAGCGGGATCATGACCTCTGGCTCAACAGTCTGGCCTTCGGATTTTGATACCTGTGCAGCGGCTTCAAAAATGGCGCGGGCCTGCATTTCATAAATTTCCGGATAGGAAATGCCCAAACGACACCCACGGTGCCCAAGCATCGGGTTTGTTTCCGACATCTTTGCGGCACGCGCATGCAGCTTTTCAATCGGCACACCCGCCGCATCGGCAACATCCTGCATTTCTTCCTCGCCGTGCGGCAGGAACTCGTGCAATGGTGGATCGAGCAACCGAATTGTCACAGGTAAACCCGCCATAATCTTGAAGATCTCGACAAAATCTTCGCGCTGCATCGGCAAGATTTTATCCAAAGCTTTACGACGTCCTGCTTCATCATCAGACAGGATCATTTCACGCACGGCAACAATGCGGTCTGCGTCAAAGAACATGTGCTCTGTACGGCAAAGCCCAATGCCTTCCGCGCCAAAACTGCGTGCTGTACGACAATCATTTGGTGTTTCGGCGTTGGTCCGTACCTTCATGGTCCGGATTTTGTCTGCCCATTCCATAAGGGTAGAGAAATTACCAGACATTTCAGGCTGAATTGTTGGGATTTCGCCCAACATAACTTCGCCATTACTGCCGTCGATGGTAATGATGTCACCAGCTTTAAGTTCTTCACCACGAACAATCATGGTTTCGTTTTTGTAATCCATGCGCAGATCACCCGCACCGGACACACAAGGACGCCCCATGCCACGCGCAACCACAGCCGCGTGTGATGTCATTCCACCACGAGAGGTCAAAATACCTTTCGCAGCATGCATGCCATGAATATCTTCCGGTGATGTTTCGGTCCGGCAAAGAATAACGCCCTTACCGGATTGTGCCATTTTCTCTGCTTCATCGGCAGAGAAAACAATCTGTCCGGATGCCGCACCTGGTGATGCCGGCAAACCATGCCCAATAACGTTACGGTCTGCTTTGGGATCAAGTGTCGGGTGCAATAGTTGATCAAGCGCCGCAGGTTCAACACGGCCAACGGCCTCTTCTTTTGTGATCAAGCCTTCGTCGACCATATCAACGGCAATCTGAAGCGCCGCGGCCGTTGTACGTTTCCCTGCACGTGTTTGCAGCATAAAGAGCTTGTTGGACTGAACGGTAAATTCAATGTCCTGCATATCGCGATAGTGCTTTTCAAGGATATGACGCGTTTCATCAAGCTGCTTGAACACCTCTGGCATTGTCTCTTCCATAGATGGAAGGTCAGAGTTTTGTTCTTCTTTACCTTTGATGGTCAGGTTCTGCGGCGTACGAATACCCGCAACCACGTCTTCGCCCTGCGCATTGATCAGGTACTCACCATAGAAAGCATTTTCACCGGTCGAAGGATTACGGGTAAAGGCAACACCAGTCGAACAATCATCACCCATGTTACCAAAGACCATGGCCTGTACGTTGACCGCGGTTCCCCACGCTGCGGGGATATCGTTGAGTTTACGATAGGTCGTTGCACGGGCGTTCATCCAAGACCCGAATACAGCAGATACCGCGCCCCAAAGCTGTTCTTTCGGGTCTTGCGGGAAAGGCTGTCCGTATTCTTCTTCAACAATCTTCTTGTACTGGACGATGATACCCTTCCAGTCTTCGGCGGAAAGTTCTGTATCAAGGATCAGGCCGTTATCTTCTTTGTGAAGCTCCAGAACTTCTTCGAAGAAGTGGTGATCAACTTCGAGTACCACATCACTGTACATCTGGATAAAGCGGCGATAGCTGTCATAGGCAAAGCGTTCGTCGCCTGATACCTTCGCTAGACCTTCGACAGTGATATCGTTAAGGCCAAGATTAAGGACAGTGTCCATCATACCTGGCATAGAGGCCCGAGCACCGGAACGAACAGAAACAAGCAGAGGGTTCGCGTTGTCTCCGAACTTTACACCGACAATATTTTCAATTTGGCCAAGGGCTTTATCAACCTGACCAGACAGATCATCCGGATAGTTTCGATCATTATCATAATAGGCCGTACAGACTTCGGTAGAGATGGTAAAACCGGGTGGGACCGGAAGTCCCAGCGATGACATCTCGGCAAGGTTAGCCCCCTTGCCGCCGAGTAGTTCCTTCATGTCGGCTTTGCCGTCAGCCTTGCCATTCCCGAAACTGTAGACCCATTTGGTCATGTTCTCATCTATCCTTCTATTCGTGAGAAGTCTGCAACCTGCCCCAGGATCACACCAATCCGAGATAACAAGCACAGACGGTTTTTTCGCAAGGTCGGGTCATCATCGTTCACCGTTACCTTATCAAAAAACGCGTCCATCGGAGGTCGAAGTCCGGCAAGTGCCGCCATCGCCCCGGTGAAATCTTCACGTTCCAGTGCCTTTGTGGCTTCCTGGGAGGCTTTTTCTAAAGCCCCGTGCAACGCCTGTTCTTCAGACTGTTGCAACAACACAGTATCGACTGTCGCATCGAATACCGCTTTATCTTTTTTCTCTTCAATCCGGACAATGTTCGCTGCCCGACGGTAAGCGGCCAGAAGGTTGACCCCATCATCGGTTTTCAGCAATCCGGCAAGTGCATCAACACGGGCCAGCAACCGAACCAGATCATCTTCGTCCCCAAGGGCAAAGACAGCTGTAATCAAATCGTGACGAACCCCTTTGTCTTTCAATGCGACCTTGAGACGATCAGCAATAAAAGACATCAAACCATCTATGGTTTTATCTTCGGGTTGCGTCAATTGGCCTGTATAGGCCGAAAAGCTTGCCGCGAATGCTTGGCGCAAATTAATCTGCAAGCTGTTTTCTGTTATCAGGCGAATAATGCTAAGCGCGGCACGGCGCAGCGCAAAGGGATCTTTTGACCCTGTTGGCAACTCATCAATACCGAAAAAGCCAACCAGCGTGTCGATTTTATCAGCAAGGGCAACAGCCACTGAAATTGGCGCAGAAGGACAACGGTCAGACGGCCCAAGTGGGGAATAGTGGTCTGCAATGGCTTCGGCAACCAGTGGGCTTTCACCGTCATGCAAGGCGTAATAACGGCCCATAATGCCCTGTAATTCAGGAAATTCATAGACCATACCAGTGCTTAAATCTGCCTTGGCGAGTTCAGCGGCACGACGAGCATACACAGGATTACATCCGGTTTGCTCGGCAATGTTACCGGCAAGATCCTGCACTCGAACAATCTTTTCAGCTAATGTGCCCAGCTTGGCCTGGAAGACAATAGATTTCAGCCCATCCACACGGGTTTCAAGCTTCGATTTCTTATCTTGATCCCAAAAGAACTCGGCATCCGATAAACGAGAGGCAAGAACGCGCTCGTTACCTGAAATAATCGTTTTGCCTTCGTCTGCGGTCTCTGTATTTGCCGCAAAGACAAAACGGTTTGCCAGTTTACCGTCTTTATCAAGAACAGAAAAATACTTCTGGTGCTCTTTCATCGAAGTCGAAAGGACTTCGTGTGGCACTGTCATAAAGCGATCAGCAATACGCCCCATCAACAAAACAGGCCATTCCACCAGACCTGTGACTTCGTTCAAAAGTCCCTGATCATCTTTTAGTGTTACACCCTCGGCAACACAAAGTTCTTTAGCCTGTGTTTCGATCAGATCACGGCGCTCGTTTTCATCTACAAGTACCTTGGCAAGGCGAAGCTTGTGCAGGTAATCATCCAGATTTTTAACTTCGAACCAGTCCGGGGCCAGAAAGCGATGACCACGGGTACGGTTACAAAATTCAAGTGTCTGATTGCCAAAATCAAAAGAACCCTTGAGGGTTTCGCCCTTGAAAATCGCCAGAATAGAATGTAGGGGGCGCACCCAACGGAAAGAATTTTTCGACCACTTCATGGATTTCGGCCATGGGAAGCTCTTGATTGTTTCGACAACAATCTCGGAAAGAACTTCGGTGGTTTCCCGCCCTTTGATTTCGTTGACCACGAAGTAAAAATCACCCTTGGGTGTATTTCGGATTTCGGCCTGATCAATAGAGGTCAGACCGTTGGCCTTCATAAAGCCTTCAAGCGCCTTTTCATGCGCGCCAACTTTTGGGCCTTTTTTCTCTTCACTGACATCGGGCTGCTTTTCAGGCAAGCCATCAATAACCAGGGCCAGACGACGCGGCGTTACAAAAGCACGCGCATCGGTAAAGGCCAGGCCTGCGCCTTTGAGCTGGTTCGAAACGATATTTTTAAGATCAGCCGCAGCTTTTGCCTGCATACGCGCCGGGATTTCTTCGGAATGAAGCTCAAGTAGAAATTCAGACATACCCTTAAACCTCTTCCAACTGGGTTTTATTCCAGGCTTCGCAACATGCTTTAGCAAGATCTCGCACACGGCCAATATAGGCCTGACGCTCGGTTACAGAAATAACCCCGCGTGCATCCAGCAAGTTAAAGAGGTGACTGGCTTTTAGACATTGATCATAGGCAGGCAGCGGCAACAGGTTACCTTTGGCTTTACCATTTTTCTCGGCATTGGCTTCGCCAAACTTCAGGATGCGGGCACATTCGGCCTCGGCTTCTTTGAAGTGGTCAAAAAGCTCATCCGTCGAAGCGATTTCAAAGTTATAAGTCGAAAACTCTACTTCGTTCTGATGGAAAACATCGCCATAGGTTTTCCCACCGTCTTCA
Organism: uncultured Kiloniella sp.; assembly: GCF_937128705.1. Taxonomy (GTDB): domain Bacteria; phylum Pseudomonadota; class Alphaproteobacteria; order Kiloniellales; family Kiloniellaceae; genus Kiloniella. Next base: position 11,878 of record NZ_CAKZMP010000324.1, on the reverse strand, counting down.
GCAGGGACACCATCCCAGTCGAGGTCATAGACATTTTCCACGCCCTGAACATACATGAACAAACGCTCAAGTCCGTATGTCAGTTCCAATGGCACGGGATTACATTCGATACCACCAACTTGCTGGAAGTAGGTAAACTGGCTGACTTCCATACCGTCACACCAAACTTCCCAACCAAGGCCCCAGGCACCCAGTGTCGGGCTTTCCCAGTCATCTTCGACAAAACGAAGATCGTGTTTGGATGAATCAATGCCAATGGCATCCAGCGACCCCAGGTAAAGTTCCTGCGAGTTTGCCGGGGATGGCTTCATAATAACCTGAAACTGGTAGTAGTGCTGCAGACGGTTCGGGTTGTTCCCGTAACGACCATCCGTCGGGCGACGACAAGGCTGCACATAAGCTGCACGCCAAGTATCTGGTCCCAAAGACCGAAGGGTTGTCGCGGGGTGGAACGTTCCAGCGCCGACTTCGACGTCATAGGGCTGAAGAATAACGCAGCCCTGACGCGCCCAGTAATCCTGTAATTTGAGAATAAGGCGTTGCACACACCTTTCAGGGTCAACAATGACCTTTGTTTTCGCCCGTGTTTTTACCGGGGAAGCCGAAGCTTGAGCCGGGCTATTAAGGTCATCGGACTTTTTTACGTCGGACTTTTTTGCGTCAGACTGGGACATATCGTTATTTGTCATTTTGCTGCAGTGCGAAATTTGAATGAACTTATAATGACCAGCATTTGGAATCAACAGCCACAATGCCGGAGTCGAGATATTTTTTGTCGCTTCTAGCCATTGCCCCCGCAAGAGCATTTGCTCTTGGCAGGAATATACGCTTTACACGCTGGACACTGGACCATATCCAGCGACCCGTTATCATCTTGATTTTCTTGACTTTGACTTGGTGTACGTCCGGTATTTTGCCGCGCGTTTTTCTTGGCACCATTACCAAGCGATTGTTCCCGTCGGCCTTTGACTTTGAAAAACAGATAAACCCCGCCAATAACCAATCCGAGTACCAGCAACTTACCTATAGAGGGTATTCCGAACATACTATCCTAACCATACCGCGTATTGCGGTGTTTTTTATTGTTTGTCGTTCAGGGGAATCCAAGACCAGATTATCCCGGATTCCATTGTCTTCAAACCGTTCTGAACAAAAATTGACCAGAACCAAAACAGTTCTCTCGAACCACCCAAGCAGTTCTTATGAGCTACAGACCGTAACGGTCCCAATGAGCGCGTTCTTCAACAGCGGCCATCACACCACCAGCAATATCAGCGGCGTTTACACCACTCAAACCTGCCAGTCCGGCCCCTTTCATAAGGGCATCACCGCCACCAAGGCCCAATTTAGCCTTCAACCAGCTACGCTTGCCTTCGACTTTGATGAGTTTAACCTTTTCACCAAATTCAAAACGCATGATCTGATGCATTGATCCCAGACCATCGATCAAACCGTACTCTTTGGCTGTGACACCTGTCCAGAATTCACCAGAAAAGATTTCTTTTTCATCAGCCTTGAGCTTACCAGTCCGGCGTCCTCGTACCCAATCCATAAAGTTTTCATGGATCTGGGTCAGAATGCCTTTCAGGCGTTTGACATCTCTGGGGCTTTCCTTTTCAAAAGGATCAAGCGTGGATTTAAGATCACCAGCGGTGCGTACGCGGCGTTCAATACCATGTTTCTTAATCAGTTCAGGAAAACCAAATCCCGAGGAAATCACCCCGATGGACCCAATCACAGATGATTCCATGGCATAAATTTCATCGGCGGCACAAGCCAGCCAATATCCACCCGAAGCGGCCACATCTTCGCAAAAAGCATAGACTTTTATTTCATGTTTATCTGCCAAGTCCCGGATCAAGCGGCCGATCAGATCAGATTGAACAGGTGATCCCCCGGGTGAATTGATCGACAGGGCAACAGCCTTGATATCATCCATCTTAAAAGCTTCGGTCAATTGATCTTCGACAGAAGCAAGAGTAAGACCAGACCGCATTGGACCTGCGGCACCGATCACGCCATGAAGCGCAACAACAGCAACCTTGGCAGGGGGATTGCGAAAACATTCGATAGGAAGTTTAGCTAATAGCTTTTTAAGCTTCATAATGTGCCTTATTAAAATTGTTCCAAAAACTTGTAACCGTTGAAAAGAAATCCCACAACCGTGAACAGTCCGACTTTGTGGACCAAAAGCGAAAAATCTTTTCGCCCTTAAAGTGGGAGTGCCCCTCCCCGTCTTAAAGCCCCGTCAATTACATCTGTATAAGAGCCATCTGTTTTGTGCAGTTTATGTCCTGCGGAAATCATCATCGGCTTCGATATTCCTCGCCGCGCCCGTACGATAACACGCTTGGCGGGCTGTCCTTCGTAAGGCCATAGCGGACAAACTTCGATTGCCCCTGCTTTTTTTTCGCGAAACACAGACAGGATTTCATCCAGACGGTCCGCCCGATGAATAATTGTTACCGCACCTTTTTGCTTCACCAATTTCAAAGCCGCCAACATCCAGTCTCGCAATGTTGCTTCACCTTCGTGATTTGCCAGCAGCTTTATTGGGTCAGGTGATGCATGTGACGACCCCTTGGGCATAAAGGGGGGATTGCAGATAACCTGATCAAAAGACCCCAGAGCCAGATCATCCGGTAACCGTAACAAGTCGCCGTTCACCAAAGACCAGCGATCGTGCAGGTGATTTACGTCTCTGTTTTTTTGCGCAATTTGAAACAGAACGGGTTGCAATTCCAAGGCTGTGACCTTTGCCTGAGGCTCTCGCCCCATCAAGCATAATCCCGCGGTTCCAACACCGCTGCCAAGATCCAGTATTTTCGCGCCTGATTTCATCTCAACCGTTGCCGCCAAAAGCACGGCGTCAATGCCCGCCCGATATCCCTTTGCAGGTTGGAAAACAGTCACTTTTCCACCAATAAACTCATCTTCGGTCAGGGCAAAATCCTTGAGAAGGCTTTCAGGAAACCTCTTGGGAAGATCCGGCATTAGATATCTCCCTCAATCTCACCTGCATCGTGTAAGATCCGACGTGCCCGCAAGGCATCTTCTTCTAACACCATAACCCTACGCTGAATAGCTCCAATGGACCCTTCGATAATAGATGCATGTTGATCCAAAACCGCGCACTCTATCCCCCCATCAGACAGCAATGCCTGAAGCCAGGAAATTTTAACAATGTCATTGGTACGATAGATTTCAATCACACTCGATAGCCCGTTAAGATCCAGTATAAAAACAACACACATCAGAACAGAACATCTTACGCAGAACCAAGGAAAGCCAGATCAGCAAAGGTCTTCTTATATTGTTCTTTGCAGGAACCTATCGTTCAAACAAGCAGGCGGCAAGAAAAGATCACAAACAACTTACCCCCACCTTCTTTACCCCCGTCGGTATTCGATCAATACACGACTAAAATTAAACATTGTTACTGAATAACCACTTCCCGTGGAAAAACCTTGCCCGTTAAAAAAATGCCGGTGAATAAGCCCTGTCGGAACATCCATTTCCGACCAATGTCAGAACTCACCCGCGAGAAGATGTTTCTTTTGGTCAATCGCCGAGGATAAAAAATCCATACAAGCCCGAATACGACCAACCTTCCGTAGATCAGGATGCGTCAGAAGCCAAAGTTCATTATCAAAGCCATCAAGTGGCGTCTTCAAAGCCAGCAAACTAGGGTCTATTGCCGCCATAAAACAAGGCAAAATAGCAACACCACCCCCATGACGTACCGCATCAGCAACCGCCAGCAAACTATTATATCGGGTTTTCACCTGCCCGTAGAGGCCATTGCGTTGCAGCCATTTATAGATCCTTAAATGAGCAAGACTTTCATCCGGGCCAATCCAGTTCAGGTCCCTTAATCCATCAAGACTTTCGATTTCACGATTACCATCCAGTAAATATTCATGATCTTGAACGCGTCCATAGATCCCGACCCGAATATCAGCCATCTTTCTACCGACCATATTATCCGGACTCTTTTTACTGGGCCTGATGGCTATTTCGGCTTCGCGTTTATTTAAATTAACCAACTCATTCGAACAGCCAATTTCAAGCTCTATGTCAGGATATGCTCTTTGTAGATCGGCAAAGACTGGGGAAAGAAAGTTTATTAACAGCGTATCCGTCGTCGTTATTCGGACCAAGCCACGTGGTTGCAGCTCTTCCCCTAAAATTTGACGCTCCAGCGCGACAAGATCATGATCGAACTGTTCTACCCTGTGGGTTATGGCTTCACCTGCGGCCGTTAAAACGTATCCGTCCCTGTTACGTTCGAACAACTTAGCTTCCAGCTTTTCTTCGATATGATTTATGTGCCGAAAAACGGTTGCATGACTAATCCCCAACAGCCGCGCAGCACCCGAAAGCGATCCCGCCTTTGCCACAGCCAGAACCGTTCGTAAATCACGCCAATATTCACCCTGTTCATTCATGCAAAGATAATTTTCATATTCATATAATTGAACTCCACAAATGAACAGATTAAATCATAACAAGCAGAAGGACAATTACCTTCCATTTAATTATGCCCATTTAATTATGCCAATCGCTCTGGATTATCCAATAACTGCGGATTACCCAATAGCTCTGGCCATAAAATTTTCCCTGAAACAGGAGAAACTGATGACAAACAATAATCAAACAAAAGAGTTCAGCGGTGGGCAAATTGATCTCGTCAGCTTTGCTCTTTGTCCTTATGTACAAAGGGCAATCATCATTCTTGATGAGAAAGAAATCCCTCATAATCGTACCTACATCAACCTGGCCGATAAACCCGATTGGTTCAAAAAGATATCTCCGCTTGGAAAGGTGCCACTATTAAAGACAGAACAGGGCGTTTTATTTGAATCAGCCGTCATCGGTGAATATCTGGACGAAGTAACAACAGGATCGCTTCACCCCATTGATCCTTTTGAAAAAGCACGTCACCGATCATGGATTGAATTTGGTTCAACAATCCTTGCTACGATCGCGGGCCTTTATAGCGCACAGGACAGTAAAGCGTTTGAGGATAAACGCGCCGTTATTACCAGCAAGTTTGAACAGCTCGAAGTTCAATTAAGGGATACGAACTTTTTTGCCTCGGATAATTTTCAGTTTATTGATGCCGTTTATGGGCCTATCTTTCGTTATTTCGATACATTCGATCTTTTTATGTCGGATAACTTTTTCGCAACCACCCCACGTGTTCTAAAATATCGACAAAACCTGTCGATACGGCCCTCTGTTATTCAGGCCGTGCCTGAAGATTATCAGAGCAGATTAATCGACTTCTTGCTCAAAAAAGATTCTCACCTTTCCCGAATTATCAACAAGAAAGCAGCCTGAACAAACTATTAGCTTGGCAACACTTACTTAGTGCCAGCCAGTAACAGGCATAGCGAGAGATCCAATCAAAGCAGGCAATCAAATAAAGAAAAGTTTTAGACAACTGATTGTCTGCTCAGATTACCTCCCCCGACTATCTGCCCCTGATCTCCAATGCCTTAACCTTTATGTTCACAATCAAAATTTTATCCATTCACCTGTTTCTTAATCATCACACTGGCATAAAAATACCGTTATCCCGCTTATAAAATGCTGTATCCGGTTTACTCCCCTAGCCCCTTCCTATAAGAACGACCTATCGGGAATAACGGTTCCGGAATAGCAATTGAGGAATTACGGTCGGGGAATACGACCGGAATAAAACATCCTTAACTTAGCTTTCATGAACCTTGGTAATTATTAGGGGAAGAACGTGGCCATTGCTGCGGATGTAAAATCTGATCAAAAAGATCCTGACGTCACCTCTGGCCCCGGATCTAAAAATAGCGGATCTCAAAACGACATGCAAAAAAACGGTGTGCCCAAGAATGGCATGGACGTCCTGATGGACCTCGTATCCGACGACTTGCAGGCTGTGAACGCCTTGATCATGAAGCATATGCAATCCAATGTGGTTCTCATTCCACAGCTTGCCGGGCATTTAATTGCTGCTGGCGGCAAAAGATTGCGCCCCTTGTTAACGCTCGCGTCAGCACGTCTTTGTGGCTACCAGGGTGATCGACATTTCGGACTGGCCGCCTGTATTGAATTCATTCATACAGCGACGCTTTTACATGATGATGTGGTCGATGAAAGTGACCTTCGTCGCGGACGCGACACAGCAAACGCCATTTTTGGTAACAAGCCTAGCGTTCTTGTCGGTGATTTTCTGTTCAGCCGTGCCTTTCAGCTTATGTCCCGTGACAGTTCTCTCGAAGTCATACGCATTCTATCAGATGCCTCTGCTATTATTGCCGAGGGCGAAGTGCAACAGCTAATGACAACAAACGATCTGGAAACAGATCGTGATGCCTATCTGGAAGTCATCAGTGGTAAAACGGCTGTTCTTTTTGCGGCATCCTGTCAGCTTGGTGCCGTGGTTGCAGAACGCCCGAAGAACGAAGAGCAGGCACTGGAAAACTATGGTCAGTATCTCGGTATTGCCTTCCAGCTTGTCGATGACATCCTTGATTATTCTGCCAAACAGGCTGCCTTGGGCAAAACTGTCGGGGACGATTTCCGCGAAGGTAAAATGACTCTGCCCATCATTCTCGCCTATGAACGGGCAAATGATGAAGAGAAAGCTTTCTGGAAGCGCGTCATTGAAAATCTTGACCAGAATGACGACGACTTGGACACAGCAATCGCCCTGTTGAACAAATACAACGCGCTTGAAGATAGCATGGCAACAGCCCGTGATTATGTTGAAAAAGCCATAACTGAGCTAAATATATTCCCGGATAGCCCCGAGAAATCCGCCCTCATTGGTGCTGTACAATTCTCAATTGCCCGAGAATTTTAAGAAAGAGCTTTAAGAGAGATTTTTAAAAGCACATAAATTCTATACACCCCAAACCATTATGCCCAAACTATTAAGCATCGAATATATCAATAACACTTAATGATATTATGGGTGGTATTAGGGGCTATTCATTTTGGACTTGTCTTTCTCGATTATCTTTTTGGCCTCCTAAGAGATAGGCAACGCCCAAGAGGTATTGTTATTTCAAAGGCATCACGATACCCTGCTTCCCGCGACACAACTCTCTCTTTATTTAGGCTACCTGTCGCAGCACTTATCACAAGAGGTCGTCAAACTTCGGTTCACCTGACCTTTCTGCAAAGGGAACAGTTATGTCCGTTGAGTTTTTGATTACATCACTTGTCGTGATCCTCATACCCGGTACGGGTGCCATCTATACCGTCGCAATTGGCCTCTCCGCAGGGCGAAAAGCATGCCTTGCTGCTGCATTCGGATGCACCTTGAGTATTTTACCTAGCCTGACCGCCGCCGCTTTCGGGGTTGCTGCAATCCTTCATACCAGCGCGCTGCTTTTTCAACTTATTAAGTTTTGCGGCGTGGCATACCTTCTCTATCTTGCGTACCAAACGCTGATGGATAAAGGCTCGATAGCGCTTGATCAAAAAAAGGATATTCCTGTCAGCAAACGAAAAATCATCTACACAGGCATATTAATCAACGCCCTCAACCCCAAACTATCCATTTTCTTCCTCGCCTTTTTACCACAGTTTGTCGATGCAAAGTCAGCAACCTGGATGATGGACACCATTACCCTTGGGCTGGCTTTCATGGGCATGACCTTTATGGTCTTTATCGTCTATGGCTTTTTTGCTGCTTTCGTCGGGAACTTTGCCTTAAAAAGCGAACGCTTTATGCGTTGGTTCCGCCGAACAACAGCTGTTGCCTTTGCCGGTTTTGGTATTCGGCTCGCGTTTGCTGACAACAGTTAAGCTTTATTCCCATTCATTGAGCTCTTTAACAAAGAGCCTGACGCCAGAAGAGTGGTTAACAACAATTAACACTCTGTCAATCAGGATGATTTATGCTGCTAAACCTGAGTGTTCGGCCAATAAAGGTGGCCAGGGGAGAGTTCGGTACGACAAGGCATGAATAAATTCAAAACCACAAAGGCGGTTAGCCGCTTAAGCATCATACTTGCTATATTAGTTCCATTGGTCTTCATCAGTATTGTCATGCTGAAAAACCAAAAGATCCCGGCTGGCTTTGAGATCGTAAAGTTTGGCGGCATTATGCTTGGTATCGCCATCGCGGTGTGGATTGCAGTTCGCATGACAGCGATGCTCGCCACCATCCTTGGTGATTGGCTTGACCGTATTCTCTCAAAAGCGCTTGGCAACAAAAAACCGGATCAAGACGAAGACAAAATCGGGTCCCACGCCAACAACGTGATTGATGCCGAAATAGTGGACGAAGAGACATCTGACGGCGTTTGGCGGAGTAGCGATACCAACGGCAAAGCAGAACCAGATTGGGCCAAGGCAACAATGGACCCGCATGCTGCCCTTTCATCAACCCAAGACATCGCGCAAAAACAAAAGCGCATTCTTGCCCCACCTTCAAAAACAACAAAAACCATCATGGTTGTGATTGCCTTTGTTGTGATCTTTGGATTAATCAGAAATTTGTTTGATGACGAATGGCTTACACTACTCGCACCTATTCCCGGATTATGGGCCATTATCAGTTTATGGCGGATCTGGGACCCCAAAAAGGTTGATAAAACAACACAGAATTAACTTGGCCCCATAGAGCTTCAACTGTCTGATACAGAAAATCCGGCTTATCCAGTTTTTCATTTAGACAATTTTCAGCTAAAGAGCATCAGCGGCCATTTGGATTAGAAAAACTAATTCATAAATATAATTTTTATCGGCTTGCCAGATTTTACAATCCCTTTAAAGTCCTCCCACGGTCAATAAACAATACAACGCAAGACCTAAGCTATATAAAGCACACGAACTTTCTGTAACAGGACACCCTATGTTTCTCGTTGAAATCGCGGCCCTTTCTGCCGCCACCTGCTGGGCCGTTGGTAGCATTGTATCTGTAATGCCCGTAGAGCGCCTTGGGACCATTGGGTTTAATCGTGTTCGCATGCTTATCGTCTTTGCCATGCTTGGTAGTTACGTCACAATTTTTGGTGGCTGGGAAACAATTCAGCAAGACCAAATTGCGGAAATCATGCTATCAGGTTTCATTGGAATTTTGCTGGGCGATACCGCGCTTTTTGCCACAATGAACAGGCTTGGCCCTCGACGCACAGCTATCCTCTTTTCCACAAATGCCCCCATGAGCACTCTGTTGGGCTGGATATTTCTGGATGAAGCTTTACCACCCATGGCGCTCTTGGGGACAATCCTTGTCATTGCCGGGGTTATTCTTGCCATTGTCTATGGTAAACGCCGCGATCAGCTTCATAAATGGGAAGCAATTAAAGGGCCGCTAATTATCGGGGTTGGCATCGGTTTGGTTGCTGCCCTAGGACAGTCGGTTGGCTCTCTTATCGCAAAACCCGTAATGGCATCGGGTGCAGATCCCTTTGCTGTATCAGCCATGCGTGTGGGCATAACAGCTATTGGTTTGGTCATTTTATGCTCTGCGCCGGTTCAAGCGTTCAAGCTAAAAACCAAACTAGACGGCCAGATTATTGCCCATATTGTTATTTCAGGCTTTCTCGGCATGTTCGTCGGGATGACTTTGATCCTTTATGCCCTGTCCAAGGGGGATGTCGGTATCGTCGCAACCCTGTCTGCCACAACCCCGGTTATTATGCTGCCCCTGATGTGGTTCAGAACCAAAGAACGCCCGGCAATCGGCGCATGGATCGGAGCTATGATCGTTGTTATCGGGACTGGCCTTATCTTTATGGGTTAGGCGAATCCCTAATTTAGTTGAATAAAACAAGACTAATTAATCCAAAAAGATATTTTTAATCTTTTCGTCATACGCTTGTATTCCTGACCTCATATGAACCGGGAAGACAAATGAATATAATAAAAAAAGCGGGGTTCCGTATTGGGCACAGATTAATCGCATTGATTGTCTTTGCTTCATTGGGCCTACTTATCGTCGGTGGCGTTTCTCTTAGCAGTTTACGAAGCGATCTTTTCCAGCAAAAACAGACAGAACTGAAACACATCATTGAATCTGCGATCAGTTTGTCTGACGGATATTATAAACGCGCCCAAGATGGGCAAATGTCAGAAGAAGAGGCTAAGAAAGCTGCTTTAACGGCGATCAACGGCATTCGTTACGGTGATAGTGATTATCTATGGGTCAATGACAAAGATTCAGTAATGATTATGCACCCGATCAAACCCGCTTTGGAAGGAAAAGACCTTAGCAAACTAGAAGATAAAAACGGCAAGCTAATCTTTCCCGCCTTTGTCGACGCTGTAAACAACTCGGAAACAGGAGCTGGTTTTGTTGATTATCTTTGGCCAAAGCCGGGATCTGAAAACCCGGTTGAAAAGCTGTCCTATGTCCAAAAATACACCAATTGGGGCTGGATAATAGGCACTGGTGTTTACATGGATGACTTTGACGCTGCCTTGTTGGAACGGACCCAACTCCTTATTGGTATCATGCTTGCTGTCTTGTTGATAACAATTGTAATCTCCGTTGGTGTCACCCGGAGCATCACATCACCTCTAGGCAAAATGACCCAAGCTATGATGGACCTTGCCCACGGCAAAACGGACACAGCTGTTCCTCAACCCAAATTTAACGATGAAATAAAAGACATGGCTTCAGCGATGGAAGTCTTCCACGCCAACGCTCTTGAACGTGAACGCCTACAGAGTGAACACGAAGAACAGCAACGCCGTGCCAATGACGAAAAAAGAGCTATGCTGGCCGAACTTGCCAGTAACTTTGAACAGTCTGTTGGTGCCCTGACACAACAGGTCGCAAACAGTGCGGTGCAATCCAGCGCAGGCGCACAGGAAATGGCTGCTATTGCCGGTGAAACCAGCAGCGAAGCCAGCGCCATTGTCGAAGTTTGTCATGTTGCGTCAAAAAGCGTTAATGCAGTCACCAATGCATCTCAGCTGTTAACAAGCTCTATTGAAGAGATCGACACACGAGTCCGCGAGTCTTCGACGGTTGCAACCGAAGCTGTTAGCCAGATTAAGAAGACAAATGAAGAGGTCGAAGGCCTTTCCGAAGCAGCGCGTAAAATTGGCGATGTTGTCGGTTTGATTTCAGATATTGCAGAACAAACCAACCTGTTGGCACTCAACGCAACAATCGAAGCAGCCCGTGCTGGTGAAGCAGGAAAAGGCTTTGCCGTTGTGGCGTCCGAGGTGAAATCTCTGGCAACACAAACGGCAAAAGCAACCGAGGAAATTTCGGAACAGATCACATCAATGCAGTCAGCCACTGGGACGGCTGTTGGGGCGATTAAAGGTATTCAAGATATTATTACCAAAATCGATGAGATATCTGGTACAATATCAGAATCAGTAGAACGCCAGAACCAAGCGACGCAAGATATTGCACAGAATGTACAAGAAGCGTCGTACAGCACAGGACAGGTTACGGATACTATCGATCGCGTTCGAAGTACTGCCGAAAATGCAAATGCTGCGGCACAGGCTGTGGAAGGTATGATTATCCAAATGACTGATAATGCAGACCAACTAGGTAAAGAAGTCGAAGCTTTTTTAAGCAAGGTTAGGGTCGCTTGATCTCCATCCCCTAACTTTTGTTTAATGAGCAGGCCCCGATAAATCCCCCCATCGGGGCCTGTTCTTTATCTAAAGCAAGCGTTTTGTAATCCACGACAGGCTTTTGTGATTCACGACAGTACCGTCACCCCATCACCCCTTTTCATCAACGCCCTACAGACCTGTTTGCTGACATATGGGCGACAAAATCCTGTCCCCCCAACAACCCAACTAAATGCGGCACCATCAGAACAATAACAATCAGCGCAGCAAACTGTACTGCCGTAGGCGAAACCCAACGGATTGTGCCCGGCACTCTGGGTCTTTTTGCCCACCACCCCGCCAA
>NZ_CAKZMP010000323.1 GCF_937128705.1 uncultured Kiloniella sp. | reverse complement strand
TTTCATAAACAGAATCTGTTACAAACAAATTTGTAATTTCATTAAAGTTTCTAATTACTCCAACACCTTCTTTTTGATAATCTACAAAAGATTTATTTTCTTTAGGTGTTTTTACTATTATTCCATAAGTATTTCTATACCTACTTTTAAACTGATAATGCGCGTGTGGTGCTAAGTCATTGGTTTCCTCTAACCAATCTGGCAGTTCTATTTCAAAACTATCTTTTTCTATGGTTCTTACTTCGCCAGTAAAATTTTTACAAGCAGAAAAAAACAAAATCATTATAAATATATAAAATACCTTTTTCATTATTTGCTTGCTTTTTCAATTCTTAAACCAACAGCCATTACATTCTTCAAAGGGCTTTCTCTCATTTCTTGTTCTAATTCAAAAGTGTATTTTCCTGTTTCGGAAAAAGTATAGTTTTTAAATTTATATAAATTAAAGTATTAGATAATATATGAAAAAAGCTGCTTCTAATTCTGAAATTGAGAAAAGTTTAGATCAAGGCCTTAAAGAATTAAAGGAAGGCAAAATTATTGAATATAAAAAAGGATTTCTTCTTGATTAATCTTTTTTAATTAAAGAATATCCTATGAAGAATTGGAAATTTCTAAAAGGGTATATGTCATTTTTAGAGGCTGACAAAGACAATAAATTTCATGAAGAAGAATTTACAATTTCTGAGCTTGAACAAAACATTGTTTCAGAACAGATTCTGCAGACTTATGAAGGTGTAATGAATCATCAATTCGATGGCTGTAATGAACCGGATTGCCGATGGTGCACATTTGTAAGAAGTAATGGAAATTCGAATTTGGAATCTATAGAATATGATGAAGATTAACATTATTATAATGATCTTGGACAAGCGCTGGGAATGGCTTGTCGCGAGCATTTTTATCACATAGTGTTTTCAATTTCGAAACTAAAATAAGAACCGTAATTTGGGTTGTTTTTCTCCTTCTTGAAGTTAATTTTCTCTAATGATTTTTTATCAATATGCACAGTCACTGTCCTACTATTTGTGTCAAAAACATGAACATCAATATCGCGCAGTAAGCCCAAAGAATCAGGGTGTACCTTTAAAATTGCATTGGTACCTTCACCTTCGAACTTGTATTCGCGATACCCAAGGAAAGTGAAATTATCCTGAGTCATCCACTCTAGGAAAGAAATAGACTCGCTAATTTCAGTTTTGGATAGTGACGGTGGAGATTTTTTAAGCTCACCAATGACTTCGCTCATTTTGCCAAGCATTGGTTTCCAGTCTTCCACAGCCGCTTTCACATCGTCGAAAACTTTGGTCAGTTCGTGGGCAATTTGGGTATGGCTTTCGACAACCTGCTCGCTGATCTGTATGTGCATCACAGATTCTGTCAGGATTCCCTTGTCGCCACCATTCGCATTAATACAGCTTAGTTTTCCTTTTGCATCGCGAATACAGCTCAGCACGGGGTGCACAACCAAATGTACTTCGACATCCAATCGTTCCAACGCCGCCGTAACTGAATCCACCAGAAACGGCATGTCATTGTTAACAACTTCGATAATCGTATGGGACGATTTCCACCCGTGTTCTTCGGGCCTAGGGTTATAAACCCTTATTTTGGTTTCATCCTCTGCACGTTGCTGCAACTGCCCCCAAAGAGCCAAAGCTGCCCCAAAAAGGTTATCTGCTGTCTCTTCACGTAAATCATCCGGTGGGACGTTTTCATAAAACGTACGTACGAACTGCTCAATCATCTGGGCTTTATCAGCACTTATTTTTTTGTGAACCAGTTCGACTACTTTATCAATACATTCAGATGTACTGCTATTGCCATGAATGGCCATTATTCTTTCCTCGGACCGCTGTCGCTTTTTAATTATTAGGGTATTGCTCTATTCGACGTCCCCACCCCAGGTCCGCCCTTAAAGGTGGAGGACAAACCACGTTAACCTATTTCAGGACCATTGTTAGTAAAAAATGCGTCGCCTACAGGATATTTTTTTAATACTTACAAAAGAGTAAAGTTATCCACATTATTTTCGCCAATAGGTTTAAAGAACGTATGGCAAAACCACCGATTAGAAGAGAACAAAAACAGTCTATTGGCCTTATCTATTTCTACTATGGGCCCAAGTTATTTAAACCCATCATCAAAGCACAAATTCATTTAGAGTCGCCAATAGAAGAGTGACCATTCGCTTTGCAATAGCCCTTTGAGTACAGCTAACTCTATCAGGAAAATAAAATTAATGAGCAGTAGCTATTTTTGAGACACCTTCAAGCCGCAAAATATCCACAATTTTCCCTTCCTATGGATATCAAAAGATTGTGAGCCTCAAAGATAGGAATTGGGCATGCCGAACGCTAAAAAAGAGACAACTTGGTAAAGGTCACAACGATCACGCCGAAAAATTCCCTGCGTGCTGTTGGGTTCATAAAATAAAATGACACCTTTGTGGCTTAGTCATCTGCGACTTGCATTAAAACATGAGACGAGGTAACTCTATGAGCATGTATCGGATAACCACAGAAATTTCTGCGCGAATGTATACGAGCACGCGAATGACCGGGGGCATGAAAATGTCAACGATCATCGTCACGTCTGCTTGTTCAATTCTTCGCCATAAGAGATCCGATCATGAATACTTCTGCGCTGCCACTGCAACATAACCTATCTAGTCCAAGACTATATAATCCCTACAAATTCATCAGAATAAATTTCTCTGCCACATCGCTGTCAGTCGACGAAATAAGAGAAAAACTGATCCGGCATCAGTACGATGTGCTCGCAGATTTATCCGCCTCAAGAACCAAGGGAAGATATTGTCTCCTCATAGAAGCAGACGTTAGCACCCTAGAACTTACATCCTTTAGCAAGTGGTTCATGAAGCAAGTAAAACCAGAATTACTTCACAGTAAACTTGAAAATAAATCTGGTGACGTTATCGCCGAATGCAAACTTTATTGTGTTGGCAATAAAAGCTTTTGAAGCATCGGATCGCTCAGGATTTTCGGACAGTGACTGTCAAGCATCGCAATATAGAGAAAAAGGTTACCTGATTCAGCTTTGAGCGCGGCTCTGTCTTCGGGCCTTAAACCTTGGTGCCGAACCAGGCGGGCCAAAGGTGTTTTCAATGTTTCAGGCGTTTTATCCAAGGCGAGATCAGCAGCGCAAGAACAATGTTTTTCCATCTTCAAAGCGTTTTCAGCACCTATTCTTTTACCTAGTTCTGTCACGCAAAAATCAAGTGTCTCTTCGTGACCCAGATTATCAAAAGCCCTGACAGTAACCGGTGCGACAATGAAAATTGCAAAACAAAGGCATAATGATATCCACGAGAACTTGTTTATTCGCATTAATTTTCGTGCCTTTCGCGCCGCCGTTTCATCCAGAACATTATCTTAATCACAGGGTAAAGCCAGACAAGCCCAACAAAGGGGTAGTATACAAGATGTACAAGCGGATGATCCGGAAGCCAATCTGTTCCGATAGAAATAACCATCGCTGAATAGAGTCCCAGAAAAAGGAAAAATAATAGGTACCCAACAAGGTTTTGAACCAAGGCTGTAACTCTTTGAACAATAGTTGATAACTCAGATAGTTCTGAGATTTATATCCTGACAGACAAACAAGAACCAGCACAAAAAAATCGCCCGACTTTAATTCCTCCTTCGTTCGTTTGATTAATCGACGAGAAAGATGGCAAAAAGATGAAGGCCGCAAATCGCATTTAACAAAAAAGATTTGATAGCTTCTGTAAAATACAAAGGCTAAAGAAAAACAGTCGGTAAAAACTTAAATAGAAAAGATTCAATTTAAAACGAAAAAACCCGGCCAAAGCCGGGTCTTTTTCATGCAACACTGGAGCGGGCGATGAGATTCGAACTCACGACATTCTCGTTGGCAACGAGATGCTCTACCACTGAGCTACGCCCGCGTCTCTGTGTTGGTGGAGGGGTATTTACGTCACGAAGTTTGACATTGCAAGAGCTTTTTTTACAAAAAAATAATCCTGCTTGTTTCTTTCTGGTTTCAAAGACAAAAAAAACGAGGCATACCCTTAATTATAAACAGAATTTGCAAAAATACGCAGGCAACGAAATATGACTGATATCACCCCTTGCACCCCAGATGATCTCTTTCAAAAACTCGATGATCTTGGAATCGAAACCACAACAATTACCCATCCTGCCGTTTATACGGTTGAAGAATCCAAAGAACATTGCGGTGACATCCCAGGTGCCCATACCAAGAACCTTTTTTTACGTAACAAAAAGGGGCAGATGTGGCTTTTGGTCTGCCTTGAAGACAGAAAGATCGACATGAAGTTATTGGGGAAAGCCTTGGGTGCAGGAAAGCTTTCTTTTGGCAGTGCAGATCGTCTGATGGAATTTCTTGGTATCACCCCCGGATCGGTTTCACCCTTCACTGCAATCAATGATAAAGATAACGCCGTTAAAGTCATTCTTGATTCACAGATGATGGACTTATCTCCGATTAATTCGCATCCCTTGACCAATACAATGACCACATCAATTAAACCTGCTGATCTTGTACAGTTTTTAATTGCCATTAATCACCCGCCAGAAGAACTGGATATAGATAATTTGGCACAACTTGCCCAAGACGCAACTTGATCCCTTGCAGTTCAGGTCAATCAACCTCATCTTGTCAGGTAGCAAGCAAATTATCTAGGATTGGGGTTCTATAATTGAAGCTTAAGTTTGGGATACCAAATTTTATGCTTCCTAAATTTATGTGCTTCAGGAACAAATTTTAAAGCTCGGATATTGAACAATGGAAGAACTCATCGGCAGCAACCCAACACCACAAGCTGACCTGATAAAGGATACTAATCAGCAAGACTTTGCCAAAGATGTCATGGAAGCTTCCATGAATCAGCCCGTTCTTGTCGATTTCTGGGCACCTTGGTGTGGCCCCTGTAAACAAATGATGCCTGCCCTCGAACAGGCCGTCATGGCGGCGAAAGGTGCTGTAAAGCTGGTTAAAGTCAATATTGATGAAAACCAAATGCTGGCGTCACAACTGCGTGTTCAATCCGTACCAATGGTTTATGCTTTTTTTCAAGGGCAACCTGTTGACGGTTTTAACGGCGCGCTTCCCCCCAGTGAAATCGCGAAATTCATTGACACAGTGATCCAAAAAACCGGTGGTGTAAAAGGCGATCCGATCGCTGATGCCCTTGAACAAGCCACGCTTGCACGAGAAAATGAAGATGACATGTCGGCCATGTCAATCTACAGCCAAATTTTGGAACACGTACCTGATAACGAACCCGCACTTATCGGGATGTTAGAATGTCAAATTAGTGCTAACATGACCGAAGAAGCGCAGGCGTTGTTTGATCAATTACCAGACGATGTTAAATCAAAACCTGAATTTTCAGGTGTTGTGACCAAACTAGAACTCGCAGGTCAAAGTCTTGATAATGAAGAAATCATCGCCCTGAAAAACAAAGTTGAAGGGGATCAAGCGGATAATCAATCTCGATTTGATTTGGCTTTGGCTTTACAAGCAGAAGGTAGCCACGAAGAAGCTGCAGATCATTTGCTATATATAATCAAGCATGATCGTGAATGGAACGATGATGCAGCCCGAATTCAGCTTTTGAAATTTTTTGAAGCCTGGGGCATGATGGATCCAATGACAATGAAAGCGCGTGGAAAATTATCTTCGTTACTCTTTAGCTAGTAATGTTTGTTGCCTATTCATTAGAATGAGCAAAAATTCAAGGCGTGTTCCCCTAAACACATTTTGCAAGGGTATGCTATGACCGGTGGTATCTTCGATCCAAAGTTTAACGAGCTCCCGAACGAACTTCCTGTTTTTCCGTTGGAAGGCGCATTGTTACTTCCAGGGGGAACGCTTCCGCTCAATATTTTTGAACCCCGCTATCTTACCATGATAGATCACGCGCTGGGGCAAAGCCGGTGTATCGGCATGATTCAGCCGAACAGTAAACCTGAGCAAACCATTTTGGATGATAGCAATACACCCCTATACAAAATCGGGTGCCTTGGCAGGATTACTTCCTTTATGGAAACCGATGACGGCCGTTACCTTATTTCTCTGCAAGGTTTGATTCGCTACAATGTCGCCAACGAAATATCATCTGACTTTGGCTATAGACGAGTCATTCCAGACTATACCCCATATCGTCCCGACCTAGAAAACACCGAGTCAGAAGACCTTGACCGTGATCGGCTGTTGTCATGCCTACGAAGCTATTTCGACGTCAATAACATTGATGCGGACTGGAAAGCGATAGAGCACACAAACAATCATCGGCTGGTGAATACTCTTGCGATGATTTGCCCCTTTTCATCAGCAGAAAAGCAAGCAATATTAGAGGCATCAACTTTGGTACAACGTGCTGATATCATGGAAACGATTATGGATATGGCCGTGCACCAAAGTAATCAGAACTTTGCCAAGCAATAAAACACCCCTGATAAAGAGATATATCAGGGTATTATGGATAGAATGATGAGCAACGAACCACGCGTCGACAGAAAATTACTCGAAATTCTTGTATGCCCGGAAACAAAAGGGCCCCTTGAATACGATGCACAGAATCAAGAACTGATTTCACGCCAGGCAAAGCTTGCTTACCCGATACGTGATGGTATTCCCGTAATGCTGACTGACGAAGCCAGATCAATCGATTAAAACCAACAGATTCTGGGTAGGTATCAATGACCGGATCAATTGAAGAAGATAACGCACAGGGTTTTCGAACAGAACACTGGCCGACGGATCTAAAATATAAGTCAGACGAGCGAGTTCTTCACATAACCTTTGAAAACGGAGAAAGCTTTGTTTTGTCCGCAGAATATCTTCGTGTGGAAAGCCCATCTGCGGAAGTACAGGGCCATCACCCCAGCCAAAAACAAATTCTTTCCGGACGACGTATGGTCGGTATTATTGCAATCGAACCCGTTGGAAACTATGCCGTGAAATTATCCTTTGATGATTTACACGATACGGGGATCTATTCGTGGCAGTACCTGTATAAACTGGCCATAGAACAAGAAACCATCTGGCAAACATATCTGGATGAAATGGAAAAACGGGGCCTTTCCCGAAACCCATAAAGTTTAACCATTATTCTTGTGGCAAATTAATCTTGGGCCAAAAGTTTGATCGCAATCTTTTTTGCCCTTGCCGCAGCTTGTTTGTCACCGCTGACCTGTGCCGTAACGATTGCCCCCTCTTTCAAAAGCATTAGCTCTGCCACCAAGTCTTCTGGGTGTGAAAGGTCTGTTTTTTCAACAATTTTTAAAATTTCTTTGGTTAAAACAGCCTTATGACGGGCAGCAACCTGATGAGCCAATTCTTTAAAATCAGAAAATTCCGCAGCAGCATTTATAAACAAGCAACCGCAGAAACGATGTTCAGGAAAAGCTTCATCATTAAACCAATGCCCTAACGCATCAAACATTGCCAAAATTTGTTGTCTTGGCTCTTTTTGCGCTGTCATAAAGTTTAACAACCAACTCCTGAACTGCTCATCACGCCGTTCCAGTACAGCGATGATCAAATCATCTTTGGATGGAAAGTGTTTATAAAGCGTCATGCGTGCAACGCCAGCCTCAGAAACAATCTGCTCAACTCCAGTGGCGTGAAATCCCTGAGCGTAAAAAAGCCCGAGTGCTACATTAACAAGGTGTTCACGCTTCTTAGACCGTCGCATCGCTTTTCATTCGATCAATTAATTTGGAGCTTTGATAACAACAACTGAGGGCTTGCCATCCAATTTCGACAATGAGCTTTGCCAACTTGGTGGACAAGGGTGTTTTTTAGAATTCTGATTACATGCCCACCCCGTGCGAATACCTTCAAAAGCTTGTTTCATTGCCTCATTGGTCACAGGTTGTGCCCCAATTTCAAACTCAGGCACGCGGAAAACATGCTGAATCAAATACAATGCATTTTGACCAACTGTTGCCCGAAAGAGAGCAACCTCACCCGTATTACGAGTTAAATCACGGGTACAGTTAATCAGCCTAAAGCCCGTTGGAAAGCCATTAACCTGATCCTTCAGCGGCGGAGTTGCGCCACTGACCTCACAGTTTTGTTTATAGATTGCAGCCAATTCATCCAAAAAGCTGACAACGTCTCCCCCAGCCCAGCCTGGAAACACCTGAACGGTGATCATATCTTCCCAATTATTGACATCTTGCCCCGGTGGTAACCATTCCGCAGTTGTTGATTGTGCCTGCGTATTTCGGGGTAAAGCCTGCCATTGATCGGGTAAAGCCGCAAAAAAAACTTC
The DNA here is from genome assembly GCF_937128705.1 of uncultured Kiloniella sp. Lineage (GTDB taxonomy): Bacteria > Pseudomonadota > Alphaproteobacteria > Kiloniellales > Kiloniellaceae > Kiloniella. Next base: position 2,956 of record NZ_CAKZMP010000323.1, on the reverse strand, counting down.
TCCGTTACCACCCTGAGCAATAACAGAATCACCTGCCGCGTGAGCATTGCTCAGGGGCATCAAACTGACGGCCAGAAAGAATAAACCTGATAACAAACTTTCAGACCATTTAATTTCGTCTTTAGTGAAAGACACTGATACCTCTCTAACGCAAACAACTTTTATTCACCTCAGCCTAAGCCAAGATTTTATTCTCAACATTTCTTTGAGACATCACAATATACTCTCAAACATTAGTGTAAAAATAACAACCAACTCTGGCGATTTTATGTCAACGATTACAGGCACAAGATCATCCGGTTTATTCGCCCAATTTATCTATGTGACCTTTCAAAAGAAAGACATCGATCAAGTGAGTGGAGTTATAATTTCTGACCCTGCATCAAACGGGGGAGATCCCCGACGATTCCCATCGCATGTTTCATGAAAAACCGTTTTACGGGCGGAATTTTATCAACGGTCGCCAAACCGAGATCACGTGCCACCCTTACAGGAGCCAGATCGTTGGAAAATAACTTCACCAGGCCGTCCATGGCACCAAGCAAAAGCACATTATCAAACCGACGCCATTTTGCGTAATCTTCCAGAACCTGAGGAGATCCAACATCTAGCCCGACTCTTCTGGCATCAACGACAACTTGAGCCAGCGCCGCGACATCGCGTAAACCAAGATTCAAGCCTTGTCCGGCAATAGGATGCATTCCATGCGCAGCATCCCCCACAAGGGCAAGGCGGGTATCCGTGTAGCGTTCTGCATGTAAGGAGCTTAAAGGATAGGACCATCGCATATCGGTTACGGTAAAAGCACCTAGGCTCTCGCCAAATCGTCGATGAAGTTCATTGGCAAAATCTTCATTGCTCATGGACATATAGCCATCAACTAGATCCCTTTTTTCCGACCAGACCAGTGAAGAACGGTGTACGCCCTCTTCACTATCCGGCAGTGGTAAAAGGGCAAAGGGACCAGAAGGCAGGAAATGTTCGAAAGCAACACCGTTATGCGGTTTTTCATGTACAACGGTACAGACAATCCCGTTCTGATGATAATCTGTTCCCGATACCTTAATCCCGGCATTTTTACGTAGCTGAGAACCGCGCCCGTCAGCACCTATCACCAAGCGCGCTTTAATATTGGTGCCATCATCTAGTGATGCAACAACGCCGCGTTTGTCCCGCTCTAATTCCTGCAAACTATGTGGGGCCAAATGATACAGGTTTTCAAGTTCCGCAGCCTTGGCATGTGTCGAAAGCCTGATCGCACGATTTTCCACAATCCATCCCATCGGCATATCACCGACTTCGCTAAAATCATAAGACATAGAAAGCGGGGACGCCCCCCGATCAATCTGACCATCTGTGATCTCGATGTAGCGAATAGCTTCTGCCGCCCATGTCATACCATCCCAAAGACCCACCTGATCAAAAACCCGTTGAGACCCCAAAGCAATGGCCGATGATCGCCCATCAAAAGGCGTGGCTTTTTGATCAGAAGGTTCTTCGCGATCAACAACCGCAACCTCCATTCCCGCACCAGCAAGAGCAACACCCAGAGTTAGACCAACTAGGCCACCACCAACGACAAGAACTTCAACGTTTAGATCTTTTTGAGCCATATTTTTTTGAGCCATTTGTATTCAGGATCTTCTGTAGAGTAAGGCACATATTCAGAACAACGATAATCCCATAGCACCAGATTTGTTCATTGTTATATAAGAGGGATTATCGCTTTTGCCAAAAGATAACCGACAATGAGCGGGTATTTGCGACAATTTAACTTGATGTTACGAGAATCAGAACACCCGGTTCAAATTTACAGATTTGTATTAGTTCTTTCTACAAAAACATTATGCATTTTAAAAATAAGCTTTAAGGATATTTATCAAATTTCTCTTGACCTTCCCCTAGGAGGAAACTCTATCTAGGGGGTATGAAACGCATTCTTCATATCTTGTTGGCCCTGACCTTTGCCCTTTCAGCACCACTTATGTCTGTCGAAGCCGCTGGGCATTGGAGTGATGGCGATCACCATAATACAGCTAGCTTTCAACCTATGGGTGCTGGTGTTTCCGGCATTGCTATATTTGGCATAGCACAACAAGATAAATCTCTTCCCACTGGGCAGCAAGTCCTGAAAGAGTGCACGAAGGCTATGCACTGTAGCTCTTCAAGCAGCTATTTTTTAACTGCAAATTACCAACAGCAGATCAATTTTTATCAGCACAGCCTTTGGAGCTTGCTGCGTGAACGGCGCCGGTTGGATCAATCTCCTGCGGTAGATCTTCCCCCACCGCGACTTCTGTAACTCCCCAGAAAGATCAGGATCTCTTTCGGTCTCCGATAAGGCTGCACTTTTATCGTGGCGACCTGGAGAGGAAGAGCATCTGAATCTCTATTTTTATTCAAAATCGATACGAACACTACTGCTGGAGTTGCAGATGACTAACCTATTTACGAATCCGAAATCCCTGACCTCAACATTATCTGGTTTGGTTTTATCCTTTAGCCTGATTTCCTCTCAAATTTCCGGGGCGGCAGCAAGTCCGGGTCATGGTGATGCCAAATTGCCTACAATTGGCAAGGAAGGAAAAGCCTCTCAAATAAGCCGTACAGTTGAGGTTAACTTGGAAGATAATTACTTTAATCCAGAGACAATTTCGGTCAGTAAAAATCAAACCGTGCGTTTTGTGATTAAAAACACCGGTGAATTTGTCCACGAGTTTAATATCGGGACTGCCGCCATGCACGCGGGGCATCAGGAAGAAATGATGATGATGATCGACCACGGCATTCTTGAGGTGGATAAGATCAATCGGGATATGATGATGATGGATATGGGCAACGGTGAAACCATGTCCCATGACGATCCTAACTCAGTATTGCTAGAGCCAGGCAAAACCGCCGAAATCGTATGGCAGTTCCCCGAAGCCGCCGAACTGGAGTTTGCCTGTAATGTGCC
>NZ_CAKZMP010000322.1 GCF_937128705.1 uncultured Kiloniella sp. | reverse complement strand
CGCTTTTTACCCATACTCTTTTTAAGCGCCTTACCACGTCCAGATAAGCTGGGGTTCGTCATAAAGAAGTTATGCGCACTGAAACCAACCCCGGCAGGCTCTACTCGTTTAAAAGTTGTATCCGCCTGCATAATCCAGCTCTGGGCTTCATCTTGTAGATTGGCAAACATTACCTGATCCAATACCTGACGCTTTACCGTATCATTTTCGATCGGCACCATCACCTCGACCCGACGATCCAAGTTTCGCGGCATTAAATCTGCCGAGGATATATACACTTTGGCATCTGGTGATGGCAGATCGTGACCATTCCCAAAACAAAAAATACGACTATGTTCCAAGAAGCGTCCGATGACACTGCGTACCTGTATATTTTCTGACAAGCCTGCGATACCCGCCTTCAAACAGCAAATACCCCGGGCCACAATTTCAATTTGTACTCCGGCGTTACTGGCCACATAAAGCGCATCAATAATATCTGTATCAACAAGACTGTTAACCTTGATCCAGATCGCTGCGGGTTTTCCTTCATTGGCGTGTTTTATTTCAGCTGCAATCTCTTTTTTTATCCTCTGGCGCAAGGTATTTGGGGCATATTCCAGCTTCTCCATCTCCTTTGGTGCGGCCGATCCTGTCGTAAAATTAAAAAGACAGGCCGCATCCCGTGCCAGCTCTTCATTACAGGTAAAAAAGCTGAGATCAGTATAGATTTTTGCATTAATCGGGTGGTAGTTGCCCGTTCCAAAATGAACATAGGTTTTCATCCCATCCCCATCACGTCGCACAACCATCGACAACTTGGAATGGGTTTTCAGATCAACAAAGCCGTAAACCACTTGAACACCTGCACGTTCCAGGTCACGAGCCCAACGAATATTGGCTGCCTCGTCAAACCGTGCCTTCAATTCAACCAGCGCGGTAACAGACTTTCCCGCTTCTGCAGCATCAATTAATGCCCGAACAATCGGTGACTGATTTGATGTGCGGTAAAGTGTTTGTTTGATGGCAACAACCTTTGGATCACGCGCAGCCTGTTTCACAAACTGCACCACAACATCAAAACTTTCATAGGGATGATGAACAATAAAATCCTTCGCCCGGATTGCAGCGAAGCAATCCCCCCCAAAGTCCTTGATCCGTTCCGGGAAACGGGGGGTATAGCTTTCAAATAACAATTCATGCCGTGAAGAAACGATCATCTGAGACACATCAGAAATACCCAACATACCCGGCAAAACAAAAACATCATTCTCATTGACAACGTGATGCTTTGTGACAAATGCACGCAAGCTTTCCGGCATTGAAGCATCAACCTGAAGTCTGATCACAGAACCACGACGCCGACGGCGTAACATGGTTTCAAACGTTCGAACCAAGTCTTCCGCTTCCTCGTCGACCTCAACATCAGAATCCCGCAGGATACGGAAAAGACCATTCCCCAAAAGCTCAAAACCCGGGAATAAGGTATCCATAAACATTCGGATAACATTCTCCAAGGCAATGAAACGATCTTGCATACCTGGTAACTTAACAAACCGTTGGATATTGTGAGGAATAGGCACAAGACCGTTAATCAGGTGGTTATCTTGTTGCCTAGAAAGCTCTAGGGCCAGAACCAGTCCCCTATTGGGAATAAAAGGAAACGGGTGGGCAGGATCAACCGCCAAAGGTGTCAGCGCGGGGAAAACCTGGGTCTGAAACCATGACGTCAGCCATTCTTTTTCATCCCCCTTCAACTCATCTGGATTTAAAAGGAAAAGGTTCTTGGATCTAAGCTTTGTAAATACATCTTCTAGCGCAACCTGTTGTTGTTGCATCAAGCGTCCGGCTTGGATAGAAATTTTCTGTAATTGTTCAGCAGGCGTCAAACCGTCCTGACTAAGCTTGGTAACACCCGCAGCAACCTGCCCCATCAACCCCGCCACACGAACCATATAAAATTCGTCAAGATTACTTGCAGAAATTGATGCAAAGCGTAAGCGTTCTAATAGCGGATGTTCCGGATTACTCGCTTCTTCCAGCACTCTAAAATTGAACGCTAGCCACGACAGTTCACGATTAATGAAACGCTTAGGTGATTTTGTAGTCAGCCAATCACAACC
>NZ_CAKZMP010000321.1 GCF_937128705.1 uncultured Kiloniella sp. | reverse complement strand
TAGTAGGAACCTGATAGACCTTGTTAAAGCAGAGAAGTCAGACGTGATCAACGATAAGCCGAAAGTAATTGTCATAACGGGACCGACCGCCAGTGGGAAATCTGCTCTTGGTGTCGATGCTGCCCTTGCTTTGGATGGTGAAATCATCAATGCGGACTCTATGCAGATATACAAAGAGCTTGATGTGATCACTGCCCGCCCAGATAAAGCGGCTTTAGAAAAAGTTCCTCACCATTTATATGGCGCGATCCCCGGTTCAAACAGGTGTTCTGTTGAACAGTGGCGAATCCTCGCGATTCAGGAAATTGATAAGGTCCATAAACGCGATAAAATGCCCATTCTTGTTGGTGGAACGGGGATGTATATCCGAGCACTGGAAAAGGGAATCGCAGAAGTTCCTGATATTCCGGATGTTATTCGCGAAAAAGGGCGGGCTCGTTTGGCGCAGGTCGGGGGCGAAGCTTTTAAGGCAGAGCTTGCTCTGCTTGATCCCGAAATGGGGGTAAAGCTCAACCCGGGCGATAGCCAAAGATTAGCGCGAGCATGGGAAGTCGTTACTCATACAGGGAAATCACTTTTGCATTGGCAGCGGGAAGCTGAAGGCAAAGTGCCGGATTATGATTTTATCCGTTTTGCCTTGGTGCCGCCCCGGGAAGATCTTTACGATAATTGTAATAAACGATTTGAGATCATGTTGGATCAGGGAGGCTTGAAAGAAGTGGAAGATCTGCTTGCCTTATCTCTTGACCCTTCGTTGCCGATTATGAAGGCTTTGGGTGTGCCGGAACTGGCTGAATATATCCAGGGAAAAACGAGTCTGGAGGACGCAATTTCGCGCGCGCAGCAAAATACCCGTCGTTATGCAAAAAGGCAGATGACATGGATCAGAACACAATATAATGACGCTAAAATCGTAAATGAGAAATATTCGGAAAGATTACGGGGTGATTTTTTTAATTTTATTCGCCAAAGCGGCTTGACCCCTTCCTGCTAAGAGGCTAGTTTTCGCGCTCGCAACCAAAAAGAAAGGCTAGAGAATCTTGGCCTTTTGCTCCTTTTCTTGTTACAGGCATTGGGGCTTGGATTGCACATCATTGAAAAGCCAGTTTGTTTGAGAGGAATGAAACCAATGGCGACCGAACAGTTTACCGGCGCGGAAATAGTGATCAAAGCCCTAAAAGATCAGGGTGTGGACACCGTGTTTGGCTATCCTGGCGGTGCAGTGCTACCGATTTATGATGCTATCTTTAAACAGAACGACATTAAACATGTTCTCGTTCGTCAAGAAGGTGGTGCGGTGCACGCAGCGGAAGGATATGCACGATCTACTGGTAAAGTCGGTGTCGTCCTTGTCACATCTGGTCCCGGTGCCACAAATGCTGTTACTGGTCTGACCGATGCTCTTTTGGATTCAATTCCTTTGATTTGCCTTACTGGGCAGGTTCCAACGCATCTTATTGGTAATGATGCGTTTCAGGAAGCTGATACCACAGGTATTACGCGTCCTTGTACAAAACATAACTATCTTGTTCGTGATATTGAGACCTTGTCTCGCACGATGCACGAAGCTTTTTATGTTGCGCAAAACGGACGCCCTGGCCCTGTCGTTATTGATCTGCCTAAAGATGTTCAACAAGGGAAGATCGATACTTATCTTGCGCCGGAAGAGGTGAAACACAGAAGTTATCGTCCGCAAGTTAATGGTGAAGCTGATCACATTAACGAAGCTGTCGAACTTATTGCGAATGCAAAGCGGCCTGTTTTTTATGTTGGTGGTGGCGTGATTAACTCTGGATCTTCTGCATCCACGGTTTTGACTGAGCTTGTTCGGTTGACGGGCGCACCTTGTACAACGACGTTGATGGGTCTTGGGGCTTATCCGGGAACAGACAAACAGTTCCTTGGTATGCTGGGTATGCATGGTACGTACGAAGCTAATCTTGCCATGTATAACTGTGATGTTATGATCAATGTCGGTGCACGGTTTGATGACCGTATTACCGGCGTTATTGATGAATTCTCACCGGATTCCAAAAAAATTCATATCGATATTGATGCCAGCTCTATCAACAAGAATGTCATGGTTGATATTCCGATCGTCGGTGATGCCGGACGTGTTGTTGAAGAGATACTTCGGATCTGGAAAGAAAAGAAACATTCTCTCGATGCCAAATCTCTAAAGGCCTGGTGGTCTCGTATTGATGAATGGCGTGCGAAAGATTGTCTTGGCTATGTTCAGGATGGCCCCATTATCAAACCTCAACACGCGATCAAACGTCTTTATGAGCTGACTAAAGATCGTAAGCCTTATATTACGACAGAGGTTGGTCAGCATCAGATGTGGGCAGCTCAGTATTTCCATTTTGACGAACCAAAAAAGTGGATGACGTCTGGTGGCCTGGGCACAATGGGTTATGGTCTTCCAGCTGCAGTCGGGGCGCAACTTGCGCATCGTGAAGATCTGGTGATTGATATTTCCGGTGAAGCTTCTTTCATGATGAACATGCAAGAGCTGGGTACAATTGCCCAATACAAGCTACCTGTGAAGATTTTTATTGTGAATAATCAATGGATGGGCATGGTACGTCAGTGGCAACAGCTATTGCACGGTAACCGCCATTCTGAAAGCTACTCGGACGCGCTGCCAGATTTCGTGAAACTGGCTGAATCCTTTGGGTTGAAAGGGATGCGTTGTCAAAAGGCTGAAGATCTGGATCAAATGCTTCAAGAGATGATTGATTCGCCCGAGCCGGTTATCTTTGATTGTCAGGTTGCAAAAGAAGAGAATTGTTATCCGATGATTCCATCAGGCGCAGCGCATTACGAAATGTTACTTGGCCCTGAAGATTCAGCTGCGAAGCCAATTTCCGAAGAGGGAATGGTTCTCGTCTAATTCTGGATTGATTCGTTTTCCGCATTGCTTTGGATGATAGTTCTGCGGAATAGATTGTGACAAAAACTATTAGTAGGATATGCGTCCCATGGCGCCGATGGATACAAATATTGAAAGCCGCACGATAGCGGTTCTTGTTGATAACGAACCTGGCGTTCTGGCCAGAGTTATTGGCCTGTTTTCAGGCCGCGGATATAACATTGAAAGCTTGACTGTGACTGAAGTTGACGTCGCACACGGGTTCTCACGAATTACGGTTGTAACATCTGGTACGGCCCAGATTTTGGAACAAATTAAAGCCCAATTGGGTCGTCTTGTTCCTGTTCACCGCGTCCGTGATTTGACAAAGGAAGGGACTTCTGTTGAAAGAGAACTTGCTTTGATCAAAGTTGCTGGCGCTGGTGAAAAGCGTGTTGAGGCATTACGGATTGCGGATATTTTCCGTGCCCGTGTTGTCGATTCCAGCCATGATCACTTTGTTTTTGAAATGACCGGGCAAAGTGACAAGTTGGATGTCTTTGTTGATCTAATGCAGCCCTTAGGATTGATTGATGTCAGTCGGACAGGTGTTGTAGCCATTTCCCGCGGGGCGAAGGCGCTCTAGGCGATACAACCCACGAGATTTTCTATTTGATTTAGCTATGAATAGCTACAGTAAGGAAGGAATAAGCGATGCGTGTCTATTATGACCGTGATGCGGATGTAAATCTGATTAAAGGTAAGAAGGTTGTAATCGTTGGTTACGGTAGCCAGGGTCATGCCCATGCTAACAACCTCAAAGACAGCGGTGTTAAAGATGTGCGCGTAGCACTTCGTCCAAGCTCAAGCTCAGTTGCAAAAGCTGAAGCGGCTGGCTTTGAAGTTATGGCACCTGCTGATGCAGCTGCTTGGGCAGATGTCGTTATGATCCTGACACCTGATGAAAATCAGGCAGCTCTTTATAATGCTGATCTTGTTGCAAACCTCAAAGAAGGTGCCGCAATCGTCTTTGCTCACGGTTTGAATGTTCACTTCAAGCTGATTGAACCACGTGCTGATCTTGATGTTTTCATGATCGCACCTAAAGGTCCGGGTCACACTGTACGTAGCGAATACCTCAAAGGTGGCGGTGTTCCATGTTTGATCGCTGTTCATCAGAACGCTTCTGGTAATGCGCAGGAAATCGCGCTTTCTTATGCTTCTGCTATCGGTGGTGGTCGTTCTGGTGTTATCGAAACGACTTTCCGTGAAGAATGTGAAACTGATCTCTTTGGTGAGCAGGTTGTTCTTTGTGGCGGTCTTTGTGACCTGATCAAAGCTGGTTTCGAGACATTGACCGAAGCGGGTTATGCGCCTGAAATGGCTTACTTTGAGTGCTTGCACGAAGTGAAGCTGATTGTGGATCTGATGTACGAAGGTGGTATGGCGAACATGCGTTATTCCATCTCTAATACTGCGGAATTTGGTGACTATGTAACTGGTCCTCGCATCATCACTGACGAAACAAAAGCTGAAATGAAGCGTGTTCTTGCTGACATTCAGTCCGGTCGTTTCGTACAGAAATTTGTCTTGGATTACCAAGCTGGTCAACCTGAGCTTAAAGCAACACGCGGCCTAAATGCTGAGCATCCAATCGAAGAGGTTGGTTCTCGCCTACGTGCGATGATGCCTTGGATCGGTGCTAACAAGCTTGTTGATAAAGAAAAGAACTAATTTTCTTTAGGTTTTATAAAAAAAAGGCGGGTTTATCCTGCCTTTTTTGTGTTTGATGCATTTTGTTAACCATCTTTAAAGCTCTTTGTTTGCACCATATGCCTGTGGGGGAATAGGTCCAAAAACGTGGTGATAACAAGGAAATCGCGAAAGAGTAACGAAACTGCGATTTTCGACCTTTCACAAAGTGTGAAAAGTGTTATTGTACCCGACCATCGGGACATTCTGTTTCGGGGGGAATTTTGTGACTTTCTCCAAACATTACGGGGTCGTGCCTTGCAAGATAGGTTTTGCAAGAGTATCCCTCGCATTATTGTGTATGACGTTTGTAAATTAGGGATAGCTAATTCATGGTCTCTTTGTTTGGCATGTTTTCTACCGATATGGCCATTGACCTCGGTACCGCCAACACCTTGGTATATGTGAAGGGACGGGGCATTGTCCTCAACGAACCTTCAGTGGTTGCAATTGGTGAGAAAAAAGGCAAGAAACAAGTTCTTGCTGTTGGTGATGAAGCCAAGTTAATGCTTGGTCGTACACCAGGTAACATCCAAGCTATTAGGCCATTGCGCGATGGTGTTATTGCTGACTTTGATGTCGCAGAAGAAATGATTAAGCACTTTATACACAAAGTGCATGGCCGCCGTTCATTTGCCCGCCCAAGAATTGTTGTCTGTGTTCCTTTTGGTTCTACAGCGGTTGAGCGTCGTGCCATTCAGGAATCTGCTGAATCTGCTGGTGCTCGTGAAGTTCACCTTGTCGAAGAGCCAATGGCTGCTGCGATTGGTGCTGGATTGCCTGTGACAGAGCCAACGGGTTCTATGGTCGTTGATATTGGTGGTGGTACAACGGAAGTTGCTGTTCTATCTCTTGGTGGAATTGTTTATTCAAGGTCTGTTCGTGTTGGTGGCGACAAAATGGATGAAGCTATTATTGCTTATATTCGTCGTAACCATAACCTCCTTGTTGGTGAAGCATCAGCTGAACGTATCAAAAAGGAAATTGGATCAGCTTGCCCGCCAGAAGATGGCGAAGGCATGACAATGGAAATCAAAGGCCGTGATCTAATGAACGGTGTTCCTAAAGAGTTGATCATATCAGAACGCCAGATTGCTGAGGCTCTTGCCGAGCCTGTAGGTGGTATTGTTGAGGCTGTTAAGGTTGCTCTTGAGCATACAGCGCCGGAACTTGCTGCTGATATCGTAGATAAGGGCATTGTCTTGACAGGTGGCGGCGGATTATTGCGTAATCTTGATTATGTTCTACGTGCCTCTACTGGTCTGCCTGTGTCCATTGCAGACGATCCTCTTAGCTGTGTAGCCATGGGAACGGGGCGCTGCCTCGAAGATTGGAAAACGCTTCAGCACGTTCTCATTCAGATGTATTAAACTAAATTTGAAATTATTTGATACTTTTATTATTTTAAAAGTTATTTTTTAACTTTTTGGTGTATAGTATATAGAATAGTTTCAAAGGTTTGTGGCAATTATCTCATGTTGAATGTAACAGGAGCAGGACTTGAATAAGAGGATCGGAGTCATTAGTCATGTGACGACGCCTGTTCAGGCGTGGCTTCATGGTTCTGCGTATGCTGTTTTGATTGTTGTTGCTATAGCATTGATAATTATGGCAAAAACAGGGAATGTTGGCGTTGAACGCGTCCGTACAGCGGTTGTCGACGGCGTATCTCCCTTGATGGAAATCGCCAATCGTCCTGTTGTTATGATAAGTGATACGATTGAAACTGCTCAAAATTATGTGGCGCTAAAATCTGAAAATGAAGAACTACGTCGTCAGAATGAAAATTTACGACGTTGGCAAATCACAGCTGCTAAATTGCAGGGTGAAAACGCATCTCTACGAGGGATGTTAAATCTTGCACCGACACGGGCGCCAAATATAACGACGGCGATGGTCGTTGCTGATCAGGGTGGCTCTTTTGTCCGTTCTGTCGTTGTTAACGCTGGCAGCCTAGATGGCGTAACCAAAGGTCAAGCAGCGATGACAGGTCTCGGTCTAGCTGGACGTGTGGCAGAGGTGGGGCGTCATTCTTCACGTGTTATTTTGTTAACTGATTTGAGCAGCCGTATTCCCGTTTTCGTTGGATCTTCTAGATCCCGGGCCATTTTAGCTGGGGATAACTCTCCTTCGCCATCTTTGTTGTACTTGGATGAAGGAACGGAAGTTAAAGTTGGGGATGCGATATACACCTCCGGTCAAGGTGGTGGTTTTGTTACGGGTTTGCCTGTTGGCGTCGTCCACTCTTTGACGGATGTTTCGATTAAAGTGAGGCCTTATGCCGATTGGGGGCGTTTGGAGTTTCTTCGTCTTGAAGATTATAGACTGAAGCAGAACCTAGATATCCTGTACTCGGAAAGCGGGGCCGAGAGACAAAAGTGAACCCAACCTTTTGGCAACGTATTGACGGACTTGCGCGATCTGCCTGTCCTTTCACGATTACGCTTTTACTCTCAGTTTTATTTCTAGTTCCCTTACGCATTCCAAACTTGGCAGAGGTTGTTCCTTCTGTCTTGCTGATATCGGTATTTTATTGGACATTATACCGGCCTGATTTGATGCCGATATGGGCTGTTTTTGGGCTAGCTTTTATTCATGATCTGTTATCCGGTATTTTGTTGGGTGTTGGAGCTTTAATTCTTTTGTTGTTTTGTTTGGCATTAAATGGGCAGCGTAAGTTTCTTGCCGGTGCATCATTTTCTGCGCTTTGGATTAATTTCTTTATTCTCTCCAGTTTGGCTTTTCTATTTCAGTGGGTCTTAATATACTTATTGGAACCGGGTATTCCTGATTATAGACCAGTTATTTTTCAAAACCTGACAACAGTTGCTGTCTACCCTGCTTTTTCATGGATTTTTGCCTTGATTCAGCGAACGTTACTCAAGGATTAGGAATTATTTATGCCGATGGTTCACGAAGACCAGGACCGTCATAAAGGTTTTACACGTAGAATACTGATGCTTTCTTGCGGAAAGGCTGCATTATTATCTGCCCTTGTTGGCCGTATGTATTATTTACAGGTTATCGAGGCCGAAAAGTATAAAACCCTTGCTGAAGATAATCGTGTAAATTTACGCTTACTTCCCCCTAGACGCGGCAATATCCTTGATCGTTTCGGTGTTGAAGTTGCAAATAATCAGCAAAATTTCAGAGTTGTTGTCGTCAAAGAACAAACGCCTGATCTTATGGCAACCTTGGATGCTCTCGCCAAGCTAATCAAACTTTCTGAGCATGATTACAAACGTATTCTAAGGGATGTGAAACGTAAAAGAGGCTTTGTACCTGTTACAGTAAAAGATAATCTGAGTTGGGATCAGGTCAGTAGTATCGAAGTGAATTCTGCCGATTTACCTGGGGCTAGCATTGAAGTTGGAGAAACTCGTTTCTATCCATATGGGGCAGATATGTCTCATATTCTTGGATATGTGGCGGCAGTCTCTGAAAAAGAGTTAACAGGAGATCCGTTGCTTGAGCTGCCTGGCTTTAGAATTGGTAAAAGCGGCATTGAAAAATATCATGATAACGATATGCGTGGGCAGGCAGGCACCAGTGAATTTGAGGTGAATGCTTATGGTCGCGTAATACGAGAACTCGCCAGGAATGAAGGCGGTAGTGGTCGTGAGATGATCCTGACTGTTGATGCTGGGCTGCAAACTTTTGTTCAGCAGCGACTAATGAGTGAGTTGTCTGCAGCAAGTGTTGTGATTGATATTCAAAATGGGGATGTACTCGCGATGGGCTCTGTGCCGGGGTACGATCCAAGCGCTTTTAATCTTGGTCTTAGCAGCAAGCAGTGGAATGGGCTGATTAACAATCCGTATACGCCGCTGTCAAATAAGGCGATTTCAGGCACCTATGCTCCGGGATCAACCTTTAAAATGATTGTGGCTTTAGCTGCAATGAAAGAAGGTATCGGTGCTTTAAGTCATACGGCCTATTGTCCCGGCTTTATGAAACTCGGAAATGCAAGGTTCCATTGTTGGAAGCGTGGTGGTCACGGCAATGTTAATATGATCGAAGGATTACAACATTCCTGCGATGTATATTTTTACGATGTTGCCCGCCGTATTGGCGTTGATAAGATCGCAGAAATGGCAAACAAATTTGGTCTAGGAGAAAAGGTAGGTATTGATCTCCCTGGTGAACGCTCGGGCGTTATTCCGACCAAAGCTTGGAAAGAGGCAAATATCGGCGAGCCATGGCAGGGTGGAGAAACGCTTGTAACTTCTATTGGGCAGGGGTTTGTTCTCGCAACACCTCTTCAATTAGGGGTTATGGTCGCCCGGATCGCTGCTGGCGGTAAAAAAGTAATTCCCCGTCTCGCACGAGGTTATAGAGAAGGCGAGAAAACTGTTGCTTATCCTGTTCCTGAGTTTGAGGACTTGGGTATTCCCTCAGAGCATATGAAAATGATTTTTCAAGGGATGGATGCTGTTTCGAACAATCCTCGTGGCACGGCTTATAAATATCGTATTAAAGATGAAGGCTGGGAGTTGGCTGGTAAAACCGGAACTGCGCAAGTACGCAGAATTACTCTGGCGGAACGACAGGCGGGTGTTTTCAAGAACGAAGATTTACCTTGGCGACGTCGAGATCATGGGCTGTTTGTTGCTTATGCACCAGTTGATAATCCTCGTTATGCTTGTGCCGTTGTTGTTGAGCACGGTAGCGGATCGAAAAGTGCTGCCCCGATTGCCAGAGATATCTTGCGGGAGACACAAAGGCGTGATCCGGCTAATACGCCAGCTGTTCCTTTGCAGCATACGGCTGAAGCGACCAATACGGCTGATGAGGTGTAACTATGGGACAGCAACCACATTACCTAGGCCGACATAATCCCGAAATAACTCTTGGTCAGAAATTATGGCAATTAAATTGGGGGATGATTATTCTCATCTGTATGATTGCCTCTATTGGTTTGGGGATGCTCTATTCTGCTGCTAACGCAAGCTTTGATCCCTGGGCGTCACGGCAGGCGATCCGCTTCGCGCTAGGCTTTGTTTTTATGATTGTCGTTGCTCTCGTGGATATAAGGTTTTGGTTTCGCGTTAGTTATCTTTTTTATTTTGGCGCTTTGATACTTCTTGTCGGTGTTGAGGTCATGGGGAGCATCGGAATGGGAGCTCAGAGATGGATTGATCTGAAGTTTATTCAGTTACAACCATCAGAGTTGATGAAGGTCGCTATTGTCTTTGCGCTTGCCCGATATTTCCATGGTGTATCACAAGAAGATATCGGACGAATTTCCTTCCTGATTATTCCTTTGGCGATGGTTATTGCCCCTTCTGTACTTGTTCTGCGACAACCTGATTTGGGGACGACCGGTATGCTCGTGATGGCATCAGGGGCGGTTTTCTTTTGTGCTGGCGTTCGTCTTTGGAAGTTTGCAATAGTTGTCTTATCGGGACTTGCCGCGATCCCGATTGGGTGGCAATTTTTACACACCTATCAAAAAAACCGGGTTTTGATCTTTCTTAATCCCGAGCAGGATCCTCTTGGAACTGGATACCATATTCATCAATCGAAGATCGCTTTTGGATCTGGTGGTGTGTTTGGTAAGGGCTTTCTTCAAGGATCGCAAAGCCATCTAAATTTCTTACCAGAAAAGCAAACCGACTTTATCTTTACCATGCTTGCGGAAGAGTTTGGTCTGGTGGGCGGGCTTGTTCTGTTAGGCTTATACGTTCTTTTGATGGTTTATGGTCTGGCGATTTCACTGCGTGCGAGAAATCAGTTTGGTCGGCTGTTGGCGATTGGCCTAACCTTTAACCTCTTCCTATACGTTTTCATCAACATAGCTATGATTATGGGACTGGTACCCGTCGTTGGTGTTCCATTACCCTTAATATCATATGGTGGAACAGTCATGTTAACGGTTATGGTAGGGCTTGGTCTTGTAATGTCAGTGTGGTTACATAGAGACATAAAGATTTCCCGTCATGGCGTACATGATGAATAGCTTCCCGTCATGGCGCGCTGTGGCGCGTATGATCAATAGCTTTATGTCTCTGTGCTGAATGTTTGCTCTACTGGCGTTTCTAATATCTAACTTAGAGACACCAGTAGCCGTAGCCGTTATCGAAGCGACGGTCTCTCCACATTCCCTTCATGTCAGCAATTAAGCCTGCTGGCTTTATGATTTGCTGGATATTGGTGTTTGTCAGTTCTTTGTAACCACTATGAGGAACCGCCCCAATGACACAGTCATAAGGTTCATCTGTTTCAAGAGACGATTTCAGTTCAATGTCAAAGAACTCTTTAGCTTCTAGAGGATCAGCCATTGAATCGTGGACATCTACTCTGTGTCCCAGTTCTTTTAAGTCCTGAACAATATCGATTATTTTTGTGTTTCTTAAGTCTGGTACGTCTTCTTTGAACGTTAACCCGAGAATAAGAGTACGCGGCTGATGCGTACTTGGATCTCTGGCGAGTATTGTGTTGTGAATGGCATTACTTACAGCTTTGCTCATTGCTTCATTTGTTGATCGGCCTGATAATATGACCTTTGGGTCATGCCCTGTTGTTGTTGCACAATGAGCGAGATAGTAAGGGTCCACACCGATACAGTGTCCCCCAACAAGACCAGGTTGGAAGTTCAAGAAATTCCACTTTGTGCCCGCAGCCTCTAAAACATCATAAACTGAAATACCAAGCTTCTGGAAAATAATCGCGATTTCATTGACGAAGGCGATGTTGATATCTCTTTGAGCATTTTCAATTACTTTTGCAGCTTCGGCCGTTTTAATATTCTTTGCTAAAAAGATTCTATCGCCGTTCATTGTGCCATAAATACTTTTCAGTAATTGTGCGACTTCCGGGGTCTGACCGGCAACAACTTTTGTGATGTTATCTACGGTATGTACTTTATCCCCAGGGTTGATTCTCTCTGGGGAATAACCAAGAAAGAAGTCTTTGCCACATTCCAAGCCTGATCCATTGGCGAGAATAGGACCACAAATGTCTTCTGTTACACCGGGGTACACCGTACTTTCATAAACAACAATATCCCCTTTTTTTAAGAAACAGCTCACTGTTTCAGATGCTTTTTTTACCGGGGTAAGGTCCGGTGTATTATTCTCATCGACTGGTGTTGGAACCGTTACGATATGAACGTTGTGTCCACTGAGTTCCGCTTTGTCACTTGTTAGATGAAGTGTTGAGTTTCGTAAATCGGATATTTCGATTTCGCCGGTGCGGTCAACGCCTTCTCTCAGTTCATTTATACGGCTTTGATTTATATCAAAGCCAGTAACTTTATAATGTTTTGCTAAATGGACTGCTAGCGGAAGGCCAACATAGCCTAGGCCAATAATACTAATTGTTGGATTTTCAGTCATAATACCAGCTTGAATATGTCAAATTTAATCTGTGTCCGTTGTAAGTGATCATGGATACCTAGGCAATATGAATTCAAGAGAGACAGACGTTGTTTGAGATAAACTTCTGCCGAACATTCCAAAAGATTAATAGCAAAAGATTGATGCTTGACTATTTGTTTACCATTTTGGTGTTACTTAAAGTAGTGCGAATATGTCATGAAATCAAAAGGTTGTCTTAAATGGCAGAATATAAAGGTATCGAACGGCGTCTGGTTTTCCGTTTGCTTGATTATTGGGAGAAGAAGAAAGACGGTCGGAAAATGCCGAGTTTGGATGATATTAAGGCTTCTGAATTGGGAGATGACTGGGATTGGTGCTTTTTAATTTTGCTGGGCGATGAAGAAGAAAGTGCAACTTTTCATCATATTGGATCTTTAATCTGGCCGAATGATCGCTCGCCTTTAGTGGGAAAAGAAGTAAGTGCTAGCCCTGATGAAAGTTTAGTTAAGCAAGCGACCCGTTTTATGCCCAGAGTTCTAGAATTGGGGGTGCCTGTCAGCGTCGGAGGTGAGTGCACAGACGGGGGGGATAAGCTTCTTTATCGAAGCACTTTAATGCCTTTGTCTTCTGATGATGAATTTGTTGATGCGCTCTTTGGCGGTGCCAATTGCCGAAAAGTGATGAACAAATAGGGATTAAAGCCACGATGTCTCAGGCTGTTTCTTTCGAAGTTGATACATATCAGAATAATCGGTGGGTACTGGAGTGTGTCCTTGATGATAAAGATATGGCGCTGTCTACAGCGAAAAGGCTGTATGATTCCAAACGTTTCTCTGCTGTAAGGGTTGTGCAGGAAACGTATGATGAAAATAGTAATTCTAGCCGCGAACGGGTTATTTTTGAAACGACTGTTGCTGATCGCGATAATCGGGCCGCTAAAGCGCGTCAACCAGCAACGAAAGTTGATCGGTCTGAACGTCAGTCTTTAAAAAAACGACCTCGTAAAAAAACAGAACAGAAGCCAGTCAAAAAAAGTGGCCCTAGTCTTTGGGTATTACTTCTTCTCTTAGCAATAATCTCGGCCGGGGGCCTCGGGCTTCTAGTTTATGTAAAAAGCCTATAACGCTCCTGATACAAAAATCCCTCGAAATTAATCGGGGGATTTGTTAAAAAATCTTCGGGTTGATTTTTGATTTTCTATTTCCAGTAAGTGGTGAAGTCTTCTGGGTCTGGGCGTTTACGTTCTTTTACATCTCGCTCAACACTGCCGACATAGAGGAAGCCTATGATATCCATATTGTCTGCCAAGCCGAGGCCTGCCTTTACATTTTGGTCATATGCAGCATTCCCGGTCAACCAGATTGCCCCGTAGTTCCGTTCATGAGCGGCAAGCATAATGTTTTGTGCTGCGGCGCCAGCTGAGAGAATGCGTTCGTTTTTTGGTACCCCGGGTTTTTCATCTGTCATGACAGAACAGACAACAATCACCAACGGGGCTAATTTGGGGCGGCTGCCTTCTTTTTCCAATTGTTCTGCTGTTGCTTCTGGATTTCTTTTCTTGAGAGATTCAACAAACAAGTCAGATAATTTATTTCTTGCTTCATCTTCTATAACGATAAAACGCCATGGGCGAAGCCATCCGTGATCAGGCGCTGTGACGGCGGCGCGAAGCATATAGTTGATGTCTTCTTTGCTTGGGGCAGGGTCTACCATCCATTGAGTGACGATGGATTTTCGAGATAAAAGAAATGACAAGGTGTTCTCCTAATAAGCTGTATTTCTCTCAATAAATGATAATTCTAACATTTACAC
>NZ_CAKZMP010000320.1 GCF_937128705.1 uncultured Kiloniella sp. | reverse complement strand
GTTTGCATAGGAAGGCCATACTTAGGACTCTTGAGGTTGGCCCCTATTGCAATAATGATCACTTGGTTACTACCTTAACGATTTTCATTCTGACTTATTAGTTCAATATCACATCGACACCAAACTTAATACAGAATTGATAATAGCTTGGCCAAGTTACCCACAATCGGAAAGTGTAATCAGCGGGGTAATTCCTGTAAAATTAGAAGGTCGTATTTATAACTAAAAAAAATAGCTAAAATAATAATTTTAATTACCTTTTAATGTATTTTTACTTTAATTTGATTATTGATAGATGAACAAAAAAGAGTAAGCTCGTATCAATAAGAAAAGAATATAACTTCACGAGATCTGTTACTAAAAAAATATCTCGGTATTTATCATCGTTAATTTATATTCTGGACATTTTTTAAATATATTTTTTTAAGGATTTAAAAATGCAATTTTATCCTCAGGAACGCGTAGCCTTATTTATTGACGGGTCGAACTTATATGCCACCGCGCGTGCACTGGGATTTGATATTGATTACAAAAGGCTTTTGTCGTTGTTCGCTGAGCAATGTAGTTTAGTACGCGCCTTTTATTACACTGCACTCATTGAAGATCAGGAATACTCACCGATACGTCCCCTCGTCGATTGGCTGGACTACAATGGGTACACCATGGTGACAAAGCCAGCCAAAGAGTTTACCGACGCTGCTGGTCGTAAAAAGATCAAAGGAAATATGGACATTGAACTGGCAATTGATGTCATGGAAATGTCTGAGCATATTGAACACATTGTTCTGTTTTCCGGAGACGGTGATTTCCGCCGCCTTATCGAAGCCGTTCAACGAAAAGGCGTTAAGGTAACTGTTGTCTCTACCGTCCGCAGTCAACCATCTATGATAGCTGATGAACTTCGACGCCAAGCAGATATCTTCCTCGACTTAATTGAGCTCAAAAGCGAAGTTGGCCGCAAAGTTTCTGATCATAATCGCCCGACGCCCCCGACGCCCATTCAGGCACTGGATCAGCAGCCCGCTGATGAAGATGACTATGATGATGAATATTACGACGATGACGATGATTATGATGAAGTCGATGATAGAGATTAATGCTTCACCTTGTTAACTCCCCAAAAAAAAGAGCCACCCAATTTACCGGGTGGCTCTTTTTTTTATGAGACAGAAAACAGAAACTTTTATCCGCGATCTTTTAGAATACGAGATTGTTGACGCTTCCAATCTCTCTCTTTTTCTGTGTGACGCTTATCAACCGCTTTTTTACCACGGGCAAAACCAAGATTGATTTTGGCAATCCCCCTGTCGTTAAAATAGAGAGACATCGGCACAATTGTGTACCCGTCTCGCCGACACATACCGATCAACTTTGCGAGTTCTTTGCGATGAACAAGCAATTTACGATGTCGTTTCGGCTCGTGATTAAAACGGTTAGCGGCTTCGTAAACAGGTATATTCGCATTGATCAAAAAGAACTCGCCATCTTCTTCGCTGGCATAGGCCTCTTGTATCGACGCCTTACCTGTACGCAGGGACTTTACCTCTGTTCCAGTCAGAACCAGACCAGCTTCCAGGGTGTCCTCAATATTATAGTCATAACGGGCGCGGCGGTTAACCGCGACCGTATTTCCCTTACCAGAAGAAGTGCTTTTCTTTTTTGACTTAGCCATCTATCTAACCGTCGATTAATCCTGCATGCACCATAGCAGCACGAACACGATCTTCAGTCTCTTTGCTTACGGCAAGAAGTGGCAAGCGTAACCGATTAGCTCCCCACCCCAAAAGATGCATACCATATTTCACAGGCCCCGGACTTGATTCAATAAACAACACTTCATGCAGAGGTGTTAGAATATCATTAATCTTGCTTACCTTCTCATAATCACCAGCCCACCATGCTTCATGTAATTCCGAGCAAAGTTTTGGGGCAATATTCGCCGTCACAGAAATGCATCCATGACCACCAAGAGAAAGGAAAGGCACGATTGTCGCATCTTCACCACTCAACAATGTGAAGTCATCACCGCAGGCTAAACGAGTTCTTACAGGCAATGCCAAGTCTGCAGTAGCATCTTTGATACCCTGAATACGCGGCAATTCGGAAAGCCGTTTAACTGTGTCGACATCAATATTCACAATACTGCGACCAGGTACATCGTAAAGGATGATCGGTATATCCGTATTGTCGTGAATAGCCTTAAAGTGTTGATAAAGCCCTTCTTGAGAAGGCTTGTTGTAATAAGGGGTTACAACAAGAGCAGCATCAGCGCCTACTTCTTGAGCGTGGCGGGTGAAATCAATGGCTTCACGTGTAGAGTTTGAACCGGCACCAGCAATAACTGGCACCTTGCCCTTTGCAACTTCAAGACAGAGTTCTGTTACACGTTTATGTTCGTCGTGACCTAGGGTTGGCGATTCCCCCGTAGTTCCGACGGGGCATACCGCGTGGCTCCCTTGATCGATCTGCCACTGTACGAAGTTCTGAAACCGTTTCTCGTCAACATCACCATTTTCGAGCATGGGTGTTGCGAGAGCAGGAAAAGAGCCTCTAAAAAGCGGGCCGGTCATAGCGATACCTCAAAATATCATCGTTGCGTTGTCAAAAGGGCCGAATGCCTTAATGAATGGCGGAGAATAGCGACAGATTTGCATTGCGAAAAGGCCAAATAAAGGCTTCGGTGTTATTTCTTTAATAGTTTAGGGATATCCTTGTTAAATATTTGCGAATTTAACGCCAAATTTAAGAATAGAATCGCGGCTGTCTATTTTGTGATCATCCTTTTGTGGTCACAACCGCGAGTGACTGTTAAGGTTTGATCATGTTTGAATTTACGCGCCGGCTTCGGAAAAAAAAATCATTAAAAATAATCGGGATCATCGGGATTCTAGGAAGTATTGATGTGCTACAGGATACGCCCTATGCATTTCAAATGTCTCCATTAATCCGGGATGCTGAAGCAAATACAGCGGCAACGACAAAAGATTTTATGACCGATAAAGCAGCCTTTAAGTCGGTTGCTCAACACGTCACTCAAAAGCAATACACGCGCGCCCAAGCACAAGCTAAAAAAATTCAAAATTCTCTTATGCGGGATATTGCCCTTTGGATGATCTATTCAAATGACGGCGCTACGCGAGATTTTGAAGCTCTTGCTAAATTTACAGACGAACCTTTGAATTGGCCACGACAAGCAAAACTGACGCGTAACGCAGAAAAGGTTCTTCCTGATTCGTTTTCTGATCAACAGATCCTAACCTGGTTCAAAGACAAAGCGCCTAGAAGCTATTACGGACTAACCAGATATACCTCTTCACTTAAAGCAACAGGCCAAAACGAAAAACTGGAAAGCACTGTCAAAAATTTCTGGATACAGCAATATTTAGGAAAAACAGACGAAAAAAAATTTATAAATCAATACAAATCATTAATTACGACGCAGGACCACATTGATCGACTTGATATCTTGATTTGGAACAAACATTTTGTTGCTGCTCAACGACAGTTATCCCGTGTGCCCAGCGATTATAAAAATCTTGGGAAAGCAAGAATCGCCTTGCTTACAGGAAAAGGAAATGTAGATGGTTTGATCAACCGAGTTTCAACAAAGTTGAAAAATGATCCTTCCTTGATCTACGCCCGCGCCAGATGGAGATTAAAAGCCGACAGGAACCAAGAAACAATAGAGCTGCTTGATCCACCGATACCGACAGCAAGACAAGCCGAGAAATGGTGGCCTATCCGGCATTGGGCAGCAAGAAAGGTTCTTGTACAAAAAGATTATGAAAAAGCATATCGTATTGCTTCCGGACATGGCCTTACGCAAGGCGTTGGCTTTGCCGAAGGTGAATTTCTTTCTGGTTGGATAGCTCTCAGAAAATTGTCCATGCCCCGCAGGGCTTATACACATTTTCACCAACTTTATAATGGTGTTAAATCTCCGATCAGTAAAGCAAGAGCATCTTATTGGGCGGGTCGAGCTGCAAAAGACATCGGGCATGATGATTGGGCAACTCGTTGGTACAGCCTAGCTGCAAAATATCAAACAACTTTTTATGGACAACAAGCAAACTATGAGCTTGGTCAAGAACCTGTCATACACGATTCAACCAAGAAAATAGAGCCCGTCCAACAAGGCATATTTAATGACAAGAAAATTGTTCGCGCAATAAAACTTCTGGATCAACTAGATCAAGATAAATTGGTCATAACCTTTTTGACTCGTTTACGTCTGGATGCACAGACTGACGAAGATCATATACTGGCCGCAGAATTGGCAAACAAAGTTTCTCACCCAAATATTGCCTTGAGAACAGCTAAATCTGCCCGACAAAAGGGGATCCTTTTGCCAGATCTCCTATATCCAGAGATGCAAATTGATACAATTAAAGATTCTCATGCAGATCCTGCGCTTGTTTTAGCGCTCATCAGACAAGAAAGTGAATTTAATCACAAAGCAATCAGCCATGCAGGTGCACGGGGCTTAATGCAACTTATGCCCGCCACAGCTAAATCTGTCGCAAAAAAGGAAAAGCTATCCTATAAAAAGCGCCAGCTAACAGATGATCCCACTTATAACATACAACTTGGCACGGCCTACTTATCTGACTTGATAGGATCATTTGATGGATCGTATGTTATGGCACTAGCGGGCTACAATGCGGGTCCTCACCGCGTTCGTAAATGGGTTAAAGATTACGGAGACCCCAGACATGCAAATGTCAACATTATCGACTGGATGGAACAAATCCCCTTTAATGAAACCAGAAACTACGTCCAAAGAATTCTGGAAAGCCACGTCATGTACCGCAACAAATTAGAACAGACAAATACGGCAATTACGGGCAATCTTCCTTTTTCTTTGTGGGGACACACAAACTCTGGTGGCTAAGAACCGCTGTTTTTCCCATTAATCCTAGGATCTGTTACTAAAATCCACAAATTTCCTTAGCCTAGACATGATAAAATACGCTTAAGGCTTTTCTGCATTCATTCTCTTACGGTTATCTGACATGACAAATCCAGACATCAAGGCATTCGTATTTGATGCATACGGTACCCTGCTAGACGTACATTCAGCAGTGCATAAATTATCGGAAGAACTTGGACCTGAAGCACAAAGCATTTCAGATATCTGGCGCACAAAACAATTGGAATATTCCTGGCTCCGTAGCCTGATGGAAGCACATAGTGATTTTTGGACAGTAACCTCAGACGCCCTCACATATGCACTGAAATATCACGATATGGAAGATCAAGATTTGCATGCGCGATTGATGTCTTTATATCTTGAGTTAACAGCTTATCAAGATGCTCTAAGTACTTTAAAAGAAATAAATAAGTATAAATACACTACACTTGTGCTGAGTAACGGGTCTCAGGAAATGCTGGATAAATCTTTGAAAAGTTCTGGCCTCAAACCGCTTCTTAATAAAGCGATTTCAATTGATGATGTGCATATCTATAAACCGAGCCCACAAGTATATAAATTGGCAACTGATTACGTGGAGTGTCAGCCTGATGAGATACTGTTTGTTTCTGCAAATGCTTGGGATGTCGCCGGAGCAAATTATTTTGGATTCAGAGTGGCATGGATCAATCGCTTCAAGCGACCGCCAGAAGTTTTACCCGGCAGGCCTGAATTTATAATTGATAGCCTTTCCGAACTAAAGCAACTCTATCAGCCCAACACCTAATATTTATTTGGAATTACTGACAATGTCATCGATAGAACTTCCAACTTACAACCATATTTGTAAGGCCCGAGAGAACCTGTACGAAAAGGCAATCTATACACCGCTTATAGAAAATGCCGAGTTAAACCATATAACTGGCGGGCGCATTTTTCTAAAAGCTGAAGTTCTTCAACATACGGGCTCCTTCAAATTCAGGGGAGCGTATAATTTCATCTGCACGTTATCTAAGAAGCAAAAAGAACAGGGTCTACTAACATTTTCATCTGGAAACCATGCCCAAGGCGTAGCTTATGCATCCAAGTTACTTAACGCCAAAGCCACAATAATAATGCCAAGTGATGCCCCTGAAATTAAAATAGAAAATACGCGTTCTTATGGGGCAAGGGTTATCCTTTATGATCGCTTCAATGAAGATCGGGAAGCAATTGGTGCTGAGATTATAAATTCCACAGGTGCCCTGTTAATCCCCCCTTATGATCACCCCCTTATTATTGCGGGCCAAGGTACATGCGGCACAGAGATTATTGAGCAATTATCAGATAAAGGCGTTATTCTAGACGCCATGGTTTCTTGCTTTGGTGGTGGAGGTTTGACATCCGGTATTGCTCTTGCGGTTAAAGAGAAATCCAAAAGCACCAAAATTTATTCTGCTGAACCCCTGGGATTTGACGATATGTCCAGATCCTTGGAAGCAGGAAAGCGTTTGAGCAATGATCCCAAGGCCAGATCTATTTGTGATGCAGTTTTAACCCCTACTCCCGGTAAAATACCCTTTTCGCTTTGCAGTGAGTTATTGGAAGAAGGTCTTGTTGTTACAGATCAAGAGGTAAAAGCAGCAGTTAAATTTGCCTTTAAAACACTTAAACTTGTTGTCGAACCTGGTGGTGCGGTTGCTTTGGCAGCAGTACTGCATAACAAGCTACCAACAAAGAAAAAGGCCATCGCTCTTACCCTGTCCGGGGGGAACGTTGACCCTTCAACTTTTAAAATATGTCTAGAGAGTTAGTTAGAGTTATTCCATGAGGAAGAGGCACCATATATACTTGATTTCTTTTCTTCCTTTTTATCTTCTGACTTAACTTCACTCAAAGGCGCCGCAGCAGGAATAACACCGGATCCATTACTAGATGAGGAAGCTGTCGAGGATTGAGCAGATGAAGATACCGATGCTCCGCCATCAACAGCACTTACAGGACCACTATTCACATTTGTTGGCGGTGTAATCTTTGCAGTTGTAGCTTCAGGAAGAGAGCTAACAGAAGGTTTTGATGATTGTTCAGGTTTATCAGAGATGCGTCTGAATTGGCCTTCGACCTGCGCGCCAGCTTCTATCGCAATTGATTTATGTAGAATATCACCAACAACCTTTGCAGTGCTTGCCAAAGTAATTGTATCAGCATTTAGCTGTCCGCTTACCATCCCGCAAACCCGAACTTCGTCAGCTTTGACAGAACCGGTTACAACCGCTTTTTCACCAATTGTAACTGCCATTTTACATAATGGTACAACTATTGGATTACTTTTAAACTCAATTAGAGGTGTTAAATTTAATAAGTAAAATGACCTTGATAATAATTATCAGTTTTGTATTCAATTTTATTGGTAGATAAATTAGAAACGGTAACTACTACTTCTGTTTCATTCTTAATAATATTAAAGAACATTTCTTCAGTAATATTCTTTCTAATAAGTTTCCTTAGGTTTTTACTCTCTCCAAAAGTTTTTCGCCCGTTTATAAAGTTCCAAAGTGTGTTTGTATGCCTAACAGAAATCACCTTTTCACCATGAACCGATTTTACCTTAAACGGACTGTTACTAAAAATAGCTTTTTGATTTACTGATGTGTACAGTTCCTTTAACTCATCAACCATACCTAAAGCCAAGTGCGACACCATTAAACTACCAGTTGAAGTACCTAAAAACATGTCGTATTCTTTCTTTTTTGTCTTCATCAAATATTGTGCAACACCACCTGCAAATGCGCCTTTACTTCCTCCGCCAGAAATTACCAATGCTTTTTTCATTATTCTAATTTGATTTACCTATTTTTAGTTCTGTAAAAATATCAAAAAATGAAACAATTTTCGCTTTTAATTATAGTCGTTTTAATTTCTTTTTCTTGCAAAAAAGAATATCAACCCAGAACCATTGAAAAAATTAACATTCAGGAGTTTAAAAAGGATAGCACAAGTATTCGTACCATAAAAGCAATTGATAAAAATCATATGATTTTTGCAGGTTCAAAAGGCGATATTAGCACAACCAAAGACGGTGGAAAAACCTGGAAAACTATCAACTTAAAATATCAAGACTCTATTATTCCGCATTTTAGAAGCATCGCTACCAACATTAACGGAACTTTTGCTTTATCAATAGGCAATCCAGCATTGCTGTATAAAATCAATAATAACAACAAACAAATAGTGTATACCGAAACGCATGAAAAAGTATTTTACGACAGTATGAAATTCTTTTCAGATGGTAAGCACGGAATCGCAGTTGGTGATCCAACAGAAAACTGCCCTTCAATTATTTTAACTTCGGATGGCGGAAATACTTGGACAAAACTTCCTTGTGAAAAACTACCGGCTTTCGAGGAAGGTGAAGCTTTTTTTGCTGCAAGTAATACCAATATAAAAGTAATCAACAGTACAGTTTGGATTGCTTCTGGTGGCACAAAAGCTCGAATTTTAAAATCATCTGATTTCGGACAAACTTGGGATGTTTATAACACACCTATTATTCAAGGTGATGGACCACAAGGAATTTATTCTATCGATTTTTACGATGAAAATAACGGAATTGCCATTGGTGGAAATTATGCAAAACCAAACGACAATTGTGCAAATAAAGCCATAACTTCTGATGGAGGAAAAACATGGACGTTAATTGCCGATAATCAAAATCCGAATTATAAAAGTTGCGCACAATATGTACCTGATACCAACGGAAAGGAAGTTTTTGCTGTAGGTAAAACCGGGGTTTCATTTTCTAACGATGGCGGACATACTTGGGCAAAAGTTAGTAACGATTCGTATTACACTATTCAGTTTGTAGATAAAAATACTGCTTGGTTATCAGGACATCAAAAAATTGGAAAACTTGTATTACCGTCTATGAAATGGACTGGATTTAAAATCAAAAAATCCTAATATTTTGTTAAAACAAACATTTCTCAATATTAATCAAATATCTTTAGCCAATAAACAATCAATTATTCAATGAAAAAAACACTCTTACTACTGTTATTCATGTGTATATCAACTATATCTGCACAAGAATATTTTCCAAGTAACACTGGTGTAAAAACCTCAAAAAATAAATTATTTGCGTTTACAAACGCTAAAATTTATGTGAGCGCTACCAATGTTATTAAAAAAGGAACATTACTTATTAAAGACGGAAAAGTTTTAAACATAGGTAAATCGGTTCAAATACCGAATGGAACTGAAATTATTAATTTAAAAGGTAAAACAATTTATCCATCTTTTGTAGATGCTTATAGTTCTTTTGGTGTAAAAGCTCCAAAAAGAAAAAGCGGTAGAGGTCCACAATACGATGCTAGCAGAAAAGGATATTATTGGAATGATCATATTCGTCCTGATACTGATGCTTTTGATGCTTTCAGTTTTGACAACAAAAAGGCTAAAGAATTAGTTAATTTAGGTTTTGGTGTGGTAAATACACATCAAAACGACGGAATTATGCAAGGTAACGGTGTATTGGTTGCTTTAAATAGTGCTTCATCTGACGCATATCGTATTTTAAATAAAAAATCTGCGAACTATTTATCGTTTAGTAAAAGTAGAAAATCACGTCAGTCCTACCCTACTTCTCGTATGGGAGCGATGTCTTTATTACGTCAAACGTATTCTGATGCAAACTGGTATACTGGTGGAAATATCGATAATACAGATTTAGCTTTACAAGCTTTAAATGATAAAAAAGACCTTCCTCAAATATTTAGAGCCGGAAATTATTTAGATGATTTACGTGCTGATAAAATTGGTGATGAATTCGGAATTCAATACACCATTGTAGGTGGAGGAAACGAGTATGAGCGTGTAAACGATATTAAAAATACTAATGCTACTTTTATTATTCCTATTAATTTTAGAAAAGCTTATGATGTAAGTAATGCTTTTTTAGCTGATAAAATTGCGTTAAGCGATATGCGTAAATGGAATCAAGAACCTGCAAACCCTGCTGTTCTTGCTAAAAACAACGTACCATTTGCTTTAACTACTTTTAAATTAAAAAAAGTAAAAGACTTTAATACTAATTTAAACAAAGCTATTAAATTCGGACTAGATAAAACTACAGCTTTAAAAGCCTTAACAAGTATTCCAGCTAAAATTTTAAAAAATGATAAAATAGGAAACTTAAATAAAGGTAGTTATGCTAACTTTTTAATTACTTCTGGTGATATTTTTGATAAAAGCACTACGCTTTACGAAAACTGGGTACAAGGAAACAAAAATGTTGTAAACGATATTACTATAAAAGATCTTTCTGGTGAATATACATTGGCAGTTAATGGCAATACCTATAACATGTCTATCAGCGGAAAAGGTACAAAGCAGAAAGCAACAATTAAAAAAGACGGAAAAAAGGTAAATTCTAAATTTTCTTTTAAAGATAATTGGATGTCTATTACTTTAAGAGAAGGTGATGCTTTTACACGTTTATCAGGAATGGTAGATGCTAAAAACATTAAAGGTAAAGCTATTACCGATACTGGTGATGAAACCAATTGGACGGCTACTTTCAACTCTAAAAAAGAAGATAAAAAGAAAAAGAAGAAAAAAGAAGACAACGTTAATGTTGTTGCTGTTTCTTATCCGAATATCGGATATGGTAATTATACTAAAACTCAAAAAGAAACTATTTTAATTAAAAACACGACTGTTTGGACTTCTGAAAACAAAGAAATTTTAACCAATACTGATGTTTTAATTAAAGATGGAAAAATTTCTCAAATAGGGAAAAACATTTCTGCAAGAGGTGCTAAAGTAGTTAATGGTGAAGGAAAATATTTAACCGCTGGTATTATTGACGAGCATTCTCATATTGCAACTTCTGCAGTAAACGAATCTGGTCATAACTCTACTGCCGAAGTTACTATTGAAGATGTTGTTGATCCTGATGATGTTAATATTTATAGAAATATTGCAGGTGGAGTTACTTCTATTCAAATTTTACACGGTTCTGCAAATCCAATTGGTGGTCGTTCGGCAATTATCAAACTTAAATGGGGTGAAAATGCTGATGGACTAATCTATAAAAACAGTCCGAAGTTTATCAAATTCGCCTTAGGTGAAAACGTAAAGCAAGCCAACTGGGGAGATTTACAAACGGTTCGTTTCCCACAAACACGTATGGGAGTTGAGCAAGTGTATATCGATTATTTTCAGCGTGCTAAAGAATACGATGCTAAAAAGAAAAGCGGACAACCTTATCGTAAAGATATCGAGTTAGAAACGTTGGCTGAAATTATCAATAAAGAACGTTTTATTTCTTGTCACTCTTATGTGCAATCAGAAATTAACATGTTAATGAAAGTTGCTGAAAAATTTGGTTTTAACATCAACACATTCACACATATTTTAGAAGGATACAAAGTAGCTGATAAAATGAAAGAACACGGCGTTGGTGGTTCTACATTTGCAGATTGGTGGGCTTATAAATACGAAGTTAACGATGCAATACCTTACAATGCTGCAATTATGCATAACCAAGGAATTACGGTTGCTATTAATTCAGATGATGCTGAAATGTCGCGTCGTTTAAATCAAGAAGCTGCTAAATTGATAAAATATGGTGGATTAAGTGAACAAGAAGCTTGGGAAACTGTAACCATAAATCCTGCTAAATTATTACACTTAAACGATCGTACTGGTAGTATTAAAGTTGGTAAAGATGCAGATGTTGTTTTATGGAGCGGAAATCCATTATCTGTTTACAGCAAAGCTGAAAAAACAATTATTGATGGTGCTATTTATTTTGATATCGAAGAAGATAAAAAGAAACGTGCAACAATCAAGGCAGAGCGTGCTAAATTGATTAACATGATGTTGCAAGAAAAATTAAAAGGAGCTAAAACACAAGCACCTGTTAAGAAGTCTAAAAAATTATTTCACTGTGATACAGAATAAGAAACCTAAAACATTAAACATGAAGATTAAAGTAATATATAGTTTATTATGTTTCTTATTGATAGGAAATATAATGGCGCAACAAACACCCGCCGCAAAACAAACACAAGATTATACTATCGAGGGAGCAACAGCTCACTTAGGAAACGGAAAAGTGATTGAAAACTCACTAATCATGTTTTCAAACGGAAAAATCTCTTTCGTTGGTAGTGCAATGATGAAAATTGCTAGAAAAGGGAAAGTTATAAATGCAAAAGGAAAACATGTATACCCCGGTTTTATTGCTGCAAACACTTCTTTAGGATTGGCAGAAATTGACGCTGTAAGAGCTACAAAAGATTTTGATGAAGTTGGTGCTATGTTACCACACATCCGTAGTATTATTGCCTATAATACTGAAAGTAAAGTAGTGGAATCTATGCGTCCTAATGGCGTATTAATGGGACAAATTACACCTCGTGGTGGCGTTATCTCTGGAACATCATCTGTAGTACAATTTGATGCTTGGAACTGGGAAGATGCTGCTTTAAAAACAGATGATGGAATTCACATGAATTGGCCAAGAGTTTTTAGTCGTGGTCGTTGGTGGTTAGGAGAAGATCCTGGCTTAAAACCAAACAAAAACTACGCTAAAAACATCAATCAAATTACTGACTACATTAACAATGCAAAGACGTATTTAGCAGGTGATAAAGCTGCTAAAATTTTACCTTATGAAGCTTTACAAGGAGTCTTAAACGGTTCTCAGAAAATGTTTGTGCATGTAAACGGGCAAAAGGCAATTACTGATGTAATTAAAACCTTGAAAAAAGTAGGCATTAAAAACATCGTTATTGTACAAGGAAGTGAAGCTGAAAAAGTAGCCGATTTATTAAAAGAAAATAATATTCCTGTAATCCTATTACGTTCACACCGTTTACCTGGAGCAGAAGATGAAGATTACGACTTACCTTATCGTGCAGCAAAAACACTAGTAGATGTTGGTATTACTGTTGGTTTAGGTATGGAAGGTGATATGGAACGTATGAGTACGCGTAACCTACCATTTTATGCAGGAACTTACGCTGCTTATGGTTTAGGTAAAGAAAAAGCGCTACAATTAATTACTCAAAATAATGCGAAGATTTTAGGTATTGATGATAAAGTAGGTACTTTAGAAGTTGGTAAAGATGCTACACTATTTATTTCTGAAGGTGATGCTTTAGATATGCGAACTAATATTTTAACTGAAGCTTTTATTCAAGGTAGAAAAATTAGCTTAGAAACACACCAAACAAAACTTTGGAAACGCTATTCTAACAAGTATAAATCTGAGTAGAAAATAAAATAAATTGGTTAAAACAAGTAATTTCCACACTGCTTGTCACGATGTAAGCGTCTTTAAGAGG
>NZ_CAKZMP010000319.1 GCF_937128705.1 uncultured Kiloniella sp. | reverse complement strand
TTTGGCTTTTTTGTGCTCCCCTCCTTTAAGCACCTCAGCAAAACAACGTCATCCATAATCCTTTTTAAAGCTGCTATATAAGAATCACTTAGGCATAGGCTTGGCTCATAATCGACCAATAGTGCTCTCGACATCCAGGGAAGGTATTATTACGGATCATTGCCGGAGGATTAGCAATCAAACGAAAACCTAATGAAGGTAATAGTCCATGCAAGGCTTGTTGATCTTCAGGAACGTCAATGCGTAGTTCTTTATCAGACCGTTCAGCAATAT
This sequence comes from uncultured Kiloniella sp., assembly GCF_937128705.1. GTDB lineage: Bacteria > Pseudomonadota > Alphaproteobacteria > Kiloniellales > Kiloniellaceae > Kiloniella. The sequence goes on along the minus strand of NZ_CAKZMP010000319.1, from coordinate 8,197 downwards.
ATCCAATCATTGCCAAAGCTGTTTCACAGTCAGGCGCAACCATTGGTCCCAAATGGTGCTGTCCCCGTTGAGGGACGGCAAGTACAAACCCAACAACCTCTCCCTGCTTGTTCTCGGCAATGACTGCATAATCAGACTGAGAATACCTTAGCTCGAACAAACTACGTCTATTTGCACCCAGTGCCTTTGCATCCATGCCGATAACATTTCCAAGGTCATTTGCATGCATCGCCCTTAGCGCAACCCGACGCTGATTTAGAGGAAAATCTGGCAACGAACTCTTTTTTAGAAACTGTTCCGGAGAACCAAAAAACTTTCGTATCCGTCCGGCAACTTCATATCCGCACTTTTTATAAAGTGGCTCGCCCGCTTCAGTGGCGATCAAACACAGTGTCCGTCCTTTTGCAATTTCGTGACCATGCAAGGCATCCATCACTGCCCGTCCATAGCCTTGTTTCTGATTTTCCGGACGCACCATTATCATCCCGATCGACGCCAATTCAGTACCGTATGGGAAAAGAGCACCAGTGGCGATTATCTTCCCTCGCTCATCTTTGGCCCCTAAAAAAACACCCACCTGAAGCATGACCTCAAGGTCTTTCACGACATGCGTCCAGCCAAGGCTTTCAATTAAATCCAAAATTGCGGGAACATCATCAAGAGTTAAAACTTCAAATGAAAACGCTTTGGGTGAAAACGCTTTGGTTTTATCCATTAACATCGACAACTACACGTCCTTGAACAGCACCTTTCAAAATCGCAGCCCCCAAATCAGGCAAATCATTCAGGGTCGCATGCTGAACCATCTTTTCTAATTTCCCCATGGGTAGGTCCGAGACAACTCTCTGCCAGGCTCGTTGACGATTTTCAAAGGGCTGCATAACTGAATCGATGCCCAAAAGATTCACTCCACGAAGCAGGAAGGGAATAACAGTTGCTGGTAACGCCGCCCCGCCGGCAAGGCCAACAGCAGAGACCGAAGCACCGTATTTCATCTGGCCAAGAACACGGGCAAGCATTGCCCCGCCAACAGCGTCAACACACCCCGCCCATGTTTCACTTTCTAGCGGGCGCTTCACTGTTTCGTTCAATTCCTCCCGGGCCACGATCCGGCTTGCGCCAAGTTCTTTGAGATAATCTGCAGTATCTGGACGTCCGGTAACCCCAGCAACACCATAGCCAAGATTAGCTAGAATAGAGGTTGCGACAGAGCCAACACCACCCGCTGCCCCCGTGACAAGAACCTCTCCCTGATCGGGCTTCAGACCATGATCTTCAAGGGCCATAACAGCCAACATTGCCGTAAACCCAGCCGTTCCAACGGCCATTGCCTGTTTTGTGCTCAAACCATCAGGTAATGGCACCAACCAATCAGCCTTCACCCGCGCTTTTTGTGCATAGCCGCCCCACCAGGCTTCACCAACACGCCACCCGGTCAGAACAACTTTGTCGCCAGCTTTATAACGCGCATCGTCTGATTGCTCGACTGTCCCAGCAAAATCTATTCCCGGAATATGGGGGTAGTTACGCACCAAACCACCGTTACCTGTAATACAAAGGCCATCTTTATAATTCACGGTGGAATACTCTACCGCCACCGTTACATTTCCCTCAGTCGGCAGATTACTATTTTCCAGCTCTTTAATTTCGGAACTAACAACACCTTCTTCGGACTTATCAACAACAAGAGCTTTGAACATAATTACTCCTTAAAAATCTATTGTGGCCAGTTGGTTTGTTTGCGCGCCGAACTTACGGCCGGATCCGTCAACATAGTTGAACCACGAAAGAGTACTGTGCCCTGTAAACAACTGAAAGAGAGAATTTTTACAAGGCCTGCGAAAGACGCCAAACCCTATTCCATCGGAAAAGAAGCAATTCGGGCTTCGCGAGAACCGAACGGAGTCTGCACAAAAACCGTTTCATTATTTTGCCAGTACTCCTTGGCAATCGTTGCAATTGCAAGAAAAGCACCGTGTCTGATGGAATCACACCCCGATGTCAGTTTACCAATTTGTTGCTCTGCCTTATCGAACACGGACCAGTTTTCAAAAACGCCTGTATTAAGGTTCTCAGAAAACAACAAATGACATACCTTCCTTTGCAAACCTTGATCTTTTTCTTTTTGCAAAGCGTCTCTGGCAACAAAATCAATATCTGCTTCAAGATTTACATATTTCTCTAACCCACACTCAAAGGGGGATGTTCCCATCGTCATATCGTTACCATAAGACAATAGGCTGCCTTCCACCCGCTCGATAGCGTTTGGACAGCCTGCACGAATATCGAATGCCTGTCCTGCTGCCCAGATTTGATCCCAGAGCTGAAGTGCAAGCTCTTGACGGTCCATATAGATCTCAAAACCACCTTGTTTTGACCAGCCAGAACGTGCGACCACCATGTCATGACCATCAAACGCCATTTTTTCAAAGCGGAAAAACCTGATGTCGCGAACCCTATCACCAAAAACCTTTGCCATCACTTCTTCAGCTTTAGGTCCCTGAACTGCTAAGGGATATACGTCCGGTTCAAACACCTTCACGTCCAAATTGTAGCCACGGGCAAGTCCTTTTGCCCAGAGCATGACATCGCTATCAGCAATGGATAACCAAAATCTGTCTTCCGCCAATTTTAAAATAATCGGATCATTAATCATTCCGCCGTCTTCATCGACGAGGGGAGCGTAAAAACACTGACCATATTTCGCTTTCGACAAATCACGACAGGTCATCAACTGTGTTAGACGAGCCGCGTCAGGACCTTTGATTTCCACCTGTCGCTCACAACTCACATCCCAAATCTGTACAGCTTCGCAAAGATGTCTGTAATCTTCTTCAACACTGCGAAAAACTGTTGCTAACAACATATGATTATACACCGTATAGGCCGTTACTCCACAGGCCTCGACACGATCGGAAAACGGGGTCCGCCGCACACGTGTTGTCGGCGAAAGCGCCGGTACTGGCGAAAGCACAGGTATAGAAGTCATAATATTTAATTCCTAATACGAAATCCAGAACGCTCAAAAAATTTCAAGGCGTATTTTCTTGACCAGAAAGAAAACAGATGCACCCGAACCTGTGAAGGCATATAAGATTCATACCATCATCAATTATTTCGATAATAAAATGCGTGATCTTCCTCCTCTTAAAGCTTTGAGAGCTTTTGAAGCCTGTTACCGTCTTCGAAGTTACACGCGGGCAGCAGAAACACTTAATGTCGGACAACCCGCGATCAGCCATCAAATTCGGCTCTTAGAACAAGACCTAGGCATCAAGCTCTTTATCAAAAAAGGGTCATTGATTTCCGCAACCACCGAAGCTGATGACTATTATCAGGAAATTTCTCAGGCTTTAGGAAGAATTGCGGAAATTAGTCGTAATCTCCGCGACAGAAGTAACAAGAGGACATTTAACCTAGCCACTTACCCCGGTATCGCCGCCTACTGGGCTCTCCCGCGATTGTATAGCTGTCGAGAACAAACAAAAAATCTGTCAATCAAGGTCACAACCATAGACAAGGAACGCGATATCAATTGGGATCAGGTCAATTGCGCCATTTTGTTTGGAACGGGTAATTGGCCCGGATATGAATGTCAAAAACTGATCTCTGAAGACGTACTTCCCGTCACGGCACCCCTTTTGGCCGAACAATTGGCACCCTATTCACCAGAAAGAATACTAACGACTGCGCCCCTTATTCATCTGGAAGATACTGAACGAAGGTGGTTTGATTGGTCGGACTGGCAAAAAGAGTTCGCCCCGAATGTAAGATTACCTTCGGATAATATCGTAGTCACGAATCACGGCCTAGCCATACATCAGGCACTTCAGGGACAGGGAATCGTCTTGGGATGGACACAGATTATTCAAGATTTGATTGAAGGAGGTTCCCTTGTACCACTCCATAACAAATCTCTGACATCAGAGCGGGGATATTGGCTTGTTGCGCCCAAAAACTTTTTTAACAGTGAGGCTGGCAGGATAATAAATCATATATTAAACACTGAAGAGGCCCATCAGAACGCTTGCTATTTTCCAACTGTCTAAGTTCGATATTACCTCAATTAATTAGTAAAAATTCACAACAAAAATATGAATATCCTGGCTGCAAAGAGCTTTTCCGCGAAAACACCAGCAAGAACAATAAATACAATTTCAAACGAAATTGTCATAATTTTCACGCTAAAATTGCATTTTCATATTATTTTAGTCAAAATCGCGTAGCATATGAAAAGCCGAAAGAAATAACTAATGATTTTCAGTACTAAGTTTAAGGCATCACTTTTAACAGCATTTATATGCACCTGTGTACAACTTACATTTCTATCCGGCGCCTCATCCTATGATGAAGTTTTTCATAACCTAGGTTCGGACATCAAAGAAGCAGGTTATTCAAAGAGCTTGAAAATTTCACAATGGGTCGGAGATCACCAGATTCTTGTAGAAAGTTTCCAGCATGCAATCAGTACCGCCCCCGAACCTAGAAACGTTAAATCTTTTTTAGACAATATAGCTTGGGACGATAGCTATATATATAGCTACTTTGGTAGCAACGATGGGGACATGACGATGATCCCCGCGCTAACCTTGCCTCCGGGATACGACCCTAGAAATCGTCCATGGTACTCAAGAACACACGATGCCATGACAACCACACTATCTGAACCTTATGAGGATGCCGGCACCAAAGAGCTCATACTGACACTTACAACCCCGGTATTAAATGACGAAAAATTCCTTGGCGTTTTTGGCGTAGATATAAATACACGCACCTTAATCAATTTATTAACCCCAGAAGCGACTACCGGAATAAATCAATTTTTCATCGTAACTCAAGATGGAAAAATCTTGTTTCATCCTAACAAAGACGTGTCGCTCACTTTTCTAAACGATACATTTCAAACTGGGCACATAGACATAAAAGACAATTACGCTGTTACCTTGGAAAATTCAGCAGGCACAACACTACTTTTTTATAAAATAATGAATTTACCCGCTTCCAACTGGTATCTTTGCGCAGCTATAACAAACAAGGAAGAGTAAATACAAAAATTAACTTAGACATCAGAAATAAAATGAAAAATTAACTTCAGTAATTATCGACCCCCATCTCATTTTTTACTCTTTATCAAAAAAAAGCACTTTAATTTAATTACAAAATTTTATCACTTTTTTTATATATTCAAGAAATAATAGCTTTCAGTTACCGATAGTCGATCGAAAATATTGGTCATGAGGAGACTGGAACTATGTCCTTTAACATTGGAAGTAGAATTTTAGCAGCAGCAGCCCTGATTGTTGTTGTTACCTTCTCTGCTTTTATTTTGTATTTTGATTTCAATCAGAATAGTGAAATTCGCACATCCTTGAAATCCAACGTCAATGAAACCGGTGCCTTAGCAACGGCAGGGATTTCAAACTGGATTGGTGGACGCCAAGCCCTTATTGAAAATGTGGGACAAAATATTCTTTCAAATCCTGCCTCTGAAAATATCAATACCTTTGTTGATCGAAAGGTACTGAACGATACTTTCATGTTTACCTATTTTGGTAGCAAAGATGGTACAATGACCATGTACCCGAACGACCCCTTGCCCGAAGGATATGATCCTCGTGAGCGACCTTGGTATAAAGATGCTGTTAACGCAAAATCAAGCACGCTAACAGAACCATATGAAGATGCTTCTACAGGGAATTTGATTGTCACAGTCACCACCCCTGTTATCGACGGCAGCAACGTCGTTGGGGTCGCAGGGGGCGACATTGAAATCACAGTTCTGGGTGATCTTGTTCGTTCAGTAGACCTTGGTGGTATCGGGTATGCTTTTCTGGTCAATGATCAAGGAACCATCTTGATACACCCGGATAAAGAATGGACCTTAAAACCTATTGCAGAAGCTTTCCCGGAAGATACACCTACGGTAAGCGCAGAAGCAACTGACTTCACAGAAAGCAGTGGCGATACCATGTTTGCCTTTTTTAAGGTTGATGGACTTCCCACTGTTAACTGGTATCTCGGTCTGGCAATTGATCGGGATGCAGCTTTCCAAGCTCTTACAAATTTCCGCATAACAGCCATCATAACAGCAATTGTCGCCGTGCTCGCCATTATGGGTCTCCTCGGCATCCTTGTCCGCCAATGGGTTTCCAAGCCTGTTTTGGGCATGACTGATGCGATGACGAATCTTGCGAGTGGCAATCTGGAAGTCGAAATTCCTGGCAGTGATAAAAACGATGAAATCGGCTCTATGGCGGCTGCCGTTGATGTCTTCAAAACCAACGCGATTGAGATGCGGCGACTGGCAAAAGAAAACGAGGAATCAACAGAACGACATGCACGTGACCGCCGGGAAACGTTAAATAAAATGGCTGATTCATTTGAGCAATCCGTCCTGACTATTGTTGAAGCCGTCGTACAGGCATCAACAAATACTCAGGATGTCGCCAGTCAACTAACTGCAAGCGCAGAAGAATCTAACGCCAGAACACAAGCGGTGTCCAATGCCGCTATTCAAACCAGTCAGAACGTACAAACCGTAGCAGCCGCAACCGAAGAGCTTTCTGCGGCCATCCGAGAAATCGGCGTTCAAGTAACCCAATCAATTCAAGTTACCGGGGAAGCTGTCGACGGCGTTAATCGAACCAATGGAACCGTGACCGAACTTGCAGGTGCAGCCCAGCGTATTGGCGAAGTCGTGAAGCTGATTTCCGATGTTGCGGGCCAAACCAACCTGTTGGCACTTAACGCAACAATTGAGGCGGCAAGAGCAGGAGATGCAGGCAAAGGCTTTGCCGTTGTTGCATCCGAAGTGAAAACGCTTGCGAACCAGACCGATCAAGCGACAGGCGATATCCAGACACAGGTTGACGGCATTCAAGGCGCAAGTAGCCAATCTGTGCAAGAGATCACCAACATCAGCTCAACAATCGAACGCATGAACGAGTTTGCGAATGCAATTGCCGCTGCCATTGAAGAACAAGGGGCTGCGACACAAGAGATTTCCAACTCAGTGCAAAAAGCAGCTGCGGGTACGCAAGAAGTATCCAGCAACGTAGAAGTTGTGACAAAGGCATCTTCTCAAGTCAGTGCCGAAGCCAACAACCTGTTGCAATCTTCTCGTGAGATGCAATCCATGGCCGAGAACCTACGTACTGAAGTACAGAGCTTCTTAACCACAGTACGAGATAGTTAATCCCCTCATCTCACAATCGCTCAAATCAAACAGGCCCTGCTCAATAAAAGCAGGGCCTGTTTTGTTCGTTTACCAATTTGTGCTCTGATTTACGTTGTCTCATAAAACAGCAAGGATCACCCTCAAAGGTCAGAGAAAAATCCAAAATTATTTTTACCTTTTTTCTTGATCGCATACATTGATTTGTCTGCACAATTCAACAACTGCTCTGCTGTCGTGCCATCATCAAGAGAGAAGGCAATACCGACTGAAGCCCCCACACGGGCTTCTTCGCCATCAAGAGAAAAAGGAACATTCACCTGTTCAATTAAGGTTTCGGCCAACAGCTTTACCGAATCTCGGCTGGTGACTTCTTTTAACAGTATAATAAATTCATCACCGCCAATACGTGCAGCCATATCTTCTGGTGCCAATAGATCGCGAATACGATCCGCAACGCCAACCAGAATAGCGTCTCCAGCCTCGTGCCCCAGTGTGTCATTAATGGCCTTAAAACCATCAAGATCAATGAAGAAGACCGCCGTTTTTTCGCCCCCTGTTCTATCTTCTGCCAGGATATCCTTGAGGTATTTCAAGCAAAGACGGCGGCTGGGTAACAAAGTTAACGCATCATGATTAGCCAGAAATTTCATTTTCTGTTCTGCTGCTTGTAAATCCTCGGCAAGCCAAACCATTTCCTGAGCCTGCGCTGCCATCCGCTCTTCACTATCAATCAATTCAGAGACCTGAATCTGCAGCCGCTCTTCAGACAAACGTAGAGCCTTTTCAGCTTCGACTCTCTTTTCAATATTCAGCTGCTGTTCTTCGGCGATAATTGCCAGCTCTTCTGCTTGCGCTTCAAGGCGCTCACCGATATCACGGAAATTATGACGCTCTATGTCAAAACGCTCTTCGGCCAGAAGCAAAGCATCGCTGATCTTTTGTTTAATTTGATTTTCTTGATGTTTTTCAATTTTCTGAATAGAGGCCAAAGCCCTTGTAAGGAGGTCATTAACCTCTCTG
>NZ_CAKZMP010000318.1 GCF_937128705.1 uncultured Kiloniella sp. | reverse complement strand
GATAACCTTCGGGCGAGTTTTGCGCCACAAACTCGGCAGAGGCTTTGCAGCTTTCGTAAGTGGTGTAGGTTTCTGATCCCCCAATAGTCATTTCCTGTTGCCCGTTCAACAACGATACGAGGAAAAATGTAATTTTAAACATGGGAACGATCCTTCCTATGCTTAAAGTATATTCAATGTTTATGCCAAGGTGATGACGAGACTTGGGAAAAACTTTGACAGTAAAAGAAAATTAGCTGGTTTCAATGGGGGGCTTATAGCGCGATTTAATCGCGATCCATTCCGGGTCTGTGTTCATTTTCAGTATTATATCATCAAGAAATAGATGTACCTGTGGCAGATAACCGCTTATGAGCAAGCGCCGGAGAAAGGCACTGTGTTTATAGGGACTGATATATATATCTTGATCCAGTTTTCCTTCCCAAATCAGATACCGTGCGGAACTTTCTGCGATTATTGCAATGTCGGCACGTTCACCAAGTAGCATTTTAATCAGGTTCCGTTCGTGTGGGGCATTGATTCTGGCAAGTCTTCCTTTAGCGATTTCTTGGTCAATTGTTGCATAACGATGCCCAAGAACACCGCCGAGCATTAGATGCTTCAAATCGGTGATTTCCTTAATGTCGATAGGATTATCTTTTCGAGAGAAATAGATATTGCTGTCTGAGAGGACTGGCTCTGTCCAAAGGAAGCGTGATCTGGCGTTTATGCCAAACCATTCTGGTGATACCCAGGGAACAATAATGTCGCTGTTTGCATCAAGTAACTTGTCCAAACGTTTGCGAGGTATAATGTTAAGTTTAAACTGAACCTTGTTATCACTGTGCTTGTTTAAATAGCGAACCAGATCGTAACTAAGACCTTCGTTCTCACTTGTAATGAAGGGAGGGACGTTATGATAACTATAAATTTCATACTCTGCTGCATGCGTAACTTTTAGCGGAAGAATTGAGCCGAATGTGCAGGCCAGTAGGATTAGGAAATAAATACTTGTAAGTGGTGTTCTATGAAGATTAACGAGCATGGTTATAACCTTTGGGGGCTATAATCTTAAATGTGAGCCAATATATATTGGCAGTATATCATATAATTTTGTTTATAATTATTTTTCTATTATTGAGGGTGTTTTTGTGTGCTTAAAGTCTTATGGGCACAGTCTTACTATACGTATTGTGGAAGAGTTGATCTGTTGATAGCGGTTTATTTCAGCGTCAGATGAGTATGAAGTTCTTGCCATATGGCCTTGACGCTGGGAAGCTCGGACGACATGATTTCTTTCACCTTATGAAGGCTTTCTTCCGAAAAATTTGCACTTCTGAGTTTATCAATATGAACTTTGATAAACTGCCCGTTCTGGGCACAAGAAAATAATTCTGGGCTTACAGCAATATGACCGTCATCGGCCATCAGTATCAAGGGGCCATTGACCTGAATTTCATCTCCGCTTTGAAGAACTGCTTTAATTGTCATTTTGGTACTCAGAATTGATGAGCAAGTGCACGAGGTGGGCAATAATATAAACTGGGATATGAATATTTTATAAACATTTAATCATATTCAGTTTTTAAGTGTGAAAACCATAAAGTGTAAAAATAAAAAAGCAAGCTTTTGATCTTAACAAGTTCAACTACTGTTGGGTGCTCTAATGCCTTGTAGTTAGAGCTTTTCCCAAAGACCAGTTCGTCCCGCTTTATAAATAGCATCAATCATTCGTTGATTTTTCTGTGAATTTTCCAAAGAAAATATTTTGGATTTTATTGAAGGAACGTCACACAATACTGCTTGCGAAAATGCTTCTATCTGGAGTTTGTATTGGTTTGTTCCCGGAAAACGAAATTCTTGTTTTTGGGTGCGATTTGCGTTGTGAACGGTCACAGTATCTGCATCATAAAGTCCGGCGTTGAAAGGGGCTGATACGTCGATCCATCCCTTGTCGCCATGAAACGAGATTTCTTGCCTGTGTGCGAGTTGAGTTGACACATACATGGTCATTTCAAAGGAGCCGAAATCCGCGCGGCAGGATGCATAAGTATCTGTGCCAAAATCCTGATCAAAAGTTACCCGTGCAAAAACTGCGACAGGTTCAGCCCCTGTGACAAAACGGGTTGCGACAGTTGGATAAACCCCAATATCTGGTAATGCACCGCCCCCCAGCGCGGGGATATTTCGCATGTTTCGGGTATCTTTATTGAAGTAGGTGAACGCCGCTTGCACGTGGGAAAGAGCGCCAATGGTACCATCTTGGATCAAATTCCGTACTTTGTGCCATTGCGGATGGTACGTAATCATGAAAGCTTCTGAAATCAAAACACGATTTTTATCTCGTGCTTGAATAATCTCTTCTATTTGCGATGCTTTCAGAGAAATTGGTTTTTCACAAAGCACATGTTTTCCTGCATTTGCTGCCCGGATAGACCATTCCACATGATGCGACGTGGAGAGGGGAATATAGACAGCATCGACCAAATCGCTTGCGAGGAGCTCCTCATAAGAACCAAAGGTGTATGGGATAGAAAAGCGTTCAGCAAGGACGTCCGCTTTTGATTTATCCTGGCTGGCGATGGCAGTGATCCCAGCATCATTAGCATCGAATATTGTCGGAATTACGTGTTCTTCGCCGATTTTCGCCGTAGAAAGAATGCCCCAACACAACATGGTAAGTGTCTGATTTTGTTGTGATTTGCCATAAGGATGACGTCTTCTGAAAAAGAAGCAAGCGTAAATAATAGAGGGCTATTTGAACTTTTGGTCAAACCAATCTTGTTTTGCTCGATATAAGGGGGTAAAAGCTCAAAAAATAAACTTTCAAAGAATCTCCTAATACAGCTCTTTTTACAGGGACGACTTCAATATGCGCTGGTGGAATAACCCTCACTCGGTTCGTGCCCCGCTTATCCTGACGATCGGTTTCGTATTGATGGCGGGTTTTTTGATCACAAACTTCCTCAACTATCAAATTTCACGAAACAGCTTACGTGAAGCCCTGATTAATAATGAACTCCCCCTGACGAGTAATAATATTTATTCAGAAATTCAGCAGGATTTGTTGCAGCCTGTCTTTGTGGCCTCTCTTATGGCGAACGATATCTTTGTTAAAGACTGGTTGATTGAGGGTGAGAAAGATGTTGATAAAATTTCCCAGTATCTGGATGAGATCAGAACAGAATATGGTCTTTTTACAAGCTTCTTAGTTTCTGAGAAAACCCGTAATTATTATCATTTCAAAGGCTTAACGCAATCAATCTCTAAAGATGATCAGAATGATACTTGGTTCTTTCGGGTAAAAGATGGAGCATTAGAATACGAACTAAACGTTGATTTGAACGAAGCTCAAAATAATACGACAACTATTTTTATTAATCATAAAATTTTTGATTATAATGACAATTTTCTGGCAGCTGTTGGTGTAGGACTCAAGCTGGATACTGTGGCGGAAATCGTCGGGTATTACGAAAAAGTTTATGGCCGTCATGTTTATTTTGTCGATGATGCGGGGAAGATTCTGATTCGGTCAGAAGGGGCAACGATCGAAGACGATAATATATACTCTGCTGATGGGGTATCTGTCGTTGCAAAGGATATAATGGCAGCTGATAGTGGGTTCTTTGAGTATGAAAAAGCCGGAGAAGCCATGTTGTTAAATACGCGCTTCATTCCACAGCTGGGATGGCATGTTATTGTGGAACAGGAAGAGGCTCTGGCTTTAAGCGCTATTAAGGATGGCCTTTTGACCAACTCGTTGATTGGCCTGGCAGTTATTGTGCTGACTTTGATTATTGTTTTCTACGCTACCAATGCATTTCACTCTCGTCTGGAAATGATGTTGATTGAGGCCAAGATGGCCCGTAGACAACAAGAAGTGCAATCAAGCGAACTCGCGGCTTTGGCTGAACAAGAAGCTGTTTTGAATGAGCAACTTAAGTACGAGGTTGGGATTAAAAACAAGTTCTTTTCCATTATTGCTCATGATTTAAGAAGCCCTTTTACTTCGCTCTTGGGAATGACTCAAATGATGTCTCAGATGGCAGATAAGATGAGCAAAGAGAAGCTGGTCGACTATGCTTGCGATGTAAATGAAACAGGTAACCGTGTGTTTGATCTTCTACAAAATCTGTTGGACTGGTCGCGTCTTCAGATGATGGAAAATACTCTGGAAAAGCAATCCGTGGATCTGAGACAAGTTACGCAGGAAAATCTGGATGTTCTGGATCCTATTGCAGAAGAAAAAGGGATACTCCTTATAAATGAAGTAGAGAACATTGAGGCTTTTTGCGATCGCAATATGGTTTCGACGGTGCTGCGGAACTTACTCGCCAATGCTTTGAAGTTTTCGGCGAAAGGGGATAGCGTTTCTGTTTCGGCACAAAAAATTGCCGATATGATTGAGGTTAAGGTCTCGGATCATGGTGTTGGTATGTCTGAAGAGCAAGTTAAGAAGATTTTTGCTTTGGATGAAAAGACATCGACAATCGGTACAGGGGGAGAACACGGGACTGGATTAGGCTTGCCTTTATGTAAGGACTTACTCAGTCGTAACAAAGGCCGGATATGGGTGGATAGCACCCCTGGTAATGGATCAGATTTTTACTTCTCTTTACCAGCAGAACGTGGCCGCGATTAAGAGAAAACGGAATTTGTATTGAGTGATCCCAACTCGGGTTATTCTTCTGGTTCGTAAAACTCTGTATCGAGATCATCAAGTTTCTCGGCAAAATATTTTCGGGCGTCGGCGATACCTTGATTGTATTGTGACGGGCCAATTTTCTTCAGAAGGAAATCCACGATTTCTGCAGCACGGAACTCACTGATATTTTCATCAAACTCTGAGAAGTGAAAATTGATCAAAGCTTCGATAATGTCGGTTCTTCGTTCATCTTCAAGTTTGATCCGCATGATGTCAGGGCTTCCATTATCAGGTAGTGTTAAAAAATTGGGCTAGGCTTTTTGTGTGAGCTTAAGCTTACTCTCGAGAAGGTAAAAGTTACTCGGCTGAATAGCGATTATCTAACCATTCCAGACAACCTTCCACAGTGGGTATTACCATAGCTGGTGGCTGGGGCGGGCGGGCTATCATCAAAACAGGAATATTATGTTTTCTGGCGGCAATGAGCTTGGCACTGGTTGCGGTACCCCCTGAGTTCTTGCTGATCAGCAGGTCAATCTTTTCTTCTTTTATAAGCTGGATTTCTTCATTAAGCGTGAAGGGGCCACGTTGAAGTATAACTTTTAAATTTTGTTTTTCTGCTTCTGGGGCCGGTGGTTCGATCATTCGTGCGACGAAACGATGTTTTATAATCGAGGTAAAACCGTCGAGTTCTTTTTGGCCAGTTGTTAGGAAAATGGTTAAAGAAGTGTCCTGAGACTGCAAATAATCTTGTGCAGCCTGCATATCAGGTACATCAACCCATTCATCGTTTTCTTCTTTTTTCCAAGCCGGGCGCTGGAGAACAAGATGAGGAGTTTCAAGTTTTTGACAGGCTGTCCAGGCATGATCGCTAATTGTTGTAGCAAAGGGGTGTGTGGCATCTATAACGATGTCTATTGCGTTTGTTTCCAGATATTTCACGAGACCGTCGATACCACCAAAACCACCAAGTCTTTCGTTGCCGGATACTTGTTTACGGTTTGTTGTGACGCCAGCGCGTGATGTCGTGACGTGAAAGGTCGGTTTTTTCGACAGTTGTTCTGCAAGTTGATTGGCTTCGGTGGTGCCGCCCAGAATCAAAATGCGTGCTTGATCCAAGTGATGATTTATTTCGCCTAGTTCTCTAGAAGTCATTTTAAAAAGCCGGTTTTAGCCACAATAGTTCCGGGACGATCAATGATGATGATCTCTACTTCGGTGATATTATCTCGGGAAGTTCCCTTTAAAATTTTCAAGGCTTCTGCTTGGGCGAGAAAAGCAATTTTTTCAGCCAGAGGAATACCCTCGGCAAGACAACGCACAAGAACCTGATTGGCTGTATTCGCTATTTGTGCTTCCTCAATGATATCTTCCGGGGCTGATATCTCTCGCAGTCTATCGGCCAACCAGGACATATCGACCTGACTACGGCCAGAATGAAGATCCATATGGCCCATCGCTAGCTTTGTCAGCTTGCCAAAGCCACCGCCAATGGTAAGTTTGGGAACGGGGTGATCACGCAGATATTTGAGCATACCCCCGGCAAAATCCCCCATATCAAGCATATCTGTATCTTCAAGACCATAAAGGTCCATGACCGCTTTTTCCGATGTTGACCCTGTACACCCGGCAACATGCGGACGATTGGTTGCTATGGCGACGTCAATGCCGCGGTGTATGGAATGAATCCAGGATGAGCAGGAAAAGGGAATGACAACGCCTGTCGTCCCCAGAATGGATAGGCCGCCAAGAATGCCCAATCGCGGGTTCCATGTTTTCTGGGCAAGCTCTTTGCCATTAGGAATGGATATTTCAATTTCAACATCGCCGGGCAGACCGTGTTGACCCGCAACTTCTGTGATTACCTCGGTCATCATCTTTCTGGGAACTGGATTGATTGCAGGCTCACCCGCCGGAATAGGCAAGCCGGGCTTGGTAACCATGCCGACCCCTTCGCCAGCGTGAAAGACTATGCCGCTTCCAGGCACGCCATGGCGCACTCGAGAGATTATCGTGGCATGATGGGTGACATCCGGATCGTCGCCCGCATCCTTTATAATTGCTGCCATCGCTGAGCAATCGTCTTTTTCTTCTCTGCAAAGAGCAAAAGCGGGTTGCTCTCCTTTTGGGAGAGTTATAGTAACAGGATCTGGAAATTGATTTGTTAGAAGAGCTGTATAAGCCGCTTTGGTTGCCGCAGTGGCACAGGCACCAGTGGTCCAACCTCTTTTCAATTTTCCTTCGGGTTTTCGTGCCATGACAGTATAATGCTAAACCGTTATTCTATTGATCGTTCGGTTTTACTTCTGAAAGAGAAACAGAAAGTAACACCAGTTTGGGGTATCTTTCCAAATTTAGGTACCTGCAAAGTGAAGCTACACGAGAAGGACAGTGTGATAAATGGATAAACTGCCTCTAGACCTTCCAAATTTTGAACCCGGCTGGGTTTGGCTTGTCGGTGGTGGACCGGGTGATGCTGGCCTTTTGACACTTTATGGGTTGCATGCCCTGCGATCTGCCGATGTTCTGATATATGATGCGCTGGTCGGCGAAGATATCCTGAAGATGGC
>NZ_CAKZMP010000317.1 GCF_937128705.1 uncultured Kiloniella sp. | reverse complement strand
ACAGTGTTCTCGTCATATCCTCGTGCCAGAATATCTACAAGGGGTAATTCCTCTTCGATAAGGCATTCCAGAATACCATCCAGAACATCATACTCCGGCAAACTATCCTGATCCGTTTGATCTGGTTTTAATTCGGCAGAAGGTGGTTTGGTGATAATTCTATCCGGCATCACCGCACCATCTGGCCCAAGAACATCAGCTGGTTTGTTTTCATTTCGCCAGCGAGAAAGGGCAAAAACCTTGGTTTTATATACATCTTTCAAGGCGTTATAACCACCACACATATCGCCATAAAGCGTTGCGTAGCCAACCGACATTTCAGATTTGTTACCCGTAGACAGCACCATATAGCCCAACTTGTTGGAAATAGCCATCAGTGTTAAGCCACGCGATCTCGCCTGAATATTTTCTTCTGTTGTATCCGCTTCGGTACCTGCCATCACTGGAGCCAACATTTCTTCGAATGCCTTCATGGCCGGGCCAATAGAAATAGAATCGTATTTTACCCCCAGCAGTTCGGTGGCGAGCTTCGCATCTTCTAGGCTTTCTTGGGATGTATAGGGCGAGGGCATCATCACACAACGCACGCGTTCTGGACCAATCGCATCCACTGCAATTGCGGCAGAAAGCGCGGAATCAATTCCCCCTGACATGCCAATGACAATACCGGGGAAACGATTTTTCCGGATATAATCACGGACACCGATTACCAAGGCACGATAAATGGCTGCAAGTTCTTCTTCGGGTGCGACGGTTTGTGCTGGCTGACACTCCCATTCACCATCCGTATTCTTCAACCACTCTGTCACCATGAAGTGCTCATCGAACATGGGAGCCTGTGCCTTGAGACTGCAATCCGCGTTCAGAACAAAAGAACCACCGTCAAATACAATGTCATCTTGCCCTCCAACCATGTTCAGATAGGCCAGCGGCAATTCACATTCCTTGATCCGTTCTATGGCTAAAAGCTGACGTATATCTGTTTTTCCGGCGTTGAACTGAGACCCATTGATCCCGATCAACATTTCCGCGCCAGCTTCAGCAAGCGTTTCGCAAACATCAGCATCCCACATATCTTCGCAGATAAAGACACCTATGCGGACCCCACGGAAAGAAAACGGCCCCGTCAAAGCACCCTGTTTGAAAACGCGTTTTTCATCAAAAACACTATAATCACAGAGGAAATGCTTCCCCTTCCAGCCAACAAGGTTTCCGCCATCCAACAGAACAGCAGCATTGTAGATTTCTGACCCCGTTGTCGTGAAGGCTTTCTTGAAAGGGTTTTCCTGTAGCTTTACATCCGGCATTGGCGCCCCAACCAGTATCCCCGGACCGCCATCAGCAGTATCAGCCATAAGGCTCCGCAGTTCGGCCTGAGCTTCCAGCAATAGTTCTGGCTTGAGAACCAGATCTTCTGGCGGATAGCCCACCAGACTTAACTCCGGCGTAACCAGCAAGTCCGCCCCGGCATCAGCAGCTTTCTTACGGGCAGCACGAATAAGATCAGCGTTCCCACGGATATCGCCGACTGTCGGGTTCATTTGCGCAAAGGCAATTGTCAGTTTTTCGCTCATGTCAGCTTATTACCCTTATACAGATTAGGCGGCAAGTCTCAGCACGCGCATTCTCCCAATAGGAAGTATTTTTCTTTGGACCTTCAAACAGAAAAGCTACATATACTCACTCAGAGCACATGTAGCTTTAATCTAAACTATTTTCAAGACACCTTACTGAAAAGAACGAAAGGCCAGCTAACTCAATCGTGCTTCCAGACGCACCAACAGTCGATCAAGATCAACATGATCTTCTTTTGATAATTTTGGTCCGGGGGCGCGTGTCAAGGCAGTAGAAATCGCCCCTCTACGACGCAATATCTCTTTGCGAACAGCCAAACCGTATCCCGGTTGTTGTTCATGACGTACGACAGGCAGGTAAAGGTCGAAAAGATCTTCAGCTGTATCCACATCACCGTTTTGAAAAAGATCACATACCTGAACAAGCATTTCCGGGTAGGCAAAACCAGTCATGGCACCATCCGCACCTCTTGCAAGTTCCTGCGGAAGATAAAGACCACCATTACCGCAAAGGATACTCACACGACGGTGACTGTCATCTTTTTCCTTCGCTCGAATTTGACTGAGTTTTGGAAGTCCCGGCCAATCTTCATGCTTAAGCATCATGCAGGTCGGGTTATCTTCGACGATTTTTAGAATCGTTTTGGTCGATATCTGAACACCAGTGACCAAAGGGAAATCTTGCAAGACAAAAGGGATATCCCCCAACATTTGCGCAGTCGTCGCGTAGTAATTAATGATCTGGTCATCGGTCCGCAATCCGCTTGTCGGCGCAACCATCACTCCAGCGGCACCTGCATCCATCGCCGACTTCGCCAAAGCTTGCATCGCCGCGAAGCCTGCCGATGACACCCCCACAATGACCGGCACTGCTGCACGGGCCACAACACGCTTGATCACGGCCATGGATTCGTCCGCGCTTAACTTGCCCGCCTCTCCCATGATTCCAAGAATTGTTAAACCGGTTGCACCTTTCTCTATGTAGAAGTCTGTCATGCGATCAACACTCGCCAAGTCCAATTCACCGCTCGGTAAAAAGGGTGTAACGGCGATTGTGTATACTCCGCGCGCAGCTTCATTTAGCATTTTTTCCTCCCACATGCCTGGTACTTTGTGGCGCAGGAGGTTCAGCAAGAGCAAGCGAAACTTCACGCCGGCTAGCGAGAACATTTGGGACAAAATTCTTCAAAATGCGTGGCCATTAACCTCCGCTCAGCGGGTTGGTTGTACTAAGGCGCCAATCGACTCGCTGGGATATGAAAATGGCTACCCGTTGGACCACGACCCGCATCATCTGGATGATGATTGTTGCCACGATTTTGACCTTCGTCATGGTCTTGGGCACGCTCTTATGGTCAGCATACCTTAGCAACAGGCAGGCTGCGTTGGATTCCGTGGCTTTGGCGAAAGGAGGGCTTGATGAATTTGCGTCCCAAGTCTGCGGGACCGATATTGCGTCATTGCAACAACCTGCTGAACTTTCCCTTTTCATCGTGGAACCCGATCTGCCAACTGCCGCTTGGTTGGCGCAGCCAATTCCTGACAATCTAGAACAACAGGTTCGCGCCGCAGTGCAGTCTTCAGGTACAGAAACTGTTGTAGAGTTCTTTGGCTTAATAGAAGGCGAAGTACATTTTTTTGTTGCCCAAATTAAGTACCCAAATGCTCTCCTTGGAAAGTCTTTGGACCCCGTAACGGTGGCAGGACTTGGTGCCACATTTCTTCTTAGCAACTTACATCTTGCCGACATGCCTGTCGCGCATGAAGCGCGCCTTCCTCTTATCGATGGAAACGGCGCAATCATGGGCTACCTCGC
>NZ_CAKZMP010000316.1 GCF_937128705.1 uncultured Kiloniella sp. | reverse complement strand
GAACCGCGTCTTCTCTCCGTTCAGTCAAGAACAAAATTTACGCAAAAAAACCGGACAAAGTTTTTGTCCGGTTTTTTATGTTCTGTGTTCTGGATAGATAGCCCTTAACAGCCATCAATACTTTCAATTCGGAATAGCAACGTCGCTCTTCAATAATTGCTCAGCAAGCTGTGCCTGTAATCGCTTCAAGCCCTCTTCACTAGATGCCTCACAACGGGCAACCAGAACAGCTTGGGTATTAGATGCACGTAACAGCCACCACCCATCAGCTGTATTGACCCGAACCCCGTCAACAGAAACTACATCAGCTTTTTCTTCGGCCAGACGTGCAGCAACTTCGTCAACAACGTCAAATTTGCGAGTATCAGAACACTCAAACCGCATCTCAGGTGTATTCACTGCCTTTGGAAGTGATTTCCGGAATTCCGCAAGCGACAAACCTTCTGTTTCGAGAAGGTTCAAAACGCGAACGGCAGCATATAAGGCATCATCATAGCCATAATAACGATCGGCAAAGAAAAGATGCGCTGACATTTCCCCCGCAAACGGCGCCCCAAGTTCAATCATTTTTGATTTAATATGAGAATGACCCGTTTTCCACATAACAGGCTTTCCGCCTGCTTTTTCAACCTCATCAAAAAGAACCTGGCTGGCTTTTACATCGGCAATAACCGTAGCACCGGGAAGATCTTTCAATACACCCTTGGCAAGGAACAGCATAATCTGATCCCCCCACAAAATTTCGCCTTCGGAATCAACCAGACCAATCCGATCACCATCGCCATCAAAAGCAATGCCAAGGTCTGCTTTGTTCTCAGAGATCCCTTTTTGCAAATCAATAAGGTTTTCCGGAACCGTCGGGTCGGGATGGTGATTTGGAAATGTTCCGTCGATTTCAGCAAACAAAAGTTCATGCTGTCCGGGTAGTTGTGCCGTCAGTGCCGTCATGGCTTCGCCCGCTGCGCCATTGCCTGCATCCCAAACAACTTTCAAATTACTTTGCTTGAACTGTACTTCTTCAAGAAGTCGGGCAATATAAGCATCGAAGATAGGATGTTCGATATACGCGCCTTCCCCTTCTTCAAAATCACCAGACTTTGCGACACGATCAATTTCTTTGATCTGTTCGCCAAAAAACGCCTGTTTGTTCTGTACAAGCTTAAAGCCGTTATGATTCCCCGGATTATGAGATCCGGTGATCATGATACCGCCATCGACAGGCAAGGTATAGGCCGCAAAATACAGCATCGGCGTCGGCCCCTGACCAACACCGTAAACACTAACCCCTGATGCTCTCAAACCTTGCGACAGCGCCTCGGCGAGAACGGGGGAAGATGTCCTTCCATCATAGCCAACGGCAACCTTGTCTCCACCAGCGCGGCGAATAATGGTCCCAAAGGCCCTTCCTATCGCGGTTGCATCAGCAGCAGAAAGTGTTTCACCGATGATACCTCTGATATCATATTCACGAATGATGGTTGGATCAAAATTATACAAGGCGATCTCGTCAGGTTTAGAGTTTTAAAACGTAAACTTTATTTAACAGAAAATGCAGAAAGCGGGCGACCAACACAAAGGTAGTCAAAACCAGCTTCTTTCATCTCGTCCGGATTATAGATATTGCGCAGATCAATCATAATCGGCGAGGTCAACAGCCCTTTGACACGCTCCAGATCAAGCCGACGGAATTCATTCCATTCTGTCACAATAACCAGTGCATCCGCATCTTTCATAATCTCATAGGCGTTCTCGCCATAATCGACATCAGACAAGAGTTCAGCAGCCTCGACCATACCTTCAGGGTCATATGCGCTAACTTTTGCACCATTTTCCTGTAAATGAGGAATAATATCCAGGCTCGGCGAATCCCTCATATCATCTGTATTTGGCTTAAACGTCAGCCCTAGAACAGCAATCTTCTTGCCTGAAACAGAACCGCCACATTGGGCAATGATCTTTTCGGCCATTTGACGCTTGCGCACACTGTTATAGGAAATAACATCTTCAACCAGACTGACAGGCGCACCAAACTCGCGTGCTGTATAGGCGAGAGCTTGCGTATCTTTTGGGAAACAGGACCCACCATATCCAGGACCAGCGTGAAGGAATTTTCGACCGATACGACCATCCAGGCCAATGCCTTTGGCGACCTGATGCACATCGGCGCCGACTTTTTCACATAGATCTGCCATCTGATTGATAAAAGAGATCTTTGTCGCAAGAAAAGCGTTCCCCGCGTACTTAATCAGTTCCGATGTTTCCAACTTCGTAAACAAGATAGGCGTTTCGATTAGATATAACGGACGATAAAGTTCCGCCATCACGTCTTGCGCACGTTTGGTTTCGGCACCAATCACAACCCGATCAGGGCGCATAAAATCATTGATCGCCGCCCCTTCGCGTAAAAATTCCGGGTTAGAGACAACATCAAAATCTGCGTCAGGCCGCGTTTCACGAATAATGCGCTCTACGGCACGCCCTGTACCCACAGGCACCGTCGACTTTGTTATAATGACCTTATAGCCATCGATGACTTCAGCAATTTCTTTTGCGGCCTGATAAACATAGGAAAGATCGGCCTGGCCATCATTTTCACCGGGTGGGGTTCCCACAGCGATAAAAATAGCATCCGCATCTTTAGCCGCAGCTGCAAGATCAGTAGAAAAAGTCAACCGGCCTGCTTCGGCGTTATTTTTGACAAGCGTATCCAAGCCCGGCTCGAAAATTGGAATCACACCGTTTTTGAGGCCCTCAATTTTGCTCTCGTCTTTATCGACACAAACAACATCAGTTCCAAATTCGGAAAAACAGGTTCCGGATACCAGACCAACATAGCCGGTACCAATCATTGCAATACGCATTTATTACTCCTTAGGATACTTGCGACAAAGTATCCGCCATCATCTTAATTTGAATATTTTTTCAGAATATCACGCATGCGACCACCAAGGTCCTCGCGTTCCAGAGCAAAGGCAATCGTAGCTTCCAGGAACCCGGCCTTACTGCCACAATCAAATCTGGTTCCCTCAAACCTCAAACCATGAAAATCAACATTATCAAGCGTTGCGGCCAAAGCATCTGTAAGCTGTATTTCCCCGCCAGCTCCGCGCTCTTTTTTATTCAGCTCAGCAAAAACAGAGGGGTCTAACACGTACCGTCCAATAATTGACAGTGTAGAAGGAGCATTCTCTGGTGCAGGCTTTTCAATCAGGCTCCGGGCTTTTGCCAAAGGACCATTTTCCGAGACAACATCCAGAATACCATAGCGATTGGTTTGCTCTCTTGGAACATCCATAACCGCGACCAAATGTCCGCCCGTGTCCTGATAATTATCAATCATCTGTTTGAGACACGGCGTACCAGCCTGTATCAAATCATCCGCAAGCAAAACGGCAAAGGGTTCATCCCCAATTGCATTGCGGGCACACCAAACGGCATGTCCCAACCCCAAAGGTTCTTGCTGGCGCATATAAGTTACACTGCCTGCTTCGAGAAGTAAGCTCGTCAAATCTTTGAGTTCTTTTTCTTTACCACGACTTTCAAGAACAGATTCCAGCTCATATTCGCGATCAAAGTGGTTTTCTATTGCCGTTTTTCCCCGCCCCGTAACGAAAATAAACTCTTCAATTCCCGCAGCTTTGGCTTCTTCTACAGCATATTGGATCAAAGGTTTATCAACAACAGGCAACATTTCTTTGGGCATTGCTTTTGTTGCTGGTAGAAATCGGGTTCCTAGTCCCCCGACAGGGAAAATCGCTTTACGAACGGGTCGGCGCATAGAAGCCGCACTCCTCAATAAATTTAAAATTAGTTATGTCTTTGCCATAGTAAAGGTGGAAACTCAACCAGCGCCATTCAAAAGAATTTCTTTGGCTTGATTAACCTGTGTAGCAAGATAGGTGCTACCGCCATGATCCGGGTGTAACTTCTGCATCAACTTCCTGTGTGCCTGTCGGATTTCTTCTGCCGATGGCTTTCCTTTTAACCCCAAAATTTCCAATGCTTTCTTTCTATCCATATGGCTATCCATATGGCCTCTTGTCTGCTTATCATCTGTGTCATCATCCGCCTCACCTTGGCCCTGTGCACTTTCGCTCTCTTTACTCGTCCAACTCTCACCAAAGCGCCTTGAAGCGTATGCCGACAACAATTCGGCAGACTTGTGATCCTCCACACAGTAATCCCGGTATAACTCTTCTAGCTCACCAAGTTTCAATTCAGACAACCAATGTCCTTCATGATCCCCGCTCAGCACCAATCCATCCATTTCTCCGCTATCATGATCCAGATTCATTTTGAGAAACTTGGTCACCACTTCTGAACTCTGCCCTGCGGTCCCGCCTGCCGCTGCCTTCATACGCGAAAACAAAGCCCGTGAACGCAATAACAGCGGAAGAAGCAAGGGTACCGCAGCAAGCACCATGAATATTCGCCCAGTGAAGAGCAAAAATAGGGCGATAAAGAGACCAATTATGGCAAGGATAACTTTGATCGTTTTCAGAACCGTTGTCGGATTTGCCCGGCTGTACCAACGGGCCAGAAAAATTGACCCTAAGAACAATCCTACACCAAGAATAAAATAGGCAATCACGTTTAAAAGCTCCGTCGATTTTTTATTGTATTATGTTGCTCATTCAGGGATTTGAGCGAGTAGTTTTGCCGTCATTGTTTTGTTTTTATTTTTTTGCGAATAATCAACCAAGGCCTTTCGCCCACCAACAGCAAAAACAGCAACCGCAGCTAACAGATCTTTTAGCTGTTGGGCAGCACCATCATTAAAAGGGCAATAAGCCCCGCCCGATAGCCTTGCAAATTGTTTAAAAGCAGTTTGAACAATGGGATCACCACCTTCGTGAAACATAAAACATGGAAGCCCGTGTAATCCCAATTGTCCGGCAAGATGACCAAGGGTATCTATATCTTCTTCCATTGCATCCCCGACAAAAACCAGGGCATTTACTTTCTTCTTAGTGGTCTCTTTAACAGCACGTTTTAAGACTTTTTCAATTTGCGTACTTCCGGCCAAACAATGAACAGATGTCATTAACCTCGTTAGATGATCGGTATCACTTACCCAAGTCGATGCCTTACATTCACCAAAGCCGCGATAAAAAATCAATTGAATTTCCAAATCACCAACACGGCCTGCTTCTTTGAACATCATTGCCTGAATATGACAGGCTTGGTCCCAAGTCATCTGCCGACTTGCTGTTGCATCCAAGGCAAAAATAAGACGTCCCTTTGCCGAGGTTGTTTTCGGAAGACGCGCAAGCTTATCCAGAAAAATATCTACCTCTTTATCTGTAGATTTTTTTGCCGGGGGCGCCGACTTTCCTGATATAGCTGGCTTTCTCTCTGGCAACGAAAACTCCTCTACCATGGCGATGAGCAGAAAAAGAAACTTTCGATACTATATAGTTATCTATCCTCAAAATCATAGCCTTGATCATAACCTATGTTTCCTTTGAGGACGCCTCTTTTCCCAAACCAATAGTGCTCAATAAAGAGCGTACTTCCTGACGAGCTGCGACGTGGCTCATGCTCATCGTAACACCCGTACCTTTCTGATCCAGATCAAGCAAGGTAAGCCCCTTGGGAAACAGCTCTCTGAAAATAACACGTTCACCAAAGCCCGATGCTAACCGGAATTGTAAGCGTTTTGCCAAGTGTTCCAGCAAAATTCCCATGTCTCTTTTGTTTTTTGCATCAATATGGGAAAGCCTGTTCCTCATCACCACCCAGTCGATGGGTTTTTTACGTTGTATAGCCCGTTGTTGGCGTTGTTCCCACACCATTTGGCTATAGGTACTTGGTGTCAGTTTGAGTTCGTCGTCCTCGACTTCTACCTTTGCCAGCATATCCATATCAAGAAAGCTGTCATTTAATGGGGTGACCAAAATATCCGCATAGCTATGGCCAAGCCGTGACAGATAATTATCACTCCCCGGCGTGTCAAAGACAATAAAATCCAGTTCCCAAAGTTCCGTCATCGCCTGTTCAAGGTTCTCGCGATCTTCGGTTTCACTTTCTTCTGTCGTTGGCGCCTGAGAACGGTATACGCGCCTGTGTTCAGGCATGGGAATTGAACTGTCTGTTCCCTTCGCGAAACTAGACCTGTTCTCAAGATACCGGGATAAAGTGCCTTGTCTGGCATCAAGATCGATCGTCCCTACCCGGTATCCCTCTTTTAAAAGAGAAACAACAAGATGCATTGTCGTTGTGGACTTACCTGATCCGCCCTTTTCATTGCCGATGACCACAATTTTGGGACGATGTTGCACGTTCTGCTCAGTCATAAAAAAGTATCTAGTTCAAAATAATAACAGTTACAGACTATATGCCTTTTAAGTGCTTATAAAGCCACAAAGAATAAACAGATGCGGTATATTTTTAATTTTTACCACCCGAAGTTTCTTACCGCTATCGTACAAATCCTATTTTTTCCTTGCGCATTCTCAGGCAAGAGGCAAAAGCTGTCACTAAACAAATACGATCCCGGTAATAAATACGCTTCGGCTAACAAATGCTTTTCAGGACTTCATAATGCGCGCACCAACATTTTGGGATTTTTTACTGCTGACATCCTTGGCAGCTATCTGGGGTTCCGCCTTTTTAGCTATAAAAATTACAGTTGAGGATATCCCCCCGGCAACCATAGCCGCAGGCCGCCTTCTGGTCGCAACTGTTGTCATCTATGTGTATATGCGTTCTCGATCTCTGAGCCTACCGACAGACAAAAAATTCTGGCATCAGATCATCCTCATAAGTTTCTTCAGTATGGCTGCCCCTTTTGCAATGATCAGCTGGGCCGAGCAGTATATCAGCTCGGGCCTCACCGCGATCCTGATGGCAACAGGGCCGCTGATCGCCCTAATACTCTCACACTTTTTTAGTACGGATGACCGGTTTACGCTGTTTAAATTTCTGGGTGTCCTTGCTGGTTTCGCAGGTGTCATAGTTGTTTTGGGCTTGGAAACCTTTTCAGGTATTGGGGATAACTTTTACGCCCAGATCATCACAATGCTTGCTGCCATGTGCTATGCCTGTTCCGGAATTTTGGTGCGAAGAATTAAAGAGAAATCGAACACTGTTGTAACAGCATCAATTTTGATATCCGCCACCGCGCTAATTTTACCTGTAAGCCTGATATTTGAAACGCCATGGGTTGCAATCGCATCCAGTGAAACCAATTCCATTCTTGCCCTTCTATACCTAGGCCTCATTCCAACCGCTCTCGCTTTTATCCTCAGGTTCTATCTGATCAGGGAAGTCGGCGTAACCTTTGCTTCCTATGTCGGCTATCTCGTTCCATTTTTTGGCGTTTTGTGGGGCGCCTTATTCCTTGGGGAACGATTACCCTCGACAACCATAATAGGCTTATTACTTATTTTGGCCGGTATCGCAGTCAGCAGGCTACATTTTAAAAAGTTGCAAAAAAACACATAGCCTTAAAAACACTCAACGCCATAAGGTCCGGAAACAAAAAATGCTGGGAACAGAGTATGTTCCCAGCATTTTGCAAGCGTACAAATTTTGACTTCTACGCGCTCTGAATTTCCTTAAGGAAGTTCTGCACTTGGGAATTTAAACGATCCCCTTGTGTTTTTAGCTCATCAACAGCCGTCATCACCTGATCCGAAGCCTGCCCCGATTTATCCGCAGCCTGACTCACACCAGAAATATTGGCTGAAACTTCTTGTGTCCCTCGCGCAGCCTCTTGAGTATTACGCGCGATTTCTTGTGTTGCCGCCCCTTGTTCTTCCACTGCAGCAGAGATACCAGAAGCAATTTCGTTAACCTGATTAATAATCTTGCTGATACCCTCGATATCATCAACAGCAGATCCTGTTTGGCGCTGCATCGCAGCGATTTGCTCTGAAATATCTTCTGTCGCCTTAGCCGTTTGATTGGCAAGTGATTTAACCTCAGAAGCAACAACAGCAAAGCCCTTGCCAGCTTCTCCTGCTCTTGCGGCTTCGATGGTTGCATTCAAGGCCAGCAAATTTGTTTGTTCCGCAATATCATTGATCAAGTGAACAACTTCACCAATTTTTTGCGCCGCATCAGACAGTTCCTGAACAGTCTGACTTGTTTTGGTTGCTTCGCTAACTGCGCGACTGGTTACATTCGAAGATTCCATAACCTGCCTGCTGATTTCATTAATTGACGCAGACAGCTCTTCAGCTGCTGAAGCAACTGTTTGAACATTTGTCGATGCCAAATCAGAGGCCGAAGCAACAGCAGTGGACTGTGCTTTTGTTTCATCAGCAATTGTTGACATCGTAGAAGCCGTATCGCCCATACGGCCTGTAGAGCTTTGAAGTCCCGAAAGAACCTCTCTCACCTCACCATCAAAACGCTCAGCCAATTCTTCCAAGCGTTTAGCACGGGCTTCACGTTCCTGACGTTGCACTCGACGCTCAGCTTCATTGCGTTCGTTTTCGATCAAATTCTCTTTAAAGACAAGAAGTGAGCGCGCCATTTCACCAACTTCGTCACGATTATCAACCGCAGGAATATCAACCTCTTTATCCCCTTCAGACAAACGTGTCGTTACATTGGTAATTAAACGAATGGGGCCCGTCAGGCTTCGTAGAACCACAATGCCAATACCCACCATCAGAATAAAAATCACAATGGCTGCACCAATAATCAAGCTACGAATAGAAGATGCATTTTCGTCAGCTTCCTGTGATACTTTTTTAACATCCGTAGAAACTGCCTCGACATCGGCTGATACCTTAGTGACTCGTTCCGAAATAACAGCTAATTCAGCTTTGCTCAAATCCGCCATCTGGCTAATCGGGCCTCTGAGTTGGCCAAAAGCTGCAACCAATTGATCTGTGCCACCATCAAAGCTGAGGGTCGTATTTGCAAAATTTTCAAAATCCTTCAAATAAGTGGCAACCAGTTCTTGAATTTTTTTCTTCTCTTTTTTCGAAAGCAAAGCATATTTCACATTACGAAGGAATTTTTTGCCCTGTTTAAGGACGGCTTTCATATCGTCCTGTTCATGCGTAATAATAAAAGTCTTCTCAACGGTACGAATAGCCGTCATCTCACCAGCAAGCTTGATAAGATACGGGGCTTTCAAGCTATCTTCGATCGCAAAAGCTGAATTGTTAAGCTTCCCTTTTAGGCCAGCATTTTTTGTCATACCCAGGGTAGATTTATCTTGAACAACAACCCCGAAACCATCTTCGTAAGCACGTAACCTTTTTTCCAGTTCCTGTGCCGCAGCTTTGATTTCTTCGTTTGTTGCCCCTTCCTTCAGCTCTTTCAACTTGGCATTTACAATATCCATTTCCTGAAAGAAAAGGTCTTCAAATTTTAGATCGCTTTTTAATAAGAAATCTTTTTCGTTCAAGGCAAGACGGTTGATATTAACTTCAATCTCATCAACTAATTTTTGAACGTGCTGAGACTCTTCCAACAGGCTCTGGTCCTTAGCCAGTAACTCTTGGCTTTGCGCCAGTTTCACCTGGTTCTGGGCCAGTTGCTCACGGCTTTGCGACAGAAGAACATCACCCACAAAATAAATTGCACAGATAACCCCAAGGGCAATAATACCCAGCAACATCAAGGAAGATATTCTTGTTGTTACAGAAAAGTTCCCAAGGAATGTTGTTCGAGGTGCGTCTTCTAACTCAGGATCTGCCCCAAACTCTGCTTCATGATCAGGTTCGTCTTGCCGATCCTGATCACTCCCCTCTTCTATTTTCTTTTCGTGCCCATCAACGTTTTCTTGGGCTTGAAGCACATCTGAATTGGCATCATCAACGATGGCTTGTTCTTGGTTTTCATCTGTATTTTTGTTTTGATCTTCTGACACGACTTGACCCGACCTTATTAACAAGTCTCTTTACGAGAGAATTATACTGTTGCTTTTATAGCAGTTAAGACGATTATTCGTGGTGAGCGTTAACATAAAGTATATCAAAAGCTAAAATTCCCTGAATCTTCGAGATAAATGAGAAAATGTTAAAAAAAGATCGCGTTGAATATATAAACAAGCGTCTGAAAGAAATTTATCCCACCCTGCCGATTCCACTAGATCATACTGATTCCTATACATTACTGGTTGCTGTCCTTCTTTCGGCCCAATGTACGGATGAACGCGTTAACAAAATTACGCCCGCTCTTTTCGCCCGTGCTGACAATCCCTATGACATGTCCAAGGTGCCTGTTGAGGAAATCAGAGCAATTATCCGCCCCTGTGGTTTATCTCCACGTAAATCCAAAGCCATTTCAGAATTATCTAAAATATTGATCGACAAATATAACGGCATCGTCCCCCAATCGATGGAAGCATTAGAAGAGTTACCTGGTGTTGGTCACAAAACCGCAGGCGTCGTTATGTCACAAGCCTTTGGCGTGCCATCCTTTCCCGTTGATACTCACATCCACCGCCTTGCACAGCGATGGGGATTAACCAATGGGAAAAATGTAGAACAAACGGAAAAAGATCTGAAACGTGTCTTTCCGAAAGACCGTTGGAACGACCTTCATCTGGAAATCATTTATTATGGCAGAGAATACTGTTCGGCACGTGGCTGCGATGGAACTAAGTGCGAAATTTGCACAACTTGTTACCCCAACAGAACAAAGCCAGTGAAAACCAAAAAATCGTAAAGAATTACAATCGTCTTTGTAAACAGCCTAAACCGCAAAACAACAAACAAGACAAATGGAACGTTTGGGTAAACAAGCTGACTCAATATTCAGTCGATGAACACACTTGCAACTTGATTTTCAAGGAAAAATGCTCAAATCTAAGCTGTATTCTATCGCTTTTCTGATCTTGAAAGCGTTTTATCCAAGGGGGAATCATGACTGAATATATTGTTCTAGCTATTGTCGTCGCCGCAGGTTTTTATGCCATCACTGTTTATAACGCCCTTGTTGCCGGACGCAATTCTGTTGAAAATGCCTGGAAGCAGATTGACGTACAGCTAAAACGTCGACTAGACCTGATCCCTAATCTTATTGAAACCGTAAAAGGTTTTATGGCACACGAAAAAGACGTTCTCACCCAAGTGACCGAAGCGAGAACCCGTGCTTACAATGCAGATTCCAAAAGTGAAGCCATCGAAAGCAACAACCTGTTATCAAATGCAACAGCAAACTTGCTGGCCGTTATGGAGAACTATCCAGATATAAAATCACAACAAAGTGTTAGTGATTTAACCGAAGAGCTGACATCAACAGAGAACAAAGTCGCTTTTGCCCGGCAACACTATAACGATATTACAACAGCCCAAAACAATCGCATACAACAGTTTCCTTCAAACATCTTTGCTTCATTTTTTAAATTCAAACTCGAAGATCTTTGGGAGCTTGACGAAGCAACCCGGACAGCAGCCCAGGAACCACCGAAAGTATCTTTCTAAGATACCTTCCCTTCCTATAGGCTTTATAGATGTCATTAGATACTCTTGCTCTGATTTCTACAGATTTTAAATCGGCACAAGCACGGAATAAGCGGAACTCATTTATTCTGTGTTTTATTATGATTTTTACAGCTACGTTTCTTGGCTACATATCCGGCTGGGCAGCAGAGATCTTTACCGGGACACATCCAGCATTAAAGTCATCGCCCTATGATGCTGATGTTTTTCAGCTCTTGCGACGAACCGCCTTAAGTGATTGGGGACTTTTGGCAGCGGCCGGAATGGTCGTCTTTTCAATTCTAGCTTTGATTTGGACCTACTACGCCGCCGACAAAACCTTATTGCATATGAACGGAGCGATAGAGGCAGATTACAATACTTACGAAGATCTACATAATGTGGTCGAAGAAATGGCCATTGCTTCTGGTCTCCCCAAACCTGCGGTTTATATCATTCCGGATGCTGGAATTAATGCCTTTGCCACAGGGCTGCGGCCAGACAAAGCGTCAGTAACCGTCACCACAGGCCTATACGATGTTATGTCCCGTGATGAACTTCAAGGCGTCATCGCTCATGAAATGGCACACATCCTTAATCGAGATGTTCAATATGCTGTTCTCGTCGCTGTCGGCGCCGGGCTCATCGCTGTGTTTGCTGAAATAATGACACGGATTAGTCGGATATTCTTTTATTCTGGCTCCTCAAAATCGAAAAAAGATAGTAAAGGCGGTCATGGCGCACTTCTTATTATCGTAGGTGTCGTATGGCTTCTTGCTGCCATTCTTGCCCCGCTTGTTGCCTATCTTGTTCGCATGGCAATCTCTCGAGAACGTGAATACCTTGCCGATGCAACGGCCGCGCAGTTAACGCGCAACCCCAAAGGACTGGCATCTGCGCTTGGCAAAATTGAAGGCCATGCACATCTAAAAGAAAAGAATGCGGCAACAGAACACCTTTTTATCATCAACCCGAACAGATCGTTCAGTGAGCTTGCCAGCGACTTAACATCGACACATCCCGCAACGTCATTGCGTATTGAACGACTTATGAACCTGAAATAGCTGTCATCAACACCAACTCTTTACAGGTACAGGACAAATTTTTATTGCTCAGTCCTGAAGTATTATTTTAATCAACAGTCATTAAATGAGGCTCCGATGAGTTTTTCAGGAAAAACAGCAATTATTACCGGTGCCGCAGGTGGTATGGGACTTAACATCGGCCTTGATCTTGCCAGCCAAGGCGCGAATGTAGTTCTTGTTGATATCAAGCCAACCACAATAAATCTTAATACGCACAGTCATAAAGAGCTGATTAATTTTGAGCTGGGCGATGTTACAAGCTCTGAATTTGTAAAAGGCGTTATGGATAGGGCTTTTGAGGCAACCGGACGAATTGATTACCTTGTAAATGCGGCTGGGGTTCTATGGTTTGACAAAGACCGATCTACAGAAGAAACCAACTTGGATGCATGGGATCGCATCATGGAAATTAATCTCAAATCCATGATCATTACCTGTCGCCACGCCATGCCACATATGCGGAAGAATGGCTCAGGGGCGATGGTACATATCGCTTCTATCCAGGCAATGCGGGGGGATGATAAACCACAAGTGGCGTACCAGGCATCAAAGGCCGGTATTATTTCCCTTTCCAAAACAGTTGCCCTTGAAGGTGCCAAAGACAGCATCAGGTCAAATTCTATATTACCTGGCCCCACCGTATCGCCAATGCAGGAAAGATGGATAGAAAACCCGGAAACTCAACGGATGACTGAAACCGTTATTCCACTTGGGCGCGCAGGCACAACCCAAGACATTACCGATGCAGCTCTTTTTCTTTTATCAGATAAAGCCAGCTACATAACGGGTACTGAACTGGTTGTAGATGGCGGATTGTTGGCCAGACCCTAACAGAAATAATCAAAAGAGATAAAATAAAATCAAGGGGCTGAAACCAGCCCCTTGATTTGCCCGTAGGTGCACAACACATGCACACTGCTTCCCGGGATTTCTCCCGAAACTTGACTTATTCAAGTATTAATATCAGTTCTATTTCTCTCACCACCAAAAGCGTCAGCAAGAAGCTGTCGAACACCGTCTTTTCCTTCAAATTCAGTACCACGGGCTCCATTAAAAAGTTGACCTATAGGGACCAGTAAATCCGCCTTCAAGCGGGTTACGTCATCTCCACTCTTTTCTGATGCGGGAATGTCTTCTCGACCACGAATGGTTAACAATGGGCCATCTTTGAAAAGCGGCTCTAATACATTTTTGTTTTCTTCTTCTTTATCTTTTTCAGGACCTGTCACCAGTTTACGGATTAATTCACTAAGTCCTTGCCCTTGGTTATCAAGCAACAGATTATCCCCGGCCTCGAGAAGGTTACCCCCTTCAAGTCCATTCATAACCTTTCCCAATAACGCGTTTGCACCCGCGGCAGAACCGGACTGAGCGACAGCTCTTGTCCGTGTTATTTCGGCTTGAACCGATGCAAAGTTAAACGACAGCTCACCTGTTGTATTGTTCACATAAATATCCAAGGATTGAACAGCCAGATAGCTTTGTTCTCTTGTACCCGATGCTGTTCCATCAGCTCCGGCATAGGAAATTGCCGTCCTGGAGCTTGTCGCTACGGACTGCTCAAAAGAAAAACTGAATTCATCGGAATTTTTTGCAGACTCTTTAATAGAATTCACCAGATTTTGCGCAAATTCCAAAGCTGCTTCTTTTGTATTACCCAAGCGCTCGAAGACTTCGGCAAGCGTTCCGACAATAGAATCAAGTGCGGCCCCCAAAGTACGCTGAACGGCTTCTGAGGGTGTTAAAGCACCTGATTGAGCATCATCGCCCTGATTACTGTCTTTTAATAAACTTTGCGGAACATCAATCTGGTCATCAATTACAGGGCGCTGGGACTGGCCTGTTGTATTTTGAAGATCTGTACCTTTGCCTACCAAATCCCGAGCCTTATTTTGGTCAGCGAGTTCCTGACCTCGAAGACCACGAAGGGTATCAAGACCTTGTTGTAATAAGCCTAGTGCGGAAAGAGCCATTTTCTCCTCCTGAGGTCGCCCCAATCTTGAGCAAGATGGTCAAGTATGAGGATCGAGCTACATGCTCCGACAATATGTTTGATATATTAAAGTATAAAACTTTATTGTTAACGATTTCTTAATTCCATTTGCAGCCAATAATTTTGACATGAGAAAGGTTAACGGCCTCTTATCCAAACAACCCTATCAAGTTTATACCTTTAGTAACCATCAATTCGCCGACTTTACAGAGTTACCAAGTAATGATTTAAGAGATTGCTCTTCTGGAAAACCCTAGGAGACGAACCTTACTTATATTCTTTATCTATTTCCAGCTCAGTATGAGTCGCTTATTGAACATTGATTATGTACAAAGTTGGCTGTCAAAAACTAAAGTGTTATATAAAGTATAATTATCAGTCAGACACATACAAGCCATGCATTTTTTGCGCATAGCCATGCATAAATTGCATATCTGGGCTTCCGCTGGCACATCTTGTCGCAGGCTCTCGTTACCTTTAAGAAGGTTTCACAAAATATACTCCACAACACCAAGGAGAGCCCCTTCCATGAGCCAATTGTTAAAATGTATCTCACCCGTTGACGGGTCCGTTTACGTAGAACGCCCGCTATCAAGCGATAGTGATATTCAGGCAGCCCTGGACAAAGCCGTCGCGGCCCAGAAAAGCTGGCGCAAAGTGCCGATCAGCGAAAAACAGGCCTTATTGAGCAAGGCTGTTGACTACTTTGTTACTAACAAAGATGCCATTGCCGAAGAAATTACGTGGCAGATCGGTCGTCCGATTTCACAAGCTCCCGGCGAAATCGGTGGCTTTGAAGAGCGCGCGCGCTATATGATCGACATTGCGCCGGAATCACTTGCTGACCAGAACGTTGGTGATAAAGAAGGCTTCACACGCTTTATCCGCAAAGAAGCTCTCGGTGTCGTTTTTGTTGTCGCACCTTGGAACTTCCCATTGATGACAGCCGTTAACTGCATTGTTCCTGCCCTTTTGGCTGGCAATACAGTCCTTCTGAAGCATGCAGCTCAAACACCGCTTTGTGCAGAACGTTTTAGCGCAGCATTCAAAGCAGCAGGCTTGCCAGACGGTGTTTTCCAGCACTTACACATGGGCCATGATAGCGCTGCGAAACTTATCGGTTCTGACGGTGTTGATTTTGTCAACTTCACTGGTTCTGTTCCTGCTGGTCACGCCATCCAAAAAGCCGCATCTGGACGCTTCATTGCCACAGGCCTAGAACTCGGCGGCAAAGACCCTGGTTATGTACGTGCGGATGCAAACGTTGCCTATGCTGTCGAAAGCCTCGTTGATGGCGCAATGTTCAACTCTGGCCAATCCTGTTGCGGTATCGAGCGCATTTATGTGCACGATTCCGTATATGACGACTTTGTATCCGGTGCTGTCGATCTTTTGAAACAGTACAAGCTGGGCAACCCGACAGACACAAACACAAACATGGGCCCTGTGGTTAAAACCAGCGCCGCTGAATTTGTACGTGGCCAAGTTGCCGAAGCGGTTAAAGCCGGCGCTGAAGCGTTGATTGATCCAGGTTTCTTTGCAGCTGATAAAGAAGGCACTCCATACCTTGCGCCTCAGCTTGTTGTTGGCGTTGATCATTCCATGCGCGTGATGAACGAAGAGAGCTTTGGCCCAGTCGTCGGCGTGATGAAAGTTTCCTCCGACGAAGAAGCCATCAAACTGATGAACGACAGCGAGTTTGGTCTAACAGCTTCTATCTGGACTGAAGATGCAGACGCCGCCTTGGCAATCGGCGACGACATCAACACGGGGACATGGTTCATGAACCGTTGTGATTATCTTGATCCAGCATTAGCCTGGACAGGTGTCAAGAATTCTGGTCGCGGCTGCAGTCTTTCAAAAATAGCATACGAACATCTGACCCGCCCGAAATCTTTCCATCTACGGACTAAGATTTAAAATTAACTAAAAAGGCCCGAACACAGCGTTTGGGCCTTTTCTTATGTTACTGACACTTAAAATACGGTTACTCGTTTTGTGTGATCATTTTTTGCCAATACTTAATCACATCCGACAGCCCGCTTTTCAGAGAATACTCAGGCACGAACCCGACCTCATCCGTTAAGCGTTGATTTACGCCGACCAAATTAAGGGGCTCACCGGCTCTATCGGGGAAAGCCCCTGGCTTTAGCAGCTCAGATTTTCCAATGAGCTCCCCAATCATTTTTGCAACATCAATCAGCTGAACACCTGTACCGCTTGAAATATTAACCGCTCCCAGTACATCCGACATCGTTAAAGCAGCAAAAGCACGTCCAACGTCTCTGCTATCTAAAAAATCTCTCACTTGAGAGCCAGATGACATCTTAGCTTCACAATCATCGAGCAAAGAAGTGATAATAGAAGGTACAAATCGCGTGCCTGTCTCTCCCTTACCATAAAGCAAGAATACGCGCCCCCAAGCAAGGCTATGCGTCTGATCACTTAAGCTCTCAAGCGCACGAAAACAATCAACCTTACATTGCCCGTAAACGGTCCCTGGAAGCAAAGGGCTGTGAAATTCATCCAGCGGACTTTCTGAGGTTTTGGCAGACCAATCATATTCTGCACAACTGCCCGCACAAACAGCTCGGTGCCCGCCTTGCTCCCAAAAAGATGTCACAAGATTTATGCTTTGCTTCTTCCAGAGATAATTGCTTTCTGCATTCCAAAAATGGCCGTGCTCAGTCTCCCAAGCCAGATGAAGTAAATACTCCGCACGGGCTTCTTTGACTATTCTCTCAGGCTCGCCTTCTTTTAGAAGGTCACCATACAAGAAGGCACCAGACGTTTTTGCCTCAACTTGTTTTCGCGTAACGAGAATAAGTTCATGTCCTGCATCTTCCAATGCCTTGACTGCATGTTGGCCGATAAATCCCATCCCACCTGTGACAAGAATACGGCTCATGAAACAACATAATCAGGGTAATTTGCGTCACGGTCGGCAATAATCTTTGGTTCAAAAGGCCATTCAATCGCAAATGCGGGATCGTTCCATCGCTGTCCACCAGCCAAATCGGGCACAAACTCCTCACCCATTAAATAAAGTAGTTCGCTATCATCCTCTAAGGTCAAAAATCCATGAGCACAGCCACCGGGTATTACCAAAGCCTTGCGATTGTCGGCTGTCAACGCAGCACCATACCATTTTAGGTACGTCGGAGACTCTTTTCTCAAATCAACCACGACATCCCATACCGCGCCACGAATACAGCGAACCACTTTGGGGTCAGGTTTAGGGGCAGTTTGATAGTGAAGCCCCCTAAGCGTGCCTTGAGATGTGTTTCCAGATAAATTAATTTGTCGAACTGAAAATTCTATTCCGTTCTCGGCAAACAGTTGGTCACAAAAGGCCCGCGCGAAGAACCCTCTTTCATCCCCAAAGGTCGTAAGCTCAGTTAAAAAGAGCCCATCAACATCTGTCTGCTCAAATTTCAAGAAATCACCTCCGTCGTCGGCACAGGTACAACAAACTTACATCCCCATTCACTTACATAGGATAGAGACGAGGATATTTCATCCCTCAGATTCCACGGCAGTATCAGGATATAATCCGGTTTGAGTTCCGCGATTTCTGTTGGCGCAATAACTGGAATACGACTTCCGGGTAACAACGTATTTTGTTTATGGGGATTAAGATCAGCAACATGGGAAATCAGATCCACACCCACACCACAATAATTCAGCAAAGTGTTTCCCTTAGCCGCAGCTCCATAACCAAGAACCGATTTACCTTCATCCTTCGCCTTGTGAAGAAAATTCAACAGTTCTTCGCGGAGCTTTCGAACTCTGGGTTCAAAATTTTCATAGCCAGCAAGGCTATCCAGATGAGCCGCTTTTTCCTTTTGACGAATAAGATGCAGATTCTCAGTTTCAGTTCTGTCACTTGCCTCCTTACAAGCCCAGACACGATAAGACCCACCGTGAGTTTCCAGTTCTTCAACGTCAAATACACGCAGCCCGTTCCGTTCAAAACATTTCTCGATAGCAAAAAGAGAAAGGTACGAAAAATGCTCGTGATAAATGGTATCAAACTGAACTTTTTCGATTAAGTTCAGCAAGCTTGGAAACTCAAAACTAACCGCACCATCGTCTGCAAGAAGAACTTCAAATCCAGAGACAAAATCATTAATGTCCGGTACATGTGCCAGTACATTATTGGCAGCCATCAAATCCGCTGCCCCGTGTTGTTCCTTAACTTTACGTGCCGTTTCGCGGCCAAAGAATGCAACCTCTGTCGGCACTGATTTTTTTCGCGCTTCTTCAGCAACATTAGCCGCAGGCTCTATACCAAGAACCCGGATGCCATTTTGAACAAAGTGCTGAAGCAAATAACCATCATTGGAAGCAACTTCAATCACCAGGCTTGATTTATTTAAACCAAAGCGTTCGGACGATTTCTTCGCATACTTTTTCGCGTGTTCTACCCAACTGGATGCATAGGAGGAAAAATAAGCGTAGTCAGAAAAGATATCTTCAGGCGGCACGACATCTTCGACCTGAACCAAGAAGCATTCGCTGCAAACCCGAGCGTGGAGCGGGTATTGTGAATCAGAGATGCCTTCCTTACCCTTTTCGACATAGGAATTAGCCAAAGGTGTTTTACCCAAATCAAGAAGGGTATGCTTCAATTCCGTACCGCAAGAGCGGCAAGTCAATATGCTCATTCGTTCGCCAATAAAGTTTGGAAAGTTTCAATTTGTTGCTGCGTAATGTTTTTAACACAATTACCCACAGCGTGTTCTTTATGCCAGGAAACGATCCAGTTCAGGGTTTCGTCCAGATCAAGGCGGGGATGCCAATTCAAGCTTTGTTCTGCTCTGGAAATATCAAGGGCAAGTGCATGCGCTTCCGCGGGCTGCTCTTTCCCTTCCAACAACCAGGAATTTTCACCGCCCCATAGATCAAGCATTTTTTCGACAACAGTCTGCACATTGTCAGAGCCATGCGGGCCAAAATTTAAGGCCGGCAGTGTCATTTTTCCCGTCGCCAAAGCCTGCGCATAAAGCAAGTACCCACCAAGAGGCTCAAGAACATGTTGCCATGGACGCGTCGCCAGTGGATTACGAAGAACAATATCCTTTTGTTCGTAAAGAGCTGTAACAAGATCAGTCATCAAACGATCTTCGGACCAGTCTCCACCACCGATAACATTTCCGGCCCGCGCAGTCGCAACAGGAATTCCTTTATCCGCAAAATAACTTCGCGCAAAACTGTGAGTCACAATTTCCTGACATCCCTTAGACGCGCTGTAAGGATCCTTACCACCCAACGCATCGCCTTCTGAAAAAGGAACACCTCTTTCATCATTTTCATAAGCCTTGTCACTGGTCACAACCAGCACAGATTCAAGAGATCGACAGCGTCTTAGTGCGTCTAACAGGTTTGCCGTGCCCATAACATTTGTCTCGAAGCTTTCTAGTGGGTCACGATAACTCCGGCGAACCAAGGCCTGTGCAGCCAGGTGCAGAACGATTTGTGGCTGGTGCTTTTCGACAACTTTCTGTACATCCGAATAACTTCGCAGATCACCAATAACGCTCTTCTCGTCATTGTGTGCCAAAAGTGTATGAAGGTTCGGATCGGTTTCCGAAGCAAGAGAGAACCCGACGACATTGGCCCCCATGGTACGGAGCCATTGATTAAGCCATGCGCCTTTAAAACCTGTATGACCAGTCAGTAAAACCCGCCGACCACGCCAAAACTCAGGATCAAACTTCATGATTTAACCCCATGTTTTACCCCCAGATTTTCCAGGGCGCGTCCCCTTTGGCCCAAAGCTCTTCGAGTTCCTGGCGTTCGCGCAAGGTATCCATCGGTTGCCAAAAACCACGGTGAAAGAATGCTCTCAACTGGCCTTCATCAGCCAACTGCATCATCGGTTCCGACTCCCAATGCGTGTCATCGCCTTCGATTGTGTCGATAACTTTTGGGTCCAAGACAAAAAAACCACCATTGATCCACCCCCCATCTCCTTTTGGTTTCTCGGAGAAGCCGTTGACATCGGAACCCGTCAATTCTAGTGCGCCGTAGCGTCCAGGGGGTTGTACGGCGGTAACAGTCGCCAATTTGCCATGGGTTTTGTGATCAGCAATCAGTTTCGTAATATCGACGTCCGCAACGCCATCACCATAAGTGAAGCAAAAACATTCCTCATCTTCGACATAGGGCAGCACCCGCTTAAGCCGGCCACCTGTCATCGTTTTTTCACCTGTGTCCACCAGCGTCACGCACCAGGATTCGCTCGTCAGTTGCTTAACTTCCGTCTTATTTGTGGCAAGGTTCACTTCGATGTCGGATTGATGAAGGAAGTAATTAACGAAATACTCTTTGATCAAATAGCCCTTGAAGCCGCAGCAGATAACAAAATCATTGATGCCATGTGCTTCGTATATTTTCATGACGTGCCAAAGGATCGGTTTGCCACCAATCTCGATCAGCGGTTTGGGGCGCAAATTCGTCTCTTCACTAATGCGGGTACCAAAGCCACCCGCTAAAATGACAGCCTTCAAAATACGGTCCAATGCAAGCGAGGAAACGTTGCTGTTTGATTAGGGTTGAAACCATGAACTGTCCAGCCCCACTGCGGGTTCAAAGAATTTGACCACCTTGATGTCGAATGGTCTCGTGAACGGAAATTCCAAGAGGATGCCAATAGTTTCAATAATCGTTTCACAGCAATGACAACACTTGTGGGAAGCTTGAATTTCCTTTCGAAATAACAATCTGGTATGCTTCAATCTGGCTCTTGGCAAAGAGAATGAGGGATAGCTGTGTTGCGGTCAGGCCTCCAAAACCGTAGGTC
Organism: uncultured Kiloniella sp.; assembly: GCF_937128705.1. Classification (GTDB taxonomy): domain Bacteria; phylum Pseudomonadota; class Alphaproteobacteria; order Kiloniellales; family Kiloniellaceae; genus Kiloniella. The sequence goes on along the minus strand of NZ_CAKZMP010000316.1, from coordinate 45 downwards.
GTAGGCTCACATGCTGCCGCCTCACCAACTTATGTTTCGGATCGG
>NZ_CAKZMP010000315.1 GCF_937128705.1 uncultured Kiloniella sp. | reverse complement strand
ATTGCCAATGGTGTCTCTGCTGCTGCGGGTGTTCGTATGACCGAACTGCCCATGTCACCCCCACGGGTGCTCAAGGCAATCGACACCGCCAAAATCGCGGCTGAATAGGGGCGATTGCCCCTGTTCTGTTGGCCAAAAAAAGATCAAGCGACCTCTTATCAATAAAGGGGTCGCTTGGCACTTTAAAACTCTGGAGATATAAATTCAGAGGATATGTAAGCTCAGGACAGAGTAAATATGGTTCAAGTCACCCTTTCCGGAACAATCCAACAGGCCGCTGGCGGCATTTCCGAGCTTGAAATAGAAGCAAAGAACATCCGCCAGTTGCTTAACGCTCTGGAAACGAAATGCCCTGAGCTAAAACCCGAACTGGACAAAAGCGGCATCGCGGTTGCCATCAACGGCACTATCTACCGCGACGACTGGTTCCAACCCATCCCCGAAGACAGCGAAGTTTTTTTGATACCTAGACTGGCTGGTGGTTAGCAGAAGGGAAAGAGAGTTTGTTTTGACTCTTTGCCTCTAAGCTATCTTATCATCTGACATTCACGACCACCTGATGGGATAATCTTCGGGAAAAGGCCCTTCACGATCGGGGAAAAGCGGGTTGATGTAGCTGATTTTGCTCTCGCTGTTCAGGTCGCTTTGTAAGACAACTTCGCGGACCATTGCCGGGATCATTTCCATGCCAACGTATTTACCCAAACATTGGTGCGGGCCAAAGCCCAGCGCAAAATTGTGATAAAAATTCCGATCGGGATTAAAGCTATCCGGGTCCTCATAGGCATAGGTGTCGAACATGGCTGAATGTATCAGCAAACGAACGATTGTTCCGGACTTGATCTCTGTTTCGTGGTTGGTGCCTTTGGCCATTGTATAATCACTGGCGGCCTGACGGAAAATATCTGGCCGTATTGGCCGAAAGCGCAGGGCTTCCCAAACCATCGCGTCAAACGCAGCCATGTCATTAGATTGCGCCTTGTCTTTCGCCTGCTTCAAGATGGCAGGATGTTCAATGAAATATTCAACCACCTGTGCCACGGCCTGCGATGTTGTTTCTATTGCCCCGATCAACAATCCCCCGGCGTTGGTTCCCACGCGGGTCAGCGGAAAATCAACCTGCTTTGCAAACTTCGTCCGGATCATGCGCATAACCATCGTGTCTGAACGTTCCGGCACATCCATGCCTAAAATACGATAAATCAGCTTCTGGATCGGATTAAGAAACATGTAAAACACGCCCATAATTTTAACGCGAATGATCTTGCGCAACATCAAAGAAGCAATATAGGCAACCAGCTCTTTTGACGCTTCGTCATGATAGTCAACAATGCGCTTGTGGTCCTGATCAGATAGCATATCAAAGGGTTGGTTATTAAACGCATCGTATTGATTCCAATAGGACCAGCGGATCAATTTTTCACGGTCAATACCATCCAGACCAAAGTATTCCTGTACCAATTTAACCGGAACCATACGACAATAATCATTGACCAGTTCAATCCCGCCATTAGCATCATCCAGAATTTCCCGCGAGAACTCGGTGATCATTTTCCGCACACGCGGCAGATCATTTCTGTTCAACAGCCCCTGCATCATTGACTTTTCCCGGTAGTGCAAGGCATCGTCATCGTGCGCCATCAGGTATCCATCATCCGGCCCCGTCACGCTCATCTTAACCTTGTAGAGATCCACGGTGAAGATTTTCGGCATCTGCAACATGTCCCGTACATCGGTAAACTTGGCAACCAACGTACATTCCGGTGTTTGCAAAACAGGGCGTTCTTTTCGAAGCTGTTTAAAAAAGGGCAAAGGCTCTGTTCTTATCCAGCCTTGAACCATAGGATATTTTTTATCTTCCGGTGCTGCGTCATATTCTTTCAGATAGTCTTTTCCAGCGATATCCATTTAACTCGCTCCCCTTCTGGTATCTCCCTTATAATCACGGGACTTTTAGTATTTCTGCACCGTCAACTTTCAGTATCTTCAATTTTTCAGCACTTTAGTCTCTCAAAAAAACCTCGTCGGGATTTCCCTTATAGAGATTTTAAATACTCAATCAGGTCCCAGCGATCTTGTTCGGAAAATTTGCATGCACCATATTCATGACCAATATTCCTATTGCCTCTGATAGAGGTATCAAACCTGAAACCTTCATACCCTTCGGTCAAAAAACCGACTTTTATGGGATCAAATTCACGTGCTCCGACCATAAAGGAATTGGTTCGAACAGCGGTTGTAGTACAGCCCCTGTCATTACCGTCTTTGTCTTGAAGCGATTTTGGTAAAAGTAATTCATACAGGCTTGGCACAGATCCGTTGTGCAAGTATGGCGCCGTCGCCCAAATACCGTTCAAAGGTCGTGCACGATAGGCTTTCAAACTGTTATAGGGTTGCGCCGTCGTATCCGGAATATACTCGCCAGCCTTAAGACTTGCTTTCACAGGGTTATCGAACAATGTCATGACAAGCGCATAAACCCATTCGACAAACCGCCTCGGCCACCATTTATCTGGATCAGGTGTCGTCACTGTGCCTCGGGTGGCTGCGGTCAATATTTGCGCAACCGGGGCTCTGCCCCGCTCAACAACCTTGCCAATACCGACATCTTGATAAGTGTCTTTAAAGTTGCCC
>NZ_CAKZMP010000314.1 GCF_937128705.1 uncultured Kiloniella sp. | reverse complement strand
GTCTGCCACGGTTACGGGATGCGGTTCTTGAATCAAAGCAACGCCGCGATGAAATGATCCTGACAACCAAGGCAGAATTGTCTGATGAACTGAACCGGGCACGATCAGAGCTAAAATCTGTGACAGAGAGTATGGAAGCCGGGGCGGATACCGTCAGACGTACGGATGTGAAATCACCTGTTCATGGGATTGTTAAAGAATTGAAGCGCAATACCGTTGGCGGTGTTATCCGCGGCGGCGAAGATATTGTCGAAATTGTTCCTTTGGACGATACATTGATTGTCGAGGCTAAAATCCGTCCTTCGGACCGTGCGTTTTTGCAAAAGGGTCAGAATGCGACGATTAAGGTTTCTGCGTATGATTTTTCTGTTTATGGCGGCATGAAAGCCAAGCTGGAACGCATATCGGCAAGTACTATCAAAGATGAAGAAGGGGAAAGTTTCTACCGGATTTATCTGCGGACTGATGACAATAAAATCATCAGTAAGGGTAAAGAGCTTGAAATTATTCCGGGGATGACCGCGAATGTAGAAATACTGACGGGTAAGAAATCTATTCTGGATTATCTGTTGAAACCAATCTTCAAAGCCAGAAAGCCCGCGGAAGAAACAGCGCAACCGAAAGAGGTTGAAGAGGCAACATAAGGTTCGTTTGTAAGCTCGCCTCTTATTTATATCCAACTGTAGTAAAATATTAACACGGGGAACCTAATGTGATCTCGGTAAAAAAATGCGTGTGTTAATGTCATGGTATTATTCAATAAAATTAAGTCATTTTTGACTTTTGCTCTTGTTCTTTTTCTAGGGCTCATCCCGCACTATACAAAAGCGGAAAGTAAACAAATCACAGCTTGTTACGATGGTTGGGAACCGTTTTATTATGCAAATTCCGAGTATGAAGCAGGTGGTGTTGTTGTCACGCTTTTAAACGAGATTGCGCGTGAAACGGGATATGAAATTCAATTCCGTCTTTTGCCCTTTAAAAGGTGTATGAAGCAAGTTTCTCAGGGCAAGATTGACATTCTTATGGTTACTGGTTTTACGACTGATGTTCTTATGGGGCGTACATCATTGGTAACGTGGCAAGTCGGTGCTGTCGTTAAAAAAGACTATCCCAAAAACCACATTACTGGCTTGTCAGAGTTCAAGGGAAAGAAAGTCTTGCAGTCGCTAGATTATGAGTACCCTGAAAAAATAAAGAACTTTGATCCTTATTGGAAAGTTTCAAAAGTCGGATACATTAATGGCGATAATCCTGATGTTGTACCACATGCCTTTACCATGGTCGAAAAGGGGCAAGTTGATACTTTTCTTGAAGATATTATCTTCTCGGAAAAAATTATTAAGGACAATAGTCTCAATCTTAAAGTTTTAAAGCCAGCTGTTGCATTTGAGAAAAATTATCTGGCTTATGCATTAGGGCGCGAAAATTTATATCGGAAGTTCGAAAATGCTTTGCGAGCACGTGCAGAAGACGGTCGGCTGGATCAGTTCTATAGCGATTTACTTGGACAGAGTTGGTCAGACCTGGGAAATGAGGTTGATCGACAAACGGAGTTATTTTAGGTCGATTAGATCACAGCCGTCTGATATTTTATTCTCGATTATTTTTCTTTTGTTTTGCCATAAAGCGTTCCAGACGTCGTTTTGAAACTTCGATACGGTGGTCTTCGCGTTCCAGATCGCGGATGGCTTGCTGGACGTAAGCAAGGTGATCTTGCGATGCCTTTTGCGCTTCGTCGGGGTTGCCAGTCATAACAGCGTCATAGATGGCGTGATGTTGGGCGAGTAGGTGTTCACGTGATCCCTGATGGGTATAGAGCTGCTTTCGACTTAGGAATACGCCCTTTTTCAGGACTTCGATCAGGGAACGGATAACGTGCAGGAGCACGACGTTGTGCGCTGCTTCGGCGATGTTCAGGTGAAAATCAGCGTCGATACTGGCTTCCAGTTCCAAATCCCCTTTTTCATGGGCTGCATCCATGGCCGTTATACAGGCGGTGAGTATCTCTCGGTCGGCATCGGTGGCGCGCACTGCGGCATAATAGGCGGCATTACCTTCGGAAATAGCCCGGAATTCCATAAAATCATTTACGGTGTCAGGGTGGTTCTGAAATATCGCAGTCAAAGGGTTGGTGAGGGATGGCCCTAGAAAATTTTTAACCAGGGTGCCACCACCCTGATGGGTTTCCAGCAATCCCTGAGCTTCGAGCTTTTGCAGGGCATCGCGGAGAGAGGGGCGGGAAACATCCAATTGTTTTGCCAGATCACGTTCAGCCGGCAGGTACTCACCCGGCGGCAGTACGCCTTCGAGAATATAGTTCTCTAGTTGTTTTGCCACAGTATCCGATAGTTTTTCAGATCGTATTTTGTTAAGTGCCATCTTGCCCAAATGTTTATTGTTATGTTTTGGTAATAATAATTTACCACTTTACATAATTGGTAAAATTATTTATCCAATATGTCAATGTTTCATCTGGTCCCAAGAAGATGGCCCCAAAAATGGCCATCAGCAAAGGGGAAAAGGGATAAGGAAAGCGTGTCATGGCTCAGGTTCTGGAAATTGCCGATCTAAAAAAACTGGCGCAACGTCGTGTGCCAAAGATGTTTTTTGACTATGCAGATTCAGGGTCCTGGACCGAAGGAACCTATCACGCTAATGAAAGCGATTTTCAAAAAATAAAGTTCCGTCAACGGGTTGCCGTGGATATGACCAATCGCACCCTCGCCAGTCAGATGGTCGGGCAGGATGTGTCTATGCCTGTTGCGATTGCCCCGACGGGGCTGACAGGCATGCAGCGCGCAGATGGCGAAATTCTGGCGGCGCAGGCTTGTGAAGAAGCGGGAGTGCCCTTTACCCTTTCGACCATGTCAGTCTGTTCGATAGAGGCCGTTGCCGAGAAAACAACCAAGCCTTTCTGGTTTCAGCTTTATGTCATGCGCGACAAGGATTTCGCCGGGCGTTTGATTGACCGCGCAAAGGCTGCGGGCTGTTCGGCGTTGGTCCTGACCCTCGATTTGCAAATTCTGGGACAGCGTCACAAAGATTTACGCAACGGCCTGTCCACGCCGCCCAAGTTTACGCCGCACCATATCTGGCAGATGGCAACACGGCCGGGTTGGTGTTTTGGCATGCTGGGCACAAAGAACCGTACCTTTGGTAATATCGTTGGTCATGCGCAGGGCGTTGAAGATCTTAGTTCGCTGTCTTCATGGACGGCAGAACAGTTTGATCCCAAGCTTTCTTGGGATGACGTGGCGTGGATTAAGGAACGCTGGGGCGGGAAGTTGATCCTCAAAGGTATTCTTGATCCGGAAGATGCCAAGATGTCCCTGAAAACCGGGGCTGATGCTATCATTGTCTCCAATCATGGTGGACGTCAGCTCGACGGAGCGATTTCTTCTATCGAAGCTTTGCCAGAAATTGTAGAGGCTGTTGGCGATAAAGTCGAAGTGCACATGGATGGCGGTATTAGGTCCGGACAGGATGTGTTGAAAGCCGTGGCCCTTGGTGCAAAGGGAACCTACATCGGCCGACCTTTCCTTTATGGTCTGGGCGCGATGGGCAAAGAAGGCGTGACCAAGTCGATAGAAATTATCCGCAATGAAATGGATATCACTATGGCCCTGTGCGGCAAGCGCGATATCAAGGACGTGGATCGGTCAATCTTGCGGTAATGCTTGTGTGTTGAAAACGAGCTCACAACACAAGCATTACAACTGGTTTATAAATCGGCTTTATCGTGACTAAGGCAGCCTTATGAAGCAGGCTCATCAACCAGATCTGTCAGGATGTGGTTGCCGCTGTCGTCAAATTTGAAAACACCGTATTTCGCATTTTGATAACGGTCTGCGTGGCCTTCTTGAAAAAAGAAAGAGTCCGGGACGATCTTTAAACCGTTATAGGATCGATGGTAATAAAGCCGCTTTTCACCCTCAGCTAGCGGGCTGTCATCATCAAACCTGACAAAGCTGGCTATGTGTTGTTCATTGACGCTGACGATCATGTAACCGCTTTCGACATCCGGTGATGCATTGGCTTCGTCGGCAACACTTTCTATTTCATATCGCAAACGCATATAATCCCCTTGGATCAGCGAGCGCGGGTCAACCGGGGCTAATTCAAGGAAGACGATCTCGCCCTTGTCGATAATTTCTTCCTTTTGATAAATGCTATAGTTCAGGACCAGAAGGATAACAACGGTCAGGCCTATCATGATTTTCAGGCGCATGATGTGTCTCCTTGGTCTGTAGCCTTGTTGTTCAAGGTTACGTCTTCATTTGAGATTTGTGGCGCTGTCCGATCCCAGCCCCTTAATTTAAGATAGAATTTTCCGGCAATCATAACGCCACCGCTGGCAACCAGAATGATTGATTTTTGAAGCAGAGTAATGTCGAGATTATAGTAATAGAGCCAGAGGAAAACAGGCAGAAGCAAGAAGCCAAACAAGGTAAAGAGCCTGTCATGGCGCGCATAGCCAAAAATCATTAGGCCAAGGGACAACAGGATACCGGGTGCTGATAACAAGGCGAGTAGTATTGTCCCGATCATGGCGACAATAATTGGTTCTCGTTTTATGTGTTCTTTCCCGCCAGCGGCCCAGATAATCAAGAAGATAAGGGCTGCTGCAATGAGGATGTTGCTGATCGCAGGAGAGATAACAAGCGGATTGTCCAGATAGTTAAATTCTGTGTGTGAAGACAGAAAGAGAACCGAGCCGGTAAGGCTAACAATTAATGCTTGTGACAAGGGTTGAAAAAAAGCGAGTACCCTGGGGTGGAAAAGAAGACAGCCCGCCGCGATAAGCTGAACCAGTATAAACAGGTTAAAGGCGATGTCGGTTGGCAGGCCGAGTTCATCTTCCCAAAGAATGTTGAGCAGGATAACAATCAACACCCCCGTACAGGACATGAAGCGTTCAACATGCAGCCGATAAAAAGGATATGTCAGTGCCGTGATGAGCAAAGAGGACAGGGCAATCGCAAGCAGGTTTTCGCCAAAATCTTCCAAGGTTGCAAAGACAAAAAGGAGCTTACCCGTACCCATCAGGGCAAAGGAAACCTGTAGAAAGAAGTTTTTCCCCGTGGAGTTATCATCGGATGTGACAGTGTAAAGCCCGATTGCCGCAACAATAAAGATAACGCTGGTTGTTAAGGCGCCCACAGCATTGTTAAAGCTGATGACTTCGATCAGGATCAAAAAACCAACAAAACAGATAGAGGCAATAAAGGCCCCGATGCCCGATAGAATTTTGAGGTAGATTGGAATGTCCGGCGTTTGTTGCTGTGCTTGAATGAAGCTGTTAATACCGTTTGGATCAGTAATCAGGTTCTGGTTTGACAGATGATTAACAAGATCTGCTGCAGACATTTTCTTTGGGTGTTGTTCCGTCTTTACGTTAATCATTTGAGGGCCCCGTGTCTTCTGTGGTTACACTTGTTGCTGTACTCTTTGCGGGGAGCGTTGTGACGGATACTTTATTTTCGTGCTGCAGCGTACGGGTAAGGTACCGCAGATACATGGTAAATCCCGTGATAATGCCGATGGTAACAATGCCCATCAGTAAAAGGCCAAGCTCTTCTTCGTCCATGAGTATTTCAAATAGCACCCGGATTGTGAGGATTTCGACAATGATCAGGGCCGAAATGGTGATTGCCGCCAGTGACCAGATATCCTTTACGATTTTGCGGTAATAGACATAAACACAAATATGTCCAATTGCCCCGACAAAAGAGCCAATGAAAACGCCTTCATAAGCCAGATCAGGAGAAACAATTAATAGAAGGATGGGAATATTTAACAGGGTGAGGATCGGGATCAGAATGATCCAGCGGGTCCATTTTGCGCTCAACCAGTCATAGGAAGAGGCTGATCTTTGCGATAAGAGTTCACGTGTACAGAGAACAAGGCCGTTGAAACAGGCAAGAAGCGGTAATATCAATGGCGACCAGTCTGGTCCAATCCATGATCTTGCAGTCGGGACCTGTTCCCACCAAAGACCCAAAAAGACATTAAAAACAACAAGCCATAACACCCAATGAGCCGCAAATCTGGAGAGGATCGTCCAGCCCAGTATCAACAATGACCAGACCATGAAAAGCTGATAGGCGTCGGCCCCGGTTTGATAAATTTGTCCAAAAACAGCCAGAAAAACCCCGACAAAAACACTTGCAGATATAAGCGCAAGCTGCCCGGAAAGACGGTTCAATCCGCAAACACAGGCGGCGATAATGCTGGCGATAATCGCAAACTGGATGCCCCCCAGCTTATGGGCGGGTAACAATTTAGCCCAGTTAAAGGCAAAGAAATATATGACGCCGGAAAGGACCAAACAAACCCCAAGCCCCAACAGTAACCTAGATGCCCAAATGCCCCATTGGGTATGAGGGATCAGGTGTTGCAAAGCTGCGTTACGGGCCTGCCGATTGATTTTGCCACAGCTATAGAGCTGATCAATCAAGGCGCGCGTAGCCGGAATTTGATCCAGCGACCGCTGGGGATCTTCAATTTGATCTGTGGTGCTCATATGCTTCTCAAGCTTTGATAATCTATCAAGGGCTGTACCCAGTATTTCGTTGGTATATGTTGTTATTAAGTCGCTTTAACTTGATGACACTAGTTTATATAGATAACTCTTTTATCATCGGTGGTTGCAGAAGGAAGGTCAATTTTCTTTTTGTATCAATGTTGTCTGTTGTTTCTGAGAGGGAAAATGAAACGTAATAGGTCTTTGTTTGTTTTGTATATGCTATTTATCGGCGGGTTCTTGTCCGCTTGCTCTCAACCTAAGAGTTTTTTGTCGGATATTTGGTATTCTTCGCTAACAAGCACTCCAATACCGACCTATTCTAAAGACAACAGCTCTTCACAGTTTGCAACTTTCAGAGACAATCAATTATTAAAGGCAGAACAAAAGCTTGAAACAAAAATTACATTGCTTATTGAGCAGTATGATTTTCAAAGTGTAATTCTCAATTTAAAAGAAAACTCTTTTGTTTGTGAAGAGTATGAAACAGAAATAGCTGATACAGAATACACAGGTTTTGCGGTTTGTGTCGCATTATACTCTTCGGGATATGATCCTAAAAGTGATTGGAGAAGGCGAACTCCGCCAGCTATGATTTATGGAATTGGACCTCTAATTGTATCTAATGACGTTGAGTGGTCAGTTATATTGTTTAAGCGTGAAAATGGAACTGATCAGTACGTTTCTGTGAAAGATCTTGCTGTTGATGAATTTCATGAAGCATTAGATGCTAAAAAGAAAAAGCGATAATGTACTTCGATGCGAAGTGGTGTTGAGAATATGTATAAATAATTTCGATCAGTATTTTTAACGTGTAATTTTTATCGTAGATTAATTTATGTAAATGTTAGGAATTAAATTTTGGCGTGTGTTTATTTGATTGTCGGAAACACGGGGGCAGGGAAAAGCACCTATGCGGCGAAGTTGGCCGAGCGGGAAAATGCGATTGTCTTTTCCGTTGATGAATGGATGAAGACCCTGTTCTTTATGGATATGCCCGATCCGCCGCTATATTCATGGGCGCTGGAACGAACGCAGCGGTGTGAACGTCAACAGCTTGCAGAAACGCTTAAAGTCGTAAGCAAGAGCATTCCTGTTATTCTCGACTTAGGGTTTTTCGCCAAAAGTCAGCGCGAAAGGGTTGCTGACTTTCTGAAAGATCATGGCTGTGATTATCAGGTGCACTATCTGGATGTGGATAAAGAAACCCGCTGGGATCGTGTGAGCCATCGCAACGAAGCGCAGACGGAAACCTTTCAATTCGAAGTCTCTCGCGAGATTTTTGATTTTTGCGAAACGATCTTTGAGCCAATGGATGACGAAGAGCGCAAGTTGGCCGTTATTGTAGGGTGAGCTTTGAGATCAAAACCAAGCGATATAGGGTGAATAAGGACTTCTGGAAAAATAAAGATAGAGGCCGATTACGACAAGACCTACCCAGTTTTGAAGGCCGTTATTTTCCCGATGAGCAATCGTGGTGTTAAGGCTTTTATCCCATGATGTTGTTTTATCCATCGTCAGATCAAAATAGCCGTACATCTGGGTGATGAGGGACAAGACGGGCAGGCCAAGCGCAAAACCTTTTACGTACACCAAGGTCTCACGTTTGGCTGTCTGCTTCATGGAAAGTCGTAAGCCGTCTTTGGAAAGGACTTTTATCCCAAGAAGGTACTTGCCAATTGTTGTACCGAATATTCCGGTTAAAACCGTGTTTATGATGGCAACAGAGCTAAAAAAGAGCACAGGTATCACAATCAGGATTGCGACTAAATCAATAATGGAGAGCTGTTGCATATATTGGTTAAGGTCGTTCGGGGTAAAGCGAGCCATTGTGGGGGAAAAAATCAGATTGGCATAGATTGATATATCAACCCAGCGGGCAAAATATCTCCGCCAGGGATGTGGGGAGAGATCATTCCAGATGCCTTTTCGGTGGTTGTTATCTTGCCCCCCTGAAGCTGTTTCGGAAGCTGTTGATTGTTTGGGGGCATCTTTGCTTGAGGCTTCGTCATTTAACTCTGAATCATCCAGGTTTGCCCCGTTTAATTCATCCCAAGTGAAATCACTTCTACGGATCTTGAGTTCTTTATAGGCAAGCCATGTGTCGCTGTCCTGTGTTTCTGGGGCATGCGGACGTACAAAGCTGTAGCCCGCAATAACATTGGCTTTGAAAAGCTTATAGAGTTCCAATTTCGTTACAGGGCCAAATTCCTGATTATCTGCCCAGTAGTACCATGTTTCCATAAACAAGCCTGGTGTTGAACGTTAGTGTAATCGTTACATGTGATGGGGTGATTTATGACGGATATTTGCCATTTTGACCAGCGTTAGAGATTTGCGACATCCTTTGAAGCATCGACGTTAAATATTTTGACGCTTATAACTTTCTTGATGGCATCAATGTTTAGTATGCCCTGATTAAGGACTTGGTAAGCCGGGTCAGATTCCATGGCTAGATAGTCGGCTTCATTGTGCCAGAAGGTAATGGTTTGCCATTCATCTTCGTGGGTGAGGAAGAGAACGCCGCAATTTCCTTTGACGCTGCTCAGGAAGGGGAGTGAGTTACTGTCAGCATAGGCTTTCAGAGCATCAGATTTTGCAAGATCGAAACACGCAGTCCAGATACGGGCAATCATGGTTTTAGTGTCCATACACTTTGTGTTGACGGAAATTGACCACGTAACCCGTTTGGAACAGGGATCTCGTCAAGGAAATTAATTGAATAATGAGCACTATAATAGCTTTGCACCATTTCCTCATCAACGGAAAAGGGAGGGCCGTTGGTAAGGCTTTGGTCATAGCTATAGGTTAACAATAAAGTGGGTGCTTTACGGGTGATTTTCACAAGATGGCTTGCGTATTCCTGTCGCATTTCTTCTGGCAGGGCAACGAGTGCTGCTCTGTCGTATATTGCATCAACAGGTCCCAGAATTGATGGTGTAAGATCAAAAAAGTTACCAACAAAGATATCAATGTTTTTTGCCTGATAGTGTTTCAACGTTCCTGATTGTTTGATTTCAGGCTCTTGAGCAAGATTATCAAAAAGCTGTGCGATCGCCAGTTCACTTAATTCAACGCCGACGACCTGATGACCTTGAGAGAGTAACCATTGAATATCGAGGGTTTTGCCACACAAAGGAACAAAAACACGGCTTTGGTCCTTTAAATCCAGTTTATGAAAATGTTTGATCAGAATAGGATTGGACTTGCTTTCGTGAAATCCTATTTGATTGTTTTGCCATCTGGCATGCCAAAAGTCTTCTTCCATCGTCGGGACCAGTTCTTTGTTGAATGTGGATAATCTCTACTTCATCAAGCCAGCTTGAGGTTAAGTAGAGATATGGGGCATCTAATAGAGCGACGATTTTAAATGGAAATCAATAGTAGAGTTAATATCTTGAGGGTAAATACCATGCTCTGGGCTTTGTTGGGTAAAACCCAGAGCATGGTGTTATGAGTATGATACCCCAAGATATGATACCCAAGATATGATACCCGAGATATGATACTGGGAACATGGTATTGGGCGGTTATATCCCGTGGGGTATTATTTCTGAGATCAGGCCAGTTTGAACCAGAAGTCCAGATCGACGCTTTTTGGATCAAAAATATCCAAAAGTTCCAGACAGGTATCATCCTGAACATAGCCGTTACAAATGCGTCGTGCCATGCCGAGGTTCTCAACAAAGGCTATTTCGGAATAGGTGGTTTCATCAACCTTACTCATGAAATGAGCCCGTGGTTCGTCAAACTTGCTCAGGTATTTTTGTTCAATCCGGTCAGATATTTCCAGCATGGATTTCTCATCAAACTGCTCAGGTGATTTGGGGCTGAAGGTGCCAAATTCAATACAGGAAAAATCTGTCGGCACACCCACATTTTCCTTGAGGATCATATTGGGGGTGAGACGAATGCTGTCTGGCTTGAGTAACGCCATGAACTCTTGAGAACTTTTGGCTTGGGGGTGGGCTTCGCACATTGCCATAAAGGACTGTTGATCACTTGCCATAATGGCATCGGCAAAATGCCCTTTGTCATTCCCCAGAAAACAATGCATGGCGATGCCTTTCTGGGTGGACAGAAAATCCTGTCGCCAGTTCAGGGCCGCTTCGATGATTTCGGCGGTTTCGACACCGTCACGTTTTTCGTAGCGGGCAAAGCCCATCGCTTTGAGGGGGCCAAGATCTTTTTTGAACATGCCGTTTCTTCCATTTCTATCGCTATAAATTTTATATCAGTGGCTGAATTGCCTGTGTTTCTTGCAGCCATATGCGAACAGAAGTTTGAACACAGAAGTTGGCATATGGGCTTACAATCCGACTTATACTGGATACCCCTGACAATTTATGTCAGGGTGGTTTGGCTCCGTTGGAAAAAATGATGCGTGTTCAAAGACTCTTCTCCATTCTCGATCGCTTGCGGGCAAGGCGACAGCCTGTCTCGGCTGAAAGTCTTGCCGAAGAACTCGGGGTCTCACTGCGGACGATCTATCGTGATATGGTGACCTTACAGTCCATGGGCGCACCAGTGCGCGGTGAAGGAGGCATCGGATATCAGATAGAAAAGGGATATTTTCTGCCGCCCCTGCATTTTGATGCGGATGAGCTGGAGGCCATTATTATCGGAATGCGGCTGGTTGCAGCACGTGGAGATAAGCCGTTGGCGGATGCGGCAACACGGGCATCCGCGAAAATATCGGCAGTGCTGCCCGAAGATATGGAAGACAGCTATTACGATGCGCCATTGCTGGCCTATTCCGTGCAGCCAAAGTCCGAAGAAGAAACCATTGATTTTCTTAGCCCCGTAAGGACAGCCGTTCGCGACAGAGCTTTGTTGGATATCAAGTATCTGGATTTGAAAGATCAATCGAGTGAACGGGTTATTCGCCCGCTTGGTCTAACAGCCTTTGATAAGGTATGGTTATTAACCGCGTGGTGTGAAAAAAGCGATGATTTCAGATCCTTCCGTATCGACCGTTTGCAAAGTGTAGGGCGAACAGGGGAGAACTTCCGCAGAGAAGCGGGTAAGGAATTCCGTGATTATCTCAAACGGTTATGATTTATTTAATGGGCATTTCATGGCTCTCGGCTTAGTGATTATCTCTCTGTTTCCAAAAGGGATATTTGTGGATAGCATGCTAAACAATTCAAATGTTGTATGACGATAAGCGAAAGAAAATGGGATGAAATATTTACACACCATGGTCCGGGTCACTGACCTTGATGCTTCTATGGATTTTTATTGCAACAAACTGGGCCTAGTCGAAACCCGGCGTTTTGATAATCCCGAAGGGCGTTTTACCATTGTCATGCTAGCGGCACCGGGGCAACCAGAAGCAGAGCTGGAGCTGACTTACAATTACGACCCAGAAGAGCTGTCAGGTGCCCGGAATTTTGGTCATCTAGCCTATGCCGTCGATAATATCTATGATTTTTGCCAGAAACTCATGGATCAAGGGGTGACAATCAACCGTCCGCCACGGGATGGACGTATGGCCTTTATCAAATCACCTGACGGAATTTCTATTGAGCTTTTGCATGCCGATGGATCTCTACCTGTTCAAGAGCCTTGGGCATCTATGGAAAATATTGGTAGTTGGTAAGTTTTGGCTAATCAGACAAAGGGCAGTGACCTTATTCTTGATACCTGAACTTTTTACCTAAAAGCTCCGGTAGGGGCTTTTTCTTTCGGCGCAGATATTTGTCTCTCGAGATTCCATGTTGATCGCGATGATATGAAGCGTGGTGTTTTTGTTTATGAGGTACTTGACTTCCTTTCTTTTTGGGTTCTTTGCTTAGATATGAAAATCTGACAAGAAAGTGTGAAGGCATGTTTGATATCGCGATAAACCTAAACCTGTGGTTGGCTTTTGTTTTGGCTACAGCAGTATTGGCAATTATTCCGGGACCTATTGTGACGCTGGTTATTGCGAACAGTCTTAATCAAGGAACACGTGCGGGTGTCGCCAATGTCATGGGCACCGTTTTAGGGAATGTGGTGCTTTTCCTTATCGGCGGTTTGGGGATGGCGTGGGTGCTAAGTGCGTTGTCGAACTGGTTTGATGTTCTGCGGCTTGCGGGGGCGCTTTATCTCATATATCTCGGTATTAAGTCGTGGCGCAGCAAAGGGCAGGGACTGGAAGATCAGGTTGCAACAAAGCGGGGAAAATCGTTATTTTTACAAGGGGTTGTTGTCGCGATCACGAACCCGAAGACAATTATTTTTTATGCTGCCTTTTTCCCTCAGTTTATGGATCCGGCCTTACCGGCACCCGGACAACTTTTTGTTTTGAGCATTACCTTTCTTGTCGTTGCAGCCTTTTTGGATACGACCTACGCTTTTCTGGCGGGCAGTTTACGGCCCTATCTTTTGGGCGCGCGTCGCGCCGCCATTAGAAATAAAATAACAGGTGCCTTGCTTGTTATTACCGGGGTTGCGTTAGCGATGACTAAACGAACATGAGCGTAGGTTTACTAGATTGTTTCTAAACATCATAGGGATGTAAAAGCCTATTACACCAAATATAAATTACAAACTGGCATAATACATTTGTGAATTGATACATCAGGACAAAACTATTGATTGACCACATAGACTCGCTTAGCACCTATGCTGGCTATGATGCTAAGAAATACGCCTAATATAAGTATAATTACACCAAAATATGCCAAAACACTGAATACTGAAATTTGCACAATACTGCCACCAAAACCATAAAGAAAATTTGTTGCTCTAAAGTTTTGGATAATTAAAAAGAGGCCTATGCATATCCCTATAATCATAAGAATAATACCATTTAAAATATCGCCATTTTCTGCAATTGAATTTAAGCGCCATTCATTACCAATCAATAATAAACCAACAGCAATTCCAACTATTATAAATGAAAGCTTTGTGAAAAATTGGTATCCGAATTTCTCAGCACAGTGATTATTAAAAGTTAGAAAAGCCCATAAAACTCCAATGAAAACTGCTAACCCACCAAGTATTTGCAATACAAGCATATTTATCTCTCCGCTAGAATAAATACGAAACTTCTTTTCATTGAAAAATATATAAATAATTAAATTAAAAGTTGCAAATTCAAATTTGTAGGGTCAGTAGGTTGGGTACGTATTCGGCCTTGCCAAATACACATTTGATAAACCTGTGTTATTTGCAATGTTACTTTGCGGAGATAGCATGTCCGTATATTATATGACGAAAAACCAAAAGGCCCGAGCAAAGATCTGCTCGGGCCTTTTGATTTTAGATTTACGCAAACTGTTTGAATGGCTCGTCTAATGGTGTCTCTGCCAAGTGGTTTGTGTAGTTGCTGATCACTTTTTGAGAAATACCAAGTACAATTTCCAGAAGCTGTTTGTTTTCATAGCCAACGGTTTTGAATGCCTGAACATCTGATGAAGCAAGACGACCACGGTTTTTTACAAGGGCCAGTGTTGTTCTGCGCAGGACCTGAAGCTTTTCCGTCGGCAAGTCTGTTTTGTTTCGCAGGGCATCAATAATGCCGGCATCGACCTTCATCATGTGGGCAATCGCTGTGTGCGCAGGCACGCAATAGTGACATTCGTGCTCAACATTGATGGTCTGCCAGACAACGGTTAGCTCTTCGGCATCAAAGCTTGTCTGCTGAAAAAGAGAATGTAGGGTTTGGTAAGCTTCCAAAGTGGCCGGAGCCTCAGCCATAACCGCAATTAAATTTGGCACCATGCCAAATGCTTCAATTGCATTATCAAGAAGTGGTTGGCTTTGTTCAGAGGCAGTTTCTTTGGTGTGCAGGGTAAAGCTCATCTTTTTTGTCCTTAGAAAATAGTAATATTTGTATTCGATTTTTAAATTAGTACCAATCGGTTTTAAACATATTTAGACCGATTGTTCTATTTTCAATGGGGGGCTTTTAAATAAATCAATGCCTCACACTTTTGTGAACACACACTGCCAAAACTGAATAGCGAACAGAGAAAAAGACGTGGATAAATAAGGATGTCGTATTTTTTTGAGAACTATCATTTTTAGGGCATACATGGTTTTATACTTTGGATAGAAATATGCCAATTGTGAAGAATGCTATGTGCAGTAATGTGCTGGATATTTGGGAAACAACCGCAGTCAGCAATGACCAGAGCCTTATTATTCCCGACGGCTGTTGTGACCTTATTTTTAAATTTCGAGAGGGGCAGGCACCTGTATGGTTTCTGTCTGATTTATCCGATACCAGTCAAATTGTGTCTGTCTTCAAGGGGGACTATTTTACGGGGTATCGATTACGACCGGGGACAAGGGTTCAAGCCGCGCAGCTTTTGAAATCTGTTAGGGGGCATTTGCCGGGTGGCAAGGTTCTTGATTTGATTGAATCCGATCTGCGGCATCCAACAACAATGACCTGCAAATTGGGAAAGGCGCTGGCAAAATCCATCACAACGGACCCGTCTGTCGTGCGTCTGATCCGGTCCGAACTGGCCAAGTCACCCGAACGCAACGGCCCACAAGAACGGCTTATCTTGTGGCGGTGTCTGAATGCGCCGACGCCGTCATGAAACATCAGTCGGCACATCCAGCCGATGCATCGGATTGCTTGTCGGTTCCTTGATCCGCTGGATGGCCGCGCGCGCCATGAATGCACCGGATGCAGCCACGTCTTCGGTGACAGTCATGATGGTTTTGCGGATGCGTTTCAGGATCGGCGTGACTTCTTTGGCGCAAATGTCGACGGTTTCCCCGATCACCAATCCCGCATCTTCGACGCCGGAAACAGCGGCAAGGCTGCTGTTTGACGACGGACAGATGACGCCGTCGATGGCCATCCCCGTTGCCAAATATTCCTGTAATGCTGTTTCGATTTTGTCGCTGGTGTCATCGCTTGTCGCGCCGGGTAGGATTGTCATCGAAACCCCCAATTCAGCGGCCATTTCACGTGCGCCACGGATCATGTTTTGCGCATAATTCTGGTCATGCGGCGGTGCGATCAACATGATCGCCTTGCGGCCCCGATCAACAAAGGCGCGCACCGCGATACGGGCAAAAGCCCCGTTGTCGAAATCACAATACGGGTGCTGATCTGACCATTGCGTTCGCCCGTGGGTGACAAAAGGAAACCCCTTTTCCATCAGATACGCCACGCGGGGGTCATCCGGCGTCACCTGATTAAAGATCACAGCATCC
>NZ_CAKZMP010000313.1 GCF_937128705.1 uncultured Kiloniella sp. | reverse complement strand
TCTGCAAAATCAGTAGCTTCGCCACCACTGGCTTCTGCCAATACTTTCGTGATCGCAGCAGTAAGAGTTGTCTTACCGTGGTCAACGTGACCAATTGTACCTACGTTACAGTGCGGTTTCGTCCGCTCAAACTTTTCCTTAGCCATCTCGCCTAATTCCAGTTCTGATGGACGACCACGCGTCCTCAAGCTCAAATACATTAAAAGCCCGCACTTGAAAGCATGCGAGCTTCAGGGATAAATTTTGGAGCGGGTGGGGGGAATCGAACCCCCATAACTAGCTTGGAAGGCTAGGGCTTTACCACTAAGCTACACCCGCATACATCACACAACGGAACTCAATCAACTGAAATGTGGATGGTGGAGGGAGTTGGATTCGAACCAACGTAGGCAGACGCCAGCGGATTTACAGTCCGCCCCCTTTAGCCACTCGGGCATCCCTCCATGTTATCCACGCTACCTCTAAGGGAGAGGCTTCAGCTACCGAGCATTTCGGTGTGCGTTGATGATGCGAAATATGTTCATTTCCAGACGCATGTCAACTGGAAGATCCATAAAAATATCATCATTCCTGTTTTTTTCTTCGTGATGAACTGTCATATAGACCATGAAACGAAAACTCCGGAGCAAAAGACTGTCATGGCAAAGCCCAAAAAACTGCGAAAAAAGAACTCTTCACAACGCTCAGGCAAAAAAGAAAATCCCGGAGCAGGAAATTTATGGCTCTATGGTATTCATGCCGTCCTTGCAGCACTTGGGAATCCAGATCGGCAGATAAAACGATTCGCAATTACACCGGATACCAAATCCAAACTAGAATCGGAACTTGCCGAAATTGAATACGAGACGGAACGCAAACTTGTTCCCGATCATGTTGCAAATGCTGATTTGAATGAACTCCTCCCCCCCGGTGCTGTGCATCAGGGAATTGCCTGCTTGGCCTCTACCATTGAAGAGACATTTATAGAAGACATCCTGACCGAAGTTAAACTGGCGGAACGTGCAGCCGGTAAAAAAGGTGATGATGATTGGGAATTCCAGCCAGAAGGCAGAACTGTTCTCTTAATCCTAGATCAAGTAACTGATCCTCAGAACGTCGGGGCAATTTTGCGTTCAGCAGCGGCCTTTGGGGCCAAAGCTGTGATTACCACCGACAGAAATTCGGCCCAACCAACGGGATCACTTGCAAAGGCCGCCTCAGGCGCCCTTGAACACATCCCTTATGTTGGTGTCACCAACCTTGTCCGTGCTATGGAACTGGTTAAAGAAGCTGGCTTCTGGTGTTACGGCCTCGCTGGCGAAGGAGAGAAAGTACTTTCGGAAGCTCTTCCAGCCAACGGCAAGATCGCCCTTATCATGGGCGCAGAAGGAACAGGCCTCAGACGCCTTACCCGGGAACACTGCGATATGCTGGTAAATCTGCCAACGACGGATGCATTTGGGGTTCTTAATGTTTCCAGTGCCGCCGCCGTAGCTCTTTATGAAACAGCACGCAGCAAATAATACCATTCGAAGCCAACGACTTACCTGATAGAACCATCCTATGGAGCGATCAGGTAAGTTGTTGCAATTTGCCTATTTTATTTTTTTCACCTAAAACGGCTAGCCCAACAAGACCCAACCAAAATTTGTTTGGTTTGCAAAAATCACCTAACTTAGTTAGGGTAAAAACAACGAGCGGTAAAAATACCGCCACTAATAAGGAAGAAAGGCACGACCTTTAAAAAGTGCCGCGAAACAAAATAACTTTATTAATAACACCAGCAGAACTCAAAATGCCGCCACCTAAACGCAATAAGTATCTTTCCAGCTCATTGAGCACACGCGACTTAATTGTCGATGTTGCCGAACAGCTTATCGCCCAACACGGCGTTGAGGGGCTAAAACTCAAAGACATAACAAAAGAAATAGGAATACAGCTTCCCTCTCTCTACGCCCACTTTGCGGGGCGAAGTGCTGTGCTTATCGAAATCGGGAAGCGTATTCTTGAAGGCATTGTTGAAGATTTTGACGAAATCGAAAATCTTCCCCCACGCGAAGCCCTGAGAGAACACACCCGGTTAATGGTACGGCGCTATACAAAGAACAGAGCACATGTACTTGTTTTGCTTGCTGATTTTGCTGCCCCACAGGGTATTGATGCCCTTAATGCAAACGAAGCGATCCTTTACCCCTATTACGAACGTCTTACTGCTGTTTTGGAAAAAGGCCGCGAAGAAGGCCTGTTTAACAAAGTAGAAACTGAAGAGTTCATTGCCAATCGTCTTGGCATAATTTTGGTCAACATCGCCTTTGCGTCTCTTAAAACTGGCGTATTCACAGAAAAACAGGCTGCCCGCCTGGAAGTGAATGCTCTTGCCCAGATTGATTCGATGCTGACAGATGGCGAAACCGGAACAAAAGCTTAAAAGCGAGAACAGATACTTAAAGAAAAATAAGGTAACACCCAGATACTACCTGTTACCAGATCTACCTGTTAATAGTATTTGGGCACTACACCAGAATACGTAAAAGCCTCAGTACAGATTAGAAGCGATTAATGATCAAGTTCGGGGCCAATCTTTAAGCCCATACCTATCTTTAAGACGGCATCACTTCCTCTAAATGCCAAAGCTTGGCCACGACACGCCATGATCCCTGCCCTCTGACAAAACACAAGTGATCGACAAATATATTGTCATGAATTCTCAATCGAACTTTCACTGTCGCACAATCACTTGATAACCAGTCAATCATGATGATTTCATCTTCTCGTTCTTGCCCCTTACTCGCGGGGGAAACACGTTGCGAAATGACATTACGATAATCTCTAATAGGATCAACTGTTACATCGTCCTGATCTGCATCAAACAAGCTTGATGCCGGATGAAAAACCTGATCAAACAACTCAAGATCACAATAATAAAGCGCATTGAAATAAGTCTCGACCGCGTCAAATAAACCACGATGAGATAAAAGCGCTTTGTTTGTTGGCATAACCTAATCCTTTGAAGAATTTATAATATCCAAAAGACTATTGCCTGATAAAATATCTGCCAGACCCATTACTGCCAAATACCATAAAGCACGTGCCAAACACGTTCGATATCGATTAAGAAAGGAAACCATCCACCCCTGTCATAGCTCCTTTTAAAAGTGTATGGTTTTGATTACCCCATAGTTTCTTTGAAAGTATTTCATGCACATCCAAATTCTGAAGGGCTTGTCTGAAGTTATCGACGATTACGATCTTTTTATCTTCGATCTTTGGGGCGTGATGCATGATGGTATTACGGCCTATCCCGACGCAATTAAATGCCTACAAACTCTTCGCGCACGAAAGAGTTCAGAAATAATACTTCTATCTAATGCCGCGAGATTGAGCAGTTCAATCACCGCTCATCTAACCAGCCTTGGCATAGCAGAGGACATGTATGACGCATTGCTAACGTCTGGGGATGTAACTGCAAGCATACTCTCTGACAGGGAAAAACAACAAAGCCACCCTCGTGGACCACGGTACTTTCATATAGGCCCAGAGCGCGCGCAACCAACACTGGATGCCTGTGGCGGCCAAGAAGTTGTATTGGAAGATGCAGAACTTGTTATTTGTACTGGCTTCTTTAGGAAGGAAGATCAAGTTAACAGCTACACAGACCTATTGAAGTCTGCGTTGACGCTTAACCTACCCATGATTTGTGCCAACCCAGATATTGTTATTCATCGTGGCGGCAAAATTATACCTTGTCCCGGCGCTATTGCTGCCCATTATGAAGAACTGGGCGGGGCGGTTGAACGCTTTGGCAAACCCTACCCTGCTATTTATAACAGCGTGTTTTCTAACCTGACAAAGATACCTAGACCCCGCGCCGTCATGATAGGTGATAGCCTAACAACAGATATCCGTGGCGCCAGACAGGCAGGTATTGACAGTCTATGGATTAGCGGCGGCATTCATGCCAAAGACTTGAATATGCAACCAAGTGGTCAGCTAGAACCCGACAAAGTACACGAAATTGCGGAACAAGCCGGCGAATGCCCGAGAGCGATTTTACCTTGGTTACGCTGGTAGACCCTTATCACCAAAATTGCTTCCCTTCTTTATCTCCGTAATCGCCTCAGCAACAACTGGATACGTTTCCTGTTCCCCCCCAAGCATTCACCTTCTAAATAATGAAAATCAAAGGGCTTGGGTTAAAAGGTGGGCGGTGTACAAGCCGAAATAATAACCGCTTCTTTTGTTCCTGGATTTCGCCAACGATGCGGAATACGGCTATCAAAGTAAAAAGCATCCCCTGCTTTAAGAACCTTTCGCTGATCACCAACTGTTAATTCAATCTCGCCACTGACGATAATGCCGGATTCTTCGGATTCATGACGCAAAAGCGTTTCACCGGTGTCCGCCCCTGGTTGAAGTTTCTCATGCAAAATCTGTAATGCCCTGTCGCTAAGATCGCGCCCGACCTGTCGGTACGAAATATTACCACTTCCGATTTCGGTCAGGTCCTCTGCTCGGTAGAATACCTTTTGCCTTGGGGTCAGATCTTCCGAGAAAAAAGCCGAAACCGAGATCGGAATTCCCGCGAGAACTTTTTTCAAAACGCCGACCGAGGGACTGCTCTTATTTTGTTCAATCAACGAAATAACAGCATTAGAGACTCCGGCTCGTTTTGCCAACTCTCGTTGCGATAAACCATTGAGCTGTCGCAACGCCCGCAGGCGCAGACCGAGGTCAAAATCATCATCTTCCATTAATTTCACTTTCTTGCTTATTATTTTTAACACTATTAACAAAAAAACCACTATATGGGTATAAAAAAGGGGGTGTTGCCTATTTTTTTAATCATGTATGATTGTTTTAAAGCGATGCCAAAAATGATTACGGGCAAAAAATCACGTAACGACAGAGCATCAAATCGAAAGACTAAACCCGAAACACTGAACATGGGAGGCGGGTGTAATGAGCAACCTACCTTTGAATAACGAATTCGATAGATCACCAAACAATCTTGATGCTTTCTGGATGCCCTTTACGTGGAACAGAAAATACAAGAAAGAGCCTTTGATGCTAACAAGCGCCAAGGGCATGCACTACACAACAATAGAAGGCAATCAGGTTCTCGATGGTACCGCAGGTCTATGGTGCTGTAATGCAGGACATGCTTGTGAGCGCATCACGACGGCTGTGCAGGAAACAATTGCCAAACTTGATTTTGCCCCCACCTTTCAACTTGGTCATCCCCTTGCCTTTGAACTCGCATCTCGTGTCACAGCAATGCTGGATGGATACGACCACATGTTCTTCTGTAACTCTGGATCAGAAGCCGTGGACTCCGCCCTTAAAATAGCCCTCGCCTATCACAGAGCACGCGGCGAAGGACAACGCACACGCCTTATTGGCCGAGAGCGTGGGTATCATGGAACTGGCTTTGGCGGCATTTCAGTCGGGGGCATTGTAAAAAACCGCAATGTATTTGGCACCTTGCTCGCGGGTGTTGACCACCTGCCGCACACGCACAACCTGGAAAAGCAAGCCTACACGAAAGGGCAACCTGAATGGGGTGCCCATCTTGCTGATGATCTTGAACGTATCTGTGCCTTGCACGACCCCTCAACCATTGCGGCGGTCATAGTAGAGCCTATGGCAGGATCTACCGGTGTCCTCATGCCGCCAAAAGGGTATCTGGAGAAGCTTCGCGCTATCTGTGACAAACACGGCATTCTACTGATCTTTGATGAGGTGATTACCGGGTTTGGCCGCCTTGGAACCCCATTTGCCGTTGATAAATTTGGTGTAAAACCAGATTTGATCACCTGTGCAAAGGGACTGACCAACGGTACGATTCCTATGGGCGGTGTTATTTGCCGCGAAGGCATCTACAAAGCCTTTGAAGACGCAGCCGATAATGACCCTAGCAGCTCTATCGAACTGTTCCACGGCTATACTTATTCTGGCCACCCCGTAGCAGCTGCTGCAGGCCTTGCAACTCTCGAAACTTATAAAGAAGAAGGGTTGTTCGAACGCGCACAGGAGCTTGAGGAATATTGGGGTAACGCCGCGCATAACCTAAAAGGAACACGGCATGTCATAGACATCCGGAACCTCGGCCTCATCGGTGCCATTGAATTGGAATCACGCCCAGGTGAAGTTGGAAAACGTGCCTATGAAGCTTTCAGAAAGTGTTTTGATAAGGGTGTTCTTGTTCGGGTCACAGGTGACATTATTGCTCTGTCACCTCCACTGATTATCGAAAAAGCACAGATTGATCAGATCTTTGAAACAATCCAGACTGTTTTGAACGATTTGGACTAAACCGTCTGTAAAAACAGCGCGGATAACCGGTGTGGACCCATCAAAAAGATTGGTCTGCACCTTTTAAGAACCTACTGCTAAAATAAACTAAGAACACAATTAGAAAATTAGCAGTTTGAGCGACAGAACAAGGAAAGAGAAAAACATGTTGATTGGTGTTCCAAAGGAGATCAAGAACCACGAGTATCGTGTGGGCTTGGTCCCAAGCTCTGTGAGAGAGCTCGTACATAATGGTCATCAAGTTATTGTAGAAACCAATGCCGGGGGTGGCATTGGTTTTACAGATTCTGATTACGAAACTGCTGGTGCGTCGATCGTTACAACCGCAGCAGAAATCTTTGCAAAATCTGAAATGGTCGTGAAAGTAAAAGAGCCACAGGAAGTTGAATACAAACAGCTTCGTGAAGGCCAATTACTATTCACTTACCTGCATCTGGCACCGGATGCGCCACAAACCCATGGCTTGCTCGAATCTGGATGTGTAGCCGTTGCATACGAAACTGTTACAGATACTAAAGGCACTCTCCCGCTTTTACGCCCGATGTCAGAAGTAGCAGGTCGCATGTCAGTACACGTTGGTGCCAATTGCCTGCACAAAGCAGCGAACGGTTCAGGCGTTCTTCTTGGCGGTGTCCCCGGTGTTGCACCGGGTAAAGTCACGATCATCGGTGGTGGCGTTTCCGGAACACATGCTGCGCGTATGGCAATGGGCCTTGAAGCAGAAGTCACGATCCTTGATCGCTCTCTGCCACGTATTGACGAGCTGAACAGCCTTTATGGCAACAAGTTGAAAGTTGTGTATTCCACAGTTGACGCCATTGAGAAATATGTATCCGAAGCTGATCTGGTTATTGGTGCGGTTCTGGTTCCCGGAGCTTCGGCACCGAAACTTGTCAGCCGCGAACTGTTGGGCAAAATGCGTCCGGGGTCCGTTCTTGTTGATATCGCGATTGACCAAGGCGGTTGCTTTGAAACATCGCACGCGACAACACATCAGGATCCTACTTACGAAGTTGATGGCATTATCCACTATTGTGTTGCCAACATGCCGGGCGCCGTTGCCCGCACATCAACCATCGCTCTGAACAATGCCACACTGCCATTTGCCCTTGCGCTGGCAAACAAGGGCTACAAAAAAGCGTTGGCAGACGATCCACACTTGATGGAAGGTTTGAACGTTGCGTTTGGTAAAGTAACCTGTGAGCCCGTTGCTGAAGCACATGACCTGGAATATGTATCTGGCACCAAAGTACTGGGGCTATAGAACAAGGGCCTCTTTAAAGACCATATAATCCCCCTCAACTAAGGGGCGAACAAAATAAGGCGGGCCCCTAACGAGCGCTCGCCTTATTATTTTTGCGATTACTCAATAAAAAAGCCCTCCCCACCAATAATGAATCAGACAATATTGGACCAGAGAAGGCTTTATAAGCAGATGCTTTTTAAATTAGTGACAGATAGACGTCAGACACCTTTACGAGGCTAGAAGAGAGAGGTCTCCGCTCAGCATGTCACTTAGGCCTGTTGCGTCCAGAAGAGGAACAGAACACAAATCATTGTCCAGCAGATCTCCGGGAGCCAAACGGGCAAGATCCACCTGATCAGATGACACGCGCCGTGCAGCTGTTGATAAATCAACTCTTTCAGAGGAAATCACTGCTTCGAAGTCGGTAACTTTAAAATCAAAGTTTCGAGTGTCGTAATCCATTGCAAGCATCCTTAATATCGCACTATTCGCACTATCTATTAAGGACAGTATAGAAGGCCCTACGTAATAGGGGTGTAGCATGATGGGGGCAAAGCTAGGGCATTCCTGTGACGGAAAAGTTTACAATAAATTAACCATATGTTGATGATGCCAAATTTCTTAATACAAACAATTAATTAGATCTTCTGGACAGAAACATAACAGGTTCACATCACACAGCCCTTCTGTAGAAAATTTAACAAGACGTGATCAAAAGACATAACGCTTCGATCCAACATAAATCAGGGTAAAAACCAGATTCCTTTAACGGCGACATGAACAATAGGAATTAGGAGAAAACAAACCGTAAAAATAACTGTTTTATTTCAATGAATTACGTAAAATTTAAAAAAAATATTTTTTTTGTCATTTTCCTCTTGAGTAATTTAAACGAATCACCTAAATTCCGCCTCGTCGCCACGATGACTTCCCAACGAAGTCGCAAAGAATAAGTGGTTGACCATTGTGCCTCTATAGCTCAACTGGTAGAGCACCTGATTTGTAATCAGGGGGTTCCGGGTTCAAGTCCTGGTGGAGGCACCACTTCTTTTCAAGCACATAGCTACATCATCCAATCGCTAAAAACGCTCTGGCTAGTAAATGAGCTATCTATACCACGCCTAAAACACATCCGGCGTATTATCCCATCTCGTCGTGTATTTTGGTGACACCATCCTCTGTCTCGTCCTGTATCTTCCATTTTATCAGGATTGAGAGTAAATACTTCTAGATACTCTGAGATTCTTGTCGCAAAAATTTCCACATGAAAGAGAGATAGCTTATGAAGTTTATGTTTAAAACACTCATAGCTATTATTTTTTATATTTTCACAAGCAATGCGCTTGCTGATAACCGCGTGGAAGAAGAAGCAGATTTCACCAAGTTTGAAGACATCTTTAATGAGACAACTCACAAGCTTAATCTTGATTACAAGGTGACAGCAGCAAAATGCGTAACTGATGATATATATTATTGCAGTTACCATATAGGCAACGACAGCATCCTACTGACTAAAGGTCAAAAATACTCCAAAATCGCTGCCTCTGTTACAGTGGTCAATGGAGATAAAAACAAATTTCTTCTTCTTGCTCTCAGCGTTGCATTCATTATCGACCCCTCTTTGAGTACTGACGAAGTAATGCAAATCATTAAAGGCACTGTTCTACCTGTAACTAAGACACAGACCAATAAAGCAGAAGTAACATTCAATGGATTTAAATACTGGGCTACAGCACAGGGCGAAAAAGTGTTTTTTTACAATATTATACTCAGCGAATAATCTCATAAATCGTTTACCACCGTCTCATCATCAATTACTAATTGCATAATGCTCCTCTCTTCCTTAGGTTGAATAAACCAACTAAAATCCAATTGAGTGCTGTATATATTTCATTCATAATTTCACCGATTTATTAAACCAATGATCTACAAAAAATTACTTTTAACACTTTTCAGTTTTCTGTTAGTCGCGTGTGCATCTAATAATAAAGATGCTGAGACAGTGGCCCAGCTCCCCAACAATACATCCGAAGAAAGCCTAAAAGATAAGCGGCTTGCACCGTTATCGGGTGAGGAAATTACTCGGCTCATACTAAACAAGACAATTACTGGTGAATATGTAAGCACGCCGGAAATCCCCCTCAAAGACCGCCGCTCGTACTGGATGGAATTTTATAATGAGGACGGATACTCAATCTATCGCACTTGCAATACAACCAGTGTTCCGAACCAATGGAATTGCACAAAAAAGCTAACAGGACAGTGGAAGATCTTTGATAACAAACTGTGTCTCAAATATAGGAAATCAAAGAATTTCACGCATTGTTTTCGGGCGTACTTTGATAAAGAAAATTATATGATCGTAGCAACAACAGGAAAATCAGCTGGTTATGTTCGTGGGATAGCAACAAAAGCAACAGACGGCTTTGTTGAAGAACACCCTTTTTAATAATGAGCAACTAACCGTACCAGCGCGTTGCCTTATTACATAGACACTCATAGTTCACGAAATTGAATAGATGAAAACAGTGTTTATGAAACGATTTATCCAGAAAGCGAAAAATTAGGCCTTTCCAGCCAGCCCCTACATTATTGTGGGTCTTGCTCTTTCTGAAGGCTCTTCTCGTACTCTTCCCAGTAGTGCGGAACACTTTTTAACTGTTCTTTTTCATCAGGATCTTTGATGTGTTTATCCAAATATGTTTTGAGCTCAGTAAAGCTTGAGATTTCAGGCACATTAAGGTCGGCAAGGAAGAGATCAATCCAGCCTGCGGCGTCTTTTGGTAAAACTGACTTTTCCTTCAAAAATGACTTGAAATCACCTGTACCCATACCGAACTCTCCTACTCATTTTTCCAGTGCACCAAAATCCTGTCCCCGAATTACATAGCACGTTTTTAAATGGCTAAGCGATTAAAGCAAAAGGGGCTGTCCTAGATAACTAGTTCAAATATACTTTAACCCATTGTCTTATTTGTGTTAATTGGACAGATGGGTCACTGTTGTTAAAACGCCACTCACATTCCTTTAAAAATAGTCCAAAATGCTCCTTTGGAACACCGTTGAATTTTCTCAAATGGCGTTTAGCCTGATTCCAAAAATTCTCAATTCCATTGATGTGGTTTTTCTTGTCAGCAAACAACTTTGAATGATTGATACGGAAATGTTTAAACTCTGAGACATCCAACACATTATACCCTCTCCAACAGTCAGAATAAACAATGCTATCGGGGATAACTTTTCTTTCAATAATAGGGAATAATGTTGCTGACGACGCATCAGGTATAACCTTTGTATAGACCTTGCCTCCGCGCTTCAAAAGCCCAAATACCGGGACTTTTCCCGCTGCTCCACGGCCACGCTGTCCTTTACGCTTTCCGCCAAAATAGCTTTCATCAACTTCGATTTCTCCGTCAAAAATCTCAAATCCTTCTTTCTCAAGTTCATAGCTAATAATCTGACGAAGTCGATGATAAAAATAAGCTGCAGTCGATTTATTGACACCAACTATCGATCCCGCAACTCGGGCAGTAGATCCGGATACAAAATGTTCAATCAAGCGGCCTTGTTTGTAAGGGCTTAAGCGGCTCTTTCTCATGGCTCTCATGATAACACCTAATTTGTGTTATCTAGGACAGCCCCAAATAAAATAAATCAGGAAAGAAAGCTTCTAAACGTCAAAAGTAACACACTGCTGGATCACTATTTTCAATCTCTCAAAATTCTAAAAACACAGCCCCTTACGTCAAAAGGCTTATTAAGAAGCAAACTTTTGGAATTCTTACATCTGTTAACACTAACGACCCCAGAAGTAGATGTCTCATCATTGATTGCTCAGCAAGGACCGAGATCAGAAAAGCGAAATGTCAGACGTTTATTACAAAAACCGTCCCATCTAAAACTCAACATTGGTGATCTAGCACGCCTTTCAGGTAGGAGCTTATCCAGTTTTAACCGTGATTTCCGGGCAACATACAACATGCCACCAAAACAATGGCTTAAAAAGCAACGCCTAACATATGCAGAAAAGCTTTTACGCAAAGAAGACCTGACAATAACGGAAATAGCTTTTGATATCGGTTATGAAAATGTCTCACATTTCATAAAGTCGTTTAAGGAATCATATGGAATGACCCCGAAAGAATATCGGCTATTTATAACATAATGAAGTAAAAACGGCATTAATGGCATTTTCGAGGTAGTTTGTTTTTTTTACTGGTCTAGTTTCTCCACTGTAATCAGTAATGGAGTAGAGAAATGACAACCAGAGTTACTTTAAACTGTCAGATAAACCCTGAAAAATTTGACGAATTAATTGTTTTTCTTAAACAAAATCTACCAAACGTCCGTAACTTCGTCGGAAACATTCGTGTCGATATTTTCTTTGATCAGGCAAAACAAGAAATGCTGATTGATGAAGATTGGAAGTCCATCGAGCATCATCAGAAGTATATCGAATTTATCACTGAAAACGGAATTATGGATAGCTTGATCAATTATTTTCTTGCC
>NZ_CAKZMP010000312.1 GCF_937128705.1 uncultured Kiloniella sp. | reverse complement strand
AAAGGTGTTACTAACGGAATAATGCCTTTGTTGTACTTAATGATGACGTCTGCAATATTTTGTCGCGGCTTAGCAGGAATTGATTTACGTAAATAACCAAGGATATGAAGTAGCGTATTGGTATGGTTTTTCTTACTGGCAGGTTTTGATAGCGCCGCCATAAAAAGCTTGAAATACTCTTCTAGCAGTAGTTCAGTTGACTGTTTTTTTACACTACCTACTAGTCGACCTAGTTTTTTATAAGCATTGGGACTGTGTGCCATCAGAACGTATTTATAACGGCTATGAAATGTAATGAGATTAGATATTTTAGGATTCGCCAACACTTCAGTACGGAAATGATGGTGGGCATATACTCTTAAAACAAAGTTTTCGAATAATTTGGCATCATGCAAGCGACCTTCTTCTTCAATGGGCATTAAGGGGTACTTCTTTTGCAATGCTGACGTAAAAAGCCCCGCTACTCGGGTCTCGTGAGGGTACCCATTCTTTTGGTAGACTTTAATTCGGCTCATCCCGCAACTGGGTGAGTTTTTCATCAAAATGTATCCGTCTAATCCTTCAAATTGGTTGAGCTTGTCTTTGAATCCATCTGTTAATTGACGGGTCAAATCTTGTGTATCATCGTTAGTAAACGACAACGTTGGGCTTTCAGGTGAGCCTGTTAAGCGCATGGTAGGCCTAGGCGTACTAAAGCCTGCTGCTACTTCAGGGCAAAAGGTTTTGTAATTAAAATGCTCGCTCAATACATTAAGGCACAAACGTGATTGCGAGTGACCGCCGTTATAACGCACTTCTTGCCCTGCAAGGCACGCGCTTAATCCAATGTTTATCTTTCCGTCACTGCGGTGCGATGGCTCCCCGG
The DNA here is from genome assembly GCF_937128705.1 of uncultured Kiloniella sp. Classification (GTDB taxonomy): domain Bacteria; phylum Pseudomonadota; class Alphaproteobacteria; order Kiloniellales; family Kiloniellaceae; genus Kiloniella. The sequence continues at coordinate 11,181 of NZ_CAKZMP010000312.1, read as the reverse complement.
TATTGGGTTGTGTTGGGTTGGCAGTATTCGATGTTTGTTGGTCAGTAGTGATGATCGATGTAGTGTTCATTATCTTATGCCTCTAGCGCCGTGGTTGACGAAATAATGTGTTTACTCAGTTGTTGGCTGCTACTCAATGCGCCTGCGATGCCGCCGCCTGCTAGCCAATCGCCGCAGCATCCGAGCTTAAGATCTTCATTCCATAAGAATGGCGTTTGTTTCGCCTGGTGTTGATGAGCATAGTTGTTAATGGCTACGGTATCGTGCCCTGACAGTCTCCAGTAATGACTTGTCACTACGCGAGCAGGGTCTGATTTGAGTAAATGTTTAGTGTTAGGTTCAACGATATTAAAGTCTTCACAAAATTTTCTCTTAGATGTAAATTTCAGCAATATTAAAACTAAGATTGGATATTCCCAAAGACATGTAATTGCGCTAAAATTAGGAATAGGATTTCCACCTTTAAACTGATAAAATCAACCAAAAGTAATAAAAAAGAAAAAATATCAATAAAAAAAGACCCCGATACCGGAGCCTTTTTTATTCATTCCCACAAAAATTCAGAGCTTACTTCGTACCGTAAATACGATCTCCTGCATCGCCCAAGCCTGGGACAATGTAGCCGTGCTCATTTAATTTTTGATCAACAGATGCTGTATAGACCGGCACGTCAGGGTGGCCTTTTTGGAACTCTGCAATTCCTTCTGGCGCCGCCAGCAAACATAGGAACTTGATATTCTTAGCACCATCTTTTTTAAGGCGATCAATCGCAGCAACAGCCGTGTGCCCCGTTGCCAACATTGGATCGACAACAATAACTTCGCGATCGGCCATATCGGTTGGCACTTTGTAGTAATACTCAATTGCCTCTAGCGTCTCATGATCACGATATAAACCAACATGACCAACACGTGCTGACGGCAATAGGTCCATCATGCCATCCAGAATACCGTTACCAGCACGCAAGATTGAAATAAAACAAGGCTCCAAGTCGCGAAGAACTGGGCACATTGCACGCTCAACCGGTGTTTCCACTTCACGTTCGGTAAGCACGAGATCCCGTGTGACTTCATAAGCAAGCAAGTGAGAGATTTCTTTCAACAACCGACGAAAATCAGGGGTCGCGGTTTCTTTCGAACGCATTTGAGTAAGTTTTACCTGAACCAAAGGATGCTCAACAACGATTACATTTGCGCTCATATTCATAGCCTTTACGTCTGACTGTTTCATTCTCAACAAATTATTCTTGTTACTTACCCTTTTAAGCCCTTTATGTCGAGCCCCCCTCTATCCGCGGAGCCCGTCAGGAAATTGGGGATATTATTGGATACCAAAAATGTGAGACTGAGAACTCGCCCCACTAAAGATGCATTTCAAATACGACAATTTGCCGCGATCAAACGAGCATCCTTTTCCTAACAGTCTGGCTTTATTATATTTTCCAAGGATATAGCAGTAAGTTGATTAATTACTGAGCGTTACAAGATATATTGGAACTAAAAAAAACTGTTAAAAAGAGGTTGCAATTTCGTTTTTTTGAGCTATTTAAAAAATCGGACCTTTTTAGTCCGGTATGGAGAAAAGCTATGTTCCGCCTTACGAGGTTAACAGATTATGCAGTTGTCGTTCTTGGGCAGATGTCTTCGCAAAAAGAGCAGGTTGTAACAGCCCCTCAGATTGCTGAAGAAACAGGATTGCCCTTACCAACTGTTGCCAAAATTCTTGGTCTGCTTTCCCGGCAAGGCTTAATCACATCCCTTCGCGGTGCGGGTGGTGGCTATATCAACCATCAGGATGCGTCCTCTATTACTGTTGCAGATATCATTCAATCCATCGAAGGGCCTATTGCTTTAACGGCCTGTGTCGAAGGAGCCGTTGATAACTGTTCGGTAGAGACCATGTGCCCCATGCGCGGGAATTGGAACAAAGTAAATCAAGTTGTCGCAAATGCTCTGAAAACAGTAACACTTGCTGACATGATTGATTTTCAAGACAGTTTCATAATAGACAAACAAAAATCGGACGCGAGCTCGGCAGAGCTTACCTGATCAATTCAATAAAGTCCGATAGGAGAGTAAGAAAATGGCTGCCACACAAGAAACAGTCGAACAGGTCCAATCCCTTGAGATGGACAAATATAAATACGGCTTTGTTACAGATATTGAATCTGAAAAGGCCCCAAAGGGCTTAAGTGAAGATACTGTCCGTTTCATTTCTGCAAAGAAAAATGAGCCCGAATGGCTTTTGGAATGGCGCTTGAAGGCTTATCGCCTTTGGCTGACGATGCCTGAACCCAAATGGGGAAAGTTGGAAATACCTGAAATTGATTATCAGGATTCATATTACTATTCGTCTCCCAAAAGTATGGAAGACCGTCCACAGAGTTTGGACGAGGTCGATCCAGAGCTTCTTCGCACATATGAAAAGCTTGGCATTCCGATTAAAGAGCAAGAAGTATTGGCGGGTGTGGCCGTTGATTACGTATTTGATTCTGTATCTGTTGCCACCACTTTCCGTGAACAGCTAAAAGAAGTTGGCGTTATCTTCTGTCCGATTTCCGAAGCAATTCAGGATTATCCGGAACTCGTCAAAAAATACCTTGGCTCAGTAGTTCCTGCTGGTGATAACAAACACGCCTGCCTGAATTCCGCAGTCTTTACCGACGGGTCATTTGTATACATCCCCAAGGGCGTTCGCTGCCCGATGGAACTATCAACCTATTTCAGAATTAATGAGCTGAATACAGGACAGTTTGAACGCACATTGATTGTTGCTGACGAAGGTTCCTATGTGAGTTATCTGGAAGGCTGTACAGCACCTCAGCGCGATGAAAACCAACTTCATGCAGCTGTTGTTGAGCTGGTCACAATGGATGATGCTGAAATCAAATACTCCACTGTTCAAAACTGGTATCCCGGTGATGAAGACGGTAAAGGCGGTATTTACAACTTCGTGACCAAGCGCGGTATCTGTAAAGGTAAAAACTCTAAGATCAGCTGGACGCAGGTTGAAACAGGTTCAGCGATTACTTGGAAGTATCCAAGCTGTATCCTACAAGGTGATAATTCTGTTGGGGAATTTTATTCCGTTGCCATTACCAATGGACGTCAACAGGCTGATACTGGCACCAAGATGATCCACTTGGGTAAGAATACAACTTCACGGATTATCTCTAAGGGTATCTCAGCTGGTAAATCTCAAAATACCTATCGTGGCTTAGTTCGCGTTGCAGCCAAAGCCGAGGGCGCACGTAACTTTACACAGTGTGATTCCCTTCTGGTCGGCGAGACCTGTGGGGCACATACCGTTCCCTATATCGAGAGTAAAAACCGATCGGCAAGACTGGAGCACGAGGCAACAACCTCTAAAATCAGTGAAGACCAACTCTTTTACTGCCGTCAGCGCGGTATATCCGAAGAAGATGCCGTCGGTCTTGTTGTAAACGGTTTCTGCCGCGAAGTGCTTCAGGAATTGCCAATGGAGTTTGCTGTTGAAGCGCAACAGCTTGTCAAAATCAGTCTGGAAGGCAGCGTCGGATAACGAAGCGCCCTATTCCAATTAGACACATAGATAAAGAGAACAGAGTAAAAAGATGTTAGAAATTAAAAACCTTCACGCAGAAGTCGATGGAAAAGCCATTCTTAAGGGCATAGACCTGAATATCAATAAGGGCGAAGTACACGCAATCATGGGCCCGAACGGTTCAGGGAAATCAACGCTTGCGAACGTACTTGCCGGTCGTGATGACTATGAAGTAACTGAGGGTGGCATTCTTTTTGACGGGAAAGATATCTCTGAACTGGAGCCTGAAGAGCGTGCTGGTGAAGGCATCTTTTTGGCGTTTCAGTATCCAGTCGAAATTCCCGGTGTCACCAACACAACATTCCTGAAAGAAGCGCTGAACGCCCAACGTCGTTATCGCGGCGAAGAAGAACTGGACGGTATGGAATTCGTTAAAATGATCCGTGGCAAGACCAAAGAACTTGGCATTAAGGATGACATGTTGAAACGTGCCGTTAATGTTGGCTTCTCTGGTGGTGAGAAAAAACGTAACGATATTCTGCAAATGGCCGTTCTGAACCCTAAGCTTGCCGTCTTAGATGAAACGGACTCCGGCCTCGATATCGATGCGCTTAAAGTCGTTGCTGAAGGTGTGAACAAACTACGTGCAGAAAACAATGCTATTTTGGTTATTACGCACTATCAGCGTCTTCTTAACTACATTGTGCCTGATCAGGTTCATGTGCTCTCTAATGGTAAAATTCGTCGTTCCGGCGGTAAAGAACTAGCACTTGAGCTGGAAGAAAAGGGTTATGCTGATTATTCTGGTGAGGCAGCCTAATGGTAACACTTCCATCCGATAAAGAGGCATTCATCGCCCACTACGACCAAAGTAAAGACCGTTTACCCGGTAGCAGTCTCGCATGGCTAAATGAAACGCGGGCGAAAAATATCGCGCTGTTCAGTGACATCGGATTACCATCGGCGAAAACCGAGCTTTGGAAATTCACCAGCCTTAATCCCCTAAAAAAGCAGGCATTCTCTGCACCTGAAACATCTGAATTGGCAGCCAACGACGAGTTACCAAGGCTTATCGACAGTACATCGTCTGTTCGCCTTGTCTTTATCGACGGTAACTATTCCGAGGCTTTATCCGATAGTTCACTGCCAACTGGTCTAACGATGGAAAGTCTGGCAACAGTACTAGAAAATGGGAACCGAGATCTCGATCAAGCACGCCTGACGCGTCCCCGTGCAGAAGAGCAACCTTTTGTTGCTTTGAACACTGCGCTTATGGCTGATGGGTATATCCTGTCCATCGCAAAGGATGTTTCTTTAGAGAAGACAATCGAGATTCTGCATCTCGGCAGTGGCAAAGCTGAAAGCACGCATCACACCAGAAACATCATTTCTGTTGGGTCGGGTAGTAAGGCGACAATTATCGAACACAATGCGGACCACGGAGAAAACGTCTATTTCTCTAACGCTGCCACAGATATCAATGTTGATGAAAATGCGACGCTGCACCATTATCGTGTTCAGGAAAGTAACAAGTCTGCATTTCTGATCTCTTCAACAGAAGTAGAAGTTGGCAAAGGCGCTACATACGATAGCTTCTTGTTGAACACAGGGGCACGGCTGGCTCGTTCAGAAATTAATGTTAGCCTAGCAGCAGAGAATTCCGCCTGTCATTTGAATGGCACCTATATGGGCACTGACGATCAGCATTGTGACATCACAACTCGTGTAGATCACAAGACGCCACATACAACTTGTGACGAAGTTATCAAAGGTGTTTTGTCAGGAAATGCACGAGGCGTTTTTCAGGGTAAAATCATTGTTCATGAGCAAGCTCAAAAAACAGTGGGCAATCAATCTCACCGTGCCATGTTGCTTTCTGACCGTGCTGAAGTGGATGTGAAACCTGAATTGGAAATCTTTGCTGACGATGTGATCTGTAGCCACGGTTGCACATCCGGTCAGATCGACGAAGACGCATTGTTCTACCTGCGCTCACGCGGGCTCTCTCAGGAACAGGCGCAGTCACTTCTTGTAAATGCTTTTCTGGCTGATGCCGTTGAAGCCGTTCAAAACGAAGATTTAAAGGACTTATTTCTAGTTAGAATAACTAATTGGCTAGAGAGAAATCCAAACAAACCAGCCTGATTTAAAGCAAGGGCATAAGGACATCACAATGAGCATAGGTACAGCACAAAACGTTGATCTGGAAACCATCAAAGCTGGCGACAATTCGTTGCAGGCATTTGATGTTCATCGCGTACGCGAAGATTTCCCTATCCTTCAACGTGAAATCTATGGCCGCCCCCTCGTCTATCTGGACAGTGCTGCATCCGCACAAAAACCCCGTCAGGTTTTGGATCGGATGCAAGAGGCCTATGAAACTTACTATTCCAATGTTCATCGTGGTGTCCACAGCCTGAGCCAAGCCTGTACTGAAGCTTTTGAATCCGGACGTAATGCTGCGGCACGCTTTATTAATGCAGAAAGCCCTGACCAGTGTATCTTGACCAAGGGCGCGACAGAAGCAATCAACTTGGTTGCACAAAGTTATGGTCGAAATTTTCTGAAAGCCGGTGATGAGATCATCATTTCCCATATGGAACATCATTCCAATATTGTTCCCTGGCAAATTCTCAGAGATCAAATTGGTATTGAAATCAAAGTTGTGCCAATTGACGGGGATGCAAATTTCCTGTTTGAGGAATATGAAAGCCTTTTCAGTTCAAAAACCAAACTGGTCGCCATTACCCATATCTCTAATGCTGTTGGTACCATCACCCCGATAAAAGACATCATCCGTGTTGCCCACGCCCATGGCGCAAAGGTTCTGGTTGATGGCTGTCAAGCTGCTCCACATGCTCATATTGATGTGCAGGATCTCAATCCGGATTTTTACTGTTTCTCTGGGCACAAGGTTTATGGCCCCAGTGGTGTTGGTATCCTTTACGGCAAAGCAGATCTTTTGAATTCAATGCCTCCCTATCAAGGTGGCGGCGAAATGATTGATCTCGTTACTTTTGAGAAAACAACTTACAAAGAAATTCCGCACCGCTTTGAAGCTGGCACCCCGGCGATTGTCGAAGCCATCGGCTTGGGTGCAGCGATTGAATATATAGAAGCTTTGGGTAAAGATAACATCGCAGCCCACGAAAACGGCATTCTAGCCTATGCAACAGAACGCCTCAGTAGAATACCCGGATTGAATATTATTGGCAGAGCGAAGGAAAAGGCCAGCATCCTGTCCTTTACCATGGAAGAAGCACACGCCCATGACATCGGTACAATCCTTGATCGCAGAGGCGTTGCCGTCAGGGCTGGTCATCACTGTGCCCAACCCCTTATGCAACGCTTTGATCTACCAGCAACAGCACGCGCTTCCTTTGGTATTTATAACACCCGCGAAGAAGTTGATGCGCTCGCTGATGCACTCGAAAAAGTACGGGAACTCTTTAGCTAATGTTTGATGATGGAAAAAATTTAAGCGATTTTCTTCCTAAAGCAGAAGAAGGCTTTAAGGCTACAGCAGGTCAGCCATTGGCAAAGGGAACAGCTTTTGCAGGCAAAAATGACATTATCGATGCCTTCCAAAGCGTTCACGACCCAGAGATCCCAGTGAACATCTATGACCTGGGCCTCATCTATGGGCATGAAATGGATGAAAAAGGTAATGTCAATGTCAGCATGACGTTAACGGCCCCAAACTGCCCTGTCGCCGGGGAGCTCCCAATACAGGTCGCCGAAGCTGTTGCCGCAGTGGAAGGTGTTGGGGAAGTAACTGTTATTCTGACTTGGTCGCCGCCCTGGAATCAAAATATGATGAGTGACGATGCCCAACTGGCGCTTGGCCTGTTTATGTAAGCTTTTCTCATATAACCTTTTTATCTGGGGCATTGCCCCCATATAGTGATATAGTACGATCAGAAACTGGAAATTAAGAGACATAATCCGATGATGCCAAAACTCATCACCCTTACAGATGCTGCCGCAAATCGCGTCAAAACGCTTATGGACCAAAGCCAGGACGAAGCTGTTCTTGGCCTGCGCGTTGGTATCAGTACCAAGGGCTGTTCCGGTCTCAGTTATGTCGTGGAATACGCCAAAGAACAAAAGAAATTTGAAGATATTGTCGAAGACAAAGGCGTTAAAATCTTTATCGAACCAACTGCCGTCATGTATTTGATCGGTAGCGAGATGGACTTTGTTCAGGATAAATTCCAAAGCTCTTTTGTTTTCAACAATCCAAATGAAGAAGGACGTTGTGGTTGCGGTGAAAGCTTTCACGTTGCTCCCGAAAGCAACAAAGCAGAGCTAATCACCTGATTAGTTCCTCCCACCTGCACTCAGCACCTCAACCACCGTCGGACCTTTAACAAGAAACCCCAACTCAAACGATGTCTTATACATTTGATCCTGCCCCTGTTGTCACACTCCCCGTTGTTGGGTCAGATCAATTATTTCCTGTCCGGCGTATTTTCTGTGTCGGCCGGAACTATGCCGAACATACAAAAGAAATGGGCGGAGATCCCGAAGTTGAAACCCCGATGTTCTTTATGAAACCGGGAGAGGCTCTCGTCGCAGAAGGCGGTTCATTTCCATATCCAAACGCAACAACAGATCTTCACCATGAAGTCGAACTTGTCGTCGCCCTAAAAAGTGGGGGCAGTAATATTTCACCAGAACAGGCCAAAGCACATATTTTTGGATATGCAACTGGCGTTGATTTGACCAGAAGAGATTTACAAAAAATTTGTAAAGACAAACGTCATCCATGGGACGTGGCAAAGGGCTTCGAAAATTCCGCCCCTTGTAGTGCAATTACACCTCTCACAGAAGATCTCGCACTCTCTGGATCCTCTTCAATTTCTCTATGTGTTAATAAAGAGGTACGGCAACACGCAACACTTGGGGATATGATCTGGTCAGTTGAAAACATTATCTATCACCTCAGCCGTCTGTTTGATCTACGTGCTGGTGATATTATCATGACGGGAACGCCAGCTGGCGTTGGTGCAATCAAATCCGGTGATGAAATCACTTGCTCTATCGATGGCCTCTCGGACCTCTCCTTCAAGCTCACCTAAGACCTGTTGGCTAAACCGCACCTAAAAAAAACTATTGATACCCTGCAATAGACAACAGCTTATCAATATCAACATTTTCTTCCATATGCTGCGCCAAGGCATCAAGAGTCATATCGATCTCTTTTTCAAAGGATAAAGTGCTGGCTTCTCGTTTTTTGATTCGATTTAAAAAGGCGGTCCTATAGCTATCAGAAACAAAAAGACCGTGCAGATAACAACCCGATACCTGCCCCGTACTAAGTCGAACGCCCTCTTCCCTCTGATCGATAGAGAGCATCGGTAAAATGTTATCAGTTTGAGCTCCATCAACTTCGGTTACACCGACATGCATCTCATAACCGGTTATCATCTCTCCGCTAGAGATATCGCACCCTTTAACTTCCGTAAGTTTCTTGTCTCCGGTTAAAATAGTTGTCACTGGTAACAGCCCCAACCCCGGAACGGATGCAGCTTCCCCTTCGATACCTTCAGGGTCAGTGATCAAGGATCCCAACATCTGATAACCACCACAAATGCCGAGAACCTGGCCACCTCTTCGAACATGGGCCTGCAAATCAATATCCCAACCTTGTGCTCTGAAGAATTCCAGATCACCGATTGTTGCTTTTGATCCCGGTAAAATAACCAAATCCGTCTCAGCAGGAATAACATCGCCGGGATGAATAAACGTCAGCTCGACACCCTCTTCCGCAATCAGAGGATCAAAATCATCAAAATTGGAAATACGTGAAATCAAAGGAACAGCAATACGAATGGTATCTTTTTCGCCTGCTCCATTACCAATAATCGAAACACCAGACTGCACAGACACCGCATCTTCATCGGGTAATTTACGCGCGTCTTTAAAGTAAGGCACCACACCGAGCGAAGAAAAACCACTTTTTTCTTCGATAATACTTACACCGGTTTTGAAAAGACTGAGGTCGCCACGGAATTTATTTATAATAACCCCCTTAACCAGATCTTTTTCTTCTTTTTGTATAAGTGCACTGGTTCCAACAATGGATGCAATCACCCCACCACGATCAATATCACCAATAAGAATTACGGGCACTTGCGCAGCAATCGCAAAGCCCATATTGGCGATGTCACCAGATCTCAAGTTTACTTCCGCAGGACTGCCCGCACCCTCAACTAGTATTATGTCTGCCTCAGCAGCAAGCCGTTGAAAGCTCTCTAGAACCGTTGGCATCAATTCATGCCGACGCCCCCAATAGTTACCTGTATTGGTATTCCCCCATATTTTCCCCTGTACAATAACCTGAGACCCCATATCTGTTTGAGGCTTAAGTAAAACAGGGTTCATATCCGTCGTCGGTTCAACACGACAGGCCTTGGCCTGAAGCGCTTGTGCACGACCAATCTCCCCACCACAAGGTGTTACAGCAGCATTATTAGACATATTCTGGGGCTTAAAGGGACGTACCTTCAGACCACGATTGGATAAAGCTCGGGCAATCCCGGCAACCAAAAGGGACTTCCCCACATCAGATCCCGTGCCCTGAAACATGATTGCAACCGTCATAAAGCTTCCTGCTATTAGAATTGTATGGAAGAGTTTACTTTTTTACAGAGATACACATGAAAAACTCTCCTTGAAACAAGAAAAACTCAACAAAGTAAAAATTACATAAAATTTTAACCTTATTAAGCACGAATAACTAAAAAATATAAATTTACTTTAAACTCATCAAGTACAAACAAAACAAAACATATCTATTCTTCGCAACCGAACAATTAACACCCTTCTTTACTATTTATTAACAGATAAGTGACATTATGATCTCCAGTTTACGAGGAATAGGAGCCCTGAACATGCTTAACTTTACAAAAACTTTTCTTACTGACGAATCTGGTGCAACTGCTATTGAATACGGCTTGATTGCTGCGCTTGTTTCCGTTGCCGCAATTGCAACACTGGAAGCTTTGGGTACATCACTAACGAATATCTTTGGAGTAGCTCAAAGTTCTTTGAATAAAGCGGCCACATCAGCAGGTGGTAGTAGCTAATCAAATAGCTATTTAAACAATAGACTTGTACAAAAGCTCCAAATTTGGAGCTTTTGTCATTTTTGAAGCATTTTAAAATCACTTATAATTTATACTTACTTATATTTTTTACAAAGCATTTACCATATCCGCATAGAATGCATTTATGATGGTACGCAAATTTATCTTAATACTCATTGCCTTGATCCTAAGTGGCGGCACCGCATTTCTAGCCAAGTCCTGGCTAGATGCGAACAAACGACCGCTTCAATCAGCGCAAATTGTCGCTGTAGCGCCACAGGAACCTGTGCAAATCTTAACGGCAAAAATAGATATTCCCCTTGGAAAATTTATCAATCAGGAAGATTTTATTTGGCAGGACTGGCCTGAAGACTATGCGTCAGACTATCATTTACTCAAAGACAATTTTAAAACAGAAGACCTCATCGGACGTGTTGCTCGCAAGGAAATCTCCGCAGGAGAACCAATAAACATCAAAAAGTTTGTACGGCCAGGTGAAAGAGGTTTTCTCGCTGCGGTTTTAAAACCAGGACACAGAGCCTTATCAATTCCTATTTCAGGAGCAACA
>NZ_CAKZMP010000311.1 GCF_937128705.1 uncultured Kiloniella sp. | reverse complement strand
GGCGGTGTCTGAGTTGGAAGGCGCTATACCCAAGCCCGCGAGCGATGATAAAGAAGAAGACAAGCGAGGCGGTAGAGAAGTTATCCATGGACAAGAGAATAATCTGTAATGCCAGTACAGCTGCCATGGCCGAAAGCCCAAGGATCTTTTCTGGCGACAGTTTGCCGTCAAAATCGAACGGGTGTTTTAAGCTGGTTTTGATATCTTCGATAGAACTGAGGAAACTTTCATACCGTGGCGCTATAAAGAGGCCGATCATCAGGATTTGATGCAGAGCAAGCGGATAGATATCGCCTTTCTCCCATGCTGCACCCATCCACAGAAGTTGCCAGAGGACTGAACCTGTGAGAGACATCCAGCCAAGCCACCACCAGTTCTGATAGCGGACAACCGCCAACGCAGAGGCTGTAATAAAGCTTAGATAGCTGAAAAGAGCCCAGGCGGACGAATTGCCTGTACTGACGAGCATCGGAATGACAAAGGCGCCAGCCATGCCCATAGCGGCAATCAATGGACCCTGAAGCAAGGAAAGTCCCAACCCGGCAATTGCTACGATGGTGAGCAGGACAAAAGCAAAGAGCGGTGAAATAAGATCGTACAGGCCATAGGCGGCGTAGATACTGCCATAGGTGATGGCAAGGCCCGCAGCAGTTAAGGCGGGTGGAACGTGATTGGGTTTGAGCGCAGCGATTGCTTGTTCAATGGGGCGTCTACGTAACCATTCCCCACCAAACATCAGGGATAAACCAAAGAGAACGCCACAGGTAATTCTAAAGCCAGGGGAAAGCAGGTTGTTCTCAATCGAATATTTTATCAGGAAAACGCCGCCGATAATAACGGTCAAACTGCCAAGCCAAACCAGCCACTGACGGGTGAAAGCCTCTTCGAAAGATTTCCACGGGCTTTTGTCGTTGGAATAGCTTTCCATGGCTTCGGCAATGGATCTGGCTGCGACAGGTTGCTTTTCTTGCTGCTCAGCTTGCTGGTTGCCCTGTTTTATGTCTGATGGTTCTTGAGCATCGGCCCCGAGTTGAGAAGCTGCGGTTTCTTCTGAGGACGAACGCTGTTCGTTTGTTTGTCCAGGTTTTTGCAAAGACTCGCTTTGGATGTCTTTAGCTGTATCAAGTGCGCTTTCCTGTGGCGTTGCCACTGGTTTTGCTTCTTGTGACGGTGTCACGGGGTTTTCTATGGTTGTGTCTGGTGCTGTGGCTGGCACAGCTTTTTTCTCAAGGTTTTGTAACTTGAGTTTTAGTGCAACGATCTCACTGCGTAGTCCGCCGATTTTATACAGGGCCACAAAAGCCAGTATCGGACCACCAAAAAGAATGAGAATTCCCAGAAGAACCAGTAGTACTTCGTCCACAATACCCCCTAAACCAGCACAGATAACACGTAAAGCTGGTTGATTTACAACAAAACTCACGGGATCATAGCGTTATCCCTAAGGTAGAGACAACAGGAAGCTGTGACTTATCATAAACTTGGGGGAAATAGACGTCTGATTTTTTGATCTGGCAGGTTTTCCAGACTTAAAAGATTGAGATAGGGATCGCCGGTAATACCAAGAAGTTTGGCAAAAGCAGGTTCAGTTTTTACACCCTGCTGCTTGAGTTCGATCACTCGTTGCGTAAAGCGAGGGCCGAAAAGGGCTAGTAACCGTTTTTCCAAAAGAAAATGGCGGACACCAAACTGTTCGTTTAAGAGCTTGTTTTGAATGAAAAATTCAATGGGCCACCCCATAAAGTTAAAGGATACAAGCACTGTTTTGTAAGCTGGAAAAGAAAGTGTTCTTTGAGATAGATCGGTATGATTAGCAAGTGCTGTTGATAACCTCTGCGCCAAAGCATCAGGGGCAGAGCTGAAACAGGCAATATCAATATCGCTGTCTGCAATATCGATACCCAGAGGCGGTGTACCAATAATCTCGTAATCAACACCCCCGAGAAGTTTTGAAAGGCCCAAGCAGTTCAGAGCTTCGTCATAGCCGGGCTTTTTCTTTGTGGTGTCACCCGTCAATCTCAAACCCTCTGAAGGGCATATCTGAACTTCTACTCAGCCAGTTTGTATCGGGGTAGTCACAAGCACCGTCGATAAGATGCAGCGTGTAGGCCTGTCTGGATTTATCCGACGTATTTGCCCCACTTAGATGTGGAAGCTGTCCGTGGAGAACAATCAATGACCCCTGTTTAACTTCTAGCGGGACGCGGTCTTCCTCGGGCCATACTGTGTCGTTTAGCTTTTCGGTAATGAGCTTTCCATCGGCATTGCGATAATGGCGCTTTTTCAAGGGGGATTTATGATGTCCGGGCAGGCCCCACATGCAGCCGTTCTCGAGGGTGGCATCTTCCATGGCAAACCACATACCGATACAGGAATGGGGTTCTGTATAGAGAAAGGTTGAATCCTGATGGCAAATCACCTCGCCGCCGATACGGGGTTGTTTGAAAATATACATAGATTGGCTTAACAAGGGCTGTGCCATGCCTAGATCCTTGGCAACCTGTGCAAGATCGGGATTGCGGGAAAAAGCTGAAAACACGGGATCAAGATCGTGTTGGGCATGTCCGATCTTGTTGATAGAAAGGGCCTTATCTTGTTTCAACTTACCTTCGGCATCAAAGGCACCTTCTTCGAAGAAGCAGCGAATTTTATCCCCTGATTTTTCGAAATAGTCATTGCCCTCGTGGCTTTTATTGGTTGTCGAAAAGACAGCCCGAAATTCATCGGGATCAAATGCATCTACAATGCTCCCCGCCTGTGTCATCAGCTTTTCACAGGCAGCTTTGGATACAAAGTCTTCCAGAACCAACACACCATTATCATCAAAAAATTGCTTCATTTCAGTGTTAAGAATACCGCCAGCAGGGGCGGCAAACTTTTGTATGGATGAAGTGGTGTTGTTTGTCATGTAAGAGACATCCTATTGCAGAGGGTGTTTATGAGTTCGTCATCTCGTTGGATTAATGATTGGATAAAAAGTCTAGAGATAACAAAGCACTTTGAGTAGAGAAAATTGTGGGCAATTTAAAAATAACCCACAGACAATCTTTGATCCGTGACTTATGATCCAAAAGCTGACAGTTAACTATATAAGTAATGAAGGCCTTTGGGCCAATTGATACAGGGAAAACAGGTATATGACAGACGGTACTAGCAAGAGAAAAAGTAGCTATAACTGGCTAGAATCTCTGATGGTTTATCGTCAGCCACGGGTCATAGGTATGTTGTTTCTTGGCTTTTCTGCTGGCCTGCCTTTGCTGTTAATCTTTTCTACGCTAAATACATGGCTCAGAGATGTGGGTGTTTCCCGTACCGAGATCGGGTTTTTTGCTTGGGTTGGTTTGGCTTTTTCAATCAAAGTTCTCTGGGCACCTTTGGTCGATCACATTGATATTCCCTTTTTATGGCGTTTGGGAAAGCGCCGCTCTTGGATGCTCTTGGGGCAATTTGGTATTATTGTTGGTTTGATTGGTATGGCTTTTACCGATCCAACTGCAAACCTTGCACAAATGGCCGCTTTTTCCGTTGTTGTTGCTTTTTCCTCGGCGACACAGGATATCGGGCTTGATGCCTATCGCATCGAAGCAATGGATACAGAGTACCAAGGGGCTATGTCTGCTAATTATGTCATGGGTTACCGCATTGCTATGCTCGTGGCTGGTGCAGGGTCATTATATTTGGCTGATTTTTATTCTTGGATATTAAGTTATCAGGTCATGGCCCTATTGATGGGGGTCGGTATTATTACCGTATTTGTTATCAAGGAACCGGATAGGGAAGAAGCGCCTGAGGGGATCAAGCCTTTTGACAAATCAAATAGCTATATAGATCAAGCGCAAACAATGGTGTTGAATCCCTTTGTGGATTTCTTCAAGCGTAATGGCTGGATTGGTGGATTTATTCTGGCATTTATTGGTGCCTATAAGATCAGTGATATTATCATGGGGAATATGGCAAACCCTCTTTACATCGATCTTGGGTTTTCGAAGTCTGAAATTGCCAGCATATCCAAAGTGTTTGGTCTGATTATGACAATCTTTGGTGGCTATGTCGGTGGTATGTTACTTATGCGGTTCGGGCTTTTACCTGTTCTGCTTCTTGGGGCGATATTGGTTTGTCTAACAAATGTTCTTTTTGCGATCCTTGCACAGGTTGGCTATTCCCTTGATTTCCTTACATTGACAATTACAGCGGATAACTTTTCTAATGGTGTTGCCAGTGCTGTGTTTATTGCCTATTTGTCCAGCCTTGTTAATAAGAGTTATACGGCGACACAATATGCATTATTTAGCTCGTTTATGACGCTTCCTGGTAAATTTATTTCAGGATTTTCTGGTGTAATTATTGATCACACAGACTATACAACTTTTTTCCTTTATGCAGCTGGAATGGGAATCCCCGCAATTATTATGGTTATCGGGCTGATGATATATGATTCCAGACAGAAATCAGATGAAAATTTGGAAAAACCAACTGTAGAAACGGTTCAGTAAATACTTTTATTAATTACGGGTGGATGAGACCGCTAGCCTTTAACTTGCTTCCTGAAAAGCATCGGGTAGCAGCATACGATCGATAACTTCAGGGTCTTTGATCCCGCGGATTTGCGTAAAGAGGTCTTGAGCTTCTGGGTATTGCAGTTTCAGAAAGTTTAACCATTGCTTGAGGCGCCCGGGGCCGTGTTTATCTGGTACTTCCAACCACATTTCCCTGTAAAACCCACGTAAAACGGGTAAGAATTCTTGCCAAGGCAGGACTGGAGCATTCTGAGGGGTATCATCCCTATCAGATCGGTTATCATATTGGATCAGGCGGGCAAGATCCGGTTTGGCAATAAGACCACGTCCAATCATGACATCGGTGCAGCCACTGATCTCGCGACAGCGTTTATAGTCATTCACTGTGCAAACATCGCCGTTTGCGACCACGTTGATATCAACGGCTTCCCGGATACGGGCAATCCATTCCCAATGGGCCGGGGGGCGATAGCCTTCTACCTTTGTTCGGGCATGCACACAGACTTCTGAGGCGCCGCCTTCTTCGATGGCATGCGCATTTTCCAGGGCTTGTGACTTATCTTCGTATCCCAACCGCATCTTCGCGGTGACCGGAATGGTATCCGGAACAGCAGTGCGGACCGCTTTCACGACATCATAAACAATGTTGGGTTCTTTGAGCAGGACAGAACCGCCTTTGTGAGAGTTAACGCGTTTGGAGGGACAGCCAAAATTGAGGTCGATTGCCGGGGCACCAAGTTTCACCGCGAGTTGGGCGTTCTCGCCCATAACATCAGGGTTCGAGCCAAGTAGCTGAATTGAAATTGGGGTCCCAGCAGCGGTCTTACCTGCGGTTTTAAGTTCTGGGGCAATTTTGTAGAAAGATTTCGGTGGTAAAACGAGGTCATTGACCCGGATAAACTCTGTCACACCCTGATCGATACCCCCGATAGTGGTAAGTATCTGGCGCATTTGTGCATCGACCAGACCTTCCATGGGGGCAAGGATCAGCTTCATGCACAGATCTTTCTGTTTTTACCGGTTCTCAATATCTTTCGCCTGATCTGGATTACCCAAAATCTGATGCCCATATATTTTGCTGCTGTGTACAGGGCAGCGGGGCGGGAGTCAAAACCCATCCGTTTGCCCAATAACCTATCTTAATCGAAATATCAGGAAGCAGGCTTGCCGTTGTATAGAGCGTTTAGTCGCTTGAGTAGGTGATACAGCGTTGTGCTGTCAGCTTCTTCTGTTGGTGGAATGTTCAAATCTTGCTGTGCCTGCAAAAGTGCTCTGGATACATCGGATGTATTTGTTTCGAGGTATTTAAGGTCAACTAACAGACGCTGCACGCTGTTTTGAGGCTGTGAAGTAACATAGGGTGATTTTTGCGGGGCAGCGGGGTGCGGGCTAAGATTCCAGCTTTGATAGGTTTGATCTGCGATGACATTGCTTGGTGCGAGAACAAGTCCTTGATCCGTAATAGAAAAACGATTGAGTGGACCTTCGTTCCGTGAGGGGCACGAGGTCGATCTGGCGGTGTTTTGATTACAGAAGGGAAACAAGGCCTGTATGTGTTCCCATCCCCTACGGTAGCCAGCTTCGATGATTAAGTCGTTGGGGTGTGTCTGGCTTGTAACGCCAGCCCAACCGGTATAATTGCCAAGTGGGTTGTTTAACTCGATCAAAGCCCAGTTATTCAACAAAGATTTCAAACTTTTGTTTGCAGGGGTAAAGCCTTGAGAAATTTGATAGCTCTTAACTACCGATGAAATTGTTGAATCATCTCGCTGATATCCTGCAACAAAAACCATTTCCTTCGGTTGGAACCAACGGCTTTCAATAAGATCGTAGAGACAGGATGCGGGGGCGAGAAGTTTACGCGAACTAACCATTGTGCCATTGCAAAAATGACGCCCCGCAACATTAAGCCGTCCAAGCGTGCTCCAAGGATATTCACGGGCTTCGAGCAAGGCAAAATTTTTGCCCACCAAAAAGCCGGGATTGGCCTGTTGTATTTTCTCAGTTGTATTTGTTGATGATGATGTTGTTGCCTGTGATGGTGTTTGCTTTTGTTGGGCACTGCATCCGGCAAGGATAACAATCATAGTGATCAAGAGAGCGCGGAATCTACCAGATATCATTGTTGTTATCCCTTTAGACATCAGACGTTATTGTTGACTATCGCAGTTTGGATGGGAAAAGGGCACTAATTTTCTGAACCTCCTACGATCAACTGTTCTTTAAAATATCCAACCTATTAAAACGTATCGCAACCCTTTCCCCAAAAACACGAGGGGTAAAAAAAGAATAAATCTAACCCTCAGAACCCCTGCTGCAAAAGTGAGAGGATCACCTATTACCGGAACCCAAGCTAGTAGTAGAGAGAAAGTACCGTATTTTTGAAACCATTTTGAGGCTTTGTTTAATTGGTGTGTTGAAAAGGGGAACCACTTGCGATTTGACCAATGTAAAAGGTAAAGGCCTAGCCACCAGTTCACAACAGCGCCGAGGGTATTTCCTGTTGTTGCAATGAGCACCAAAAGCCATTTTGAATGTTCCCCAGAATGCAAAGCTGTTGCCAGCATTACTTCGGAAGAGAAGGGGAGTATTGTGGCGGCTAAAAAAGCACCTGTAAAAAGACTAAAAAGCGTGAACATATCAAAATGTCTTAAATCGTAGCGTCGGTCGTAAAAAAAGGCTGCCAAAAGGCAGCCTTAATCTGATGACCAAATAAAATGGCCTTAGTCTTTTTTCGGACTTGGTATCGCGATGACGTTGAAACCTGCATCAACGAAGTGCACTTCACCAGTCACACCAGCTGAAAGGTCTGATGCAAGGTAAAGACCTGCGTTTCCAACCTCTTCCAAAAGCACATTGCGCTCAAGCGGAGAGTTATCACGTGTAAAGCCATAGGTATACTTGGCATCTGCAATCGCAGAGCCTGCAAGTGTACGCATTGGACCTGCAGAAATTGCATTAACGCGTGTTCCTGTTGGGCCAAGATCGGTTGCAAGGTACCGCACAGACGATTCCAGAGCAGCTTTCGCAACACCCATAACGTTATAGTTAGGCGTGACGCGTTCGGACCCAAGATATGTCAGGGTAATCAGGCTACTGTTTTCGCTCAAGAACGGTGCCGCTTTTTGTGCGACAGCAGTAAAAGAATAGCAGGATATAGACATGGTATTACGGAAATTTTCCCGTGTTGTATCTACATAACGTCCTTTGAGTTCTTCTTTGTCAGAATAGGCAATTGCGTGGACAACAAAGTCCAGGCTTCCCCATTGTTCCTTGAGGGTTGCGAAAACATTTTCCAATGCATCACCGTCCTCAACATCACAAGGAAGAACCAGATCTGATCCCAATGATTCTGCCAGAGGTTCAACTCGCTTTTTAAAGGCGTCACCTTGGTAGGTGAAAGCGAGTTCTGCCCCTTGGTTATGTAACGCTTGAGCAATCCCCCAGGCGATGGAATGGTTGTTCGCGACGCCCATAATTAAGCCGCGCTTTCCATCCATCAATGCCGTTGTCATCGTCACGTTTCTACCTTTCGTCTAATACTGCTATTCGAAGCTTTGTTCTTTGCGAGGTCCTGTTTTTATTATCAGGCTTACTCGCTCAGGCGTTTGAAGATTACCGATGCGTTCGTGCCACCAAAGCCAAAGCTGTTGGACATAACGCAGTCGATTTCCTCGTTGTCTCTTCTTTCAAGGAGAATTGGCATACCTTGAGCTTCGGGATCGAGGTTTTCGATATTTGCAGATGCACACAGGAAATTGTTGTCCATCATAAGCAGTGAGTAAATAATTTCTTGAACGCCGGTCGCCCCCTGAGAGTGGCCGGTTAGGGACTTTGTTGACGAAATCCAAGGCGTTTCCTGTCCCTCGAAGGTTTCCTTGATTGCATTAAGCTCGGTACCATCCCCAACTGGCGTGGAAGTACCGTGAGCGTTGATGTAGTTAACTTTGGTATTGCCAGCTTCGGCAAGAGCAAGTTTCATACAACGAACAGCACCTTCACCAGATGGCGCAACCATATCAGCGCCATCAGATGTTGCGCCATAGCCAGCAAGCTCACCATAGATTTTTGCGCCACGTGCTTTGGCATGTTCATATTCTTCAAGAACGACGACACCAGCACCACCGGATATGACAAAGCCATCACGGTCAGAATCGTATGCGCGAGATGCTTTGGTAGGGTCGTCATTATATTTGCTGGAAAGGGCGCCCATAGCATCAAAAAGAACCGTGAGCGTCCAATGAAGTTCTTCTCCTCCACCCGCAAAAACGATGTCTTGTTTGCCCATTTGGATAAGCTCTGCGCCATTCCCCACACAGTGTGCTGATGTAGAGCACGCAGAGGTAATGGAATAGCTGTGGCCTTTGATTTTAAAGGCAGTTCCCATATTTGCGGAGTTTGTTGAACCCATGCATCGTGGCACCATATAGGGACCGACGCGTTTTGGGCTTTTCTGACGCGTGATATCCGCCGCGGCTACCTGATTGGATGTAGAAGAACCACCAGAGCCCATAACGAGACCTGTTCTGATGTTAGATACCAGATCATCTCCAAGACCAGCGTCTTCGATGGCCTCTTTCATCGCAACATAGTTATAGGCAGAACCATCGCCCATGAAGCGACGCAGCTTTCTGTCTACTAAAGAATCAAGATCGATATTGATGGATCCGTGAATATGGCTGCGAAAGCCCAGCTCGGCATAGGTTTCGCAATATTCAATACCTGATCGACCTTCTTTCAAAGAATCGATTACTTCTTCTTTGTTGTTGCCAATGCTGGAAACAATTCCAAGTCCGGTGACGACTACGCGACGCATCTGTCGTATCCCTTCTTTACAAGCCAACCTAAATTGATAACGGCGGCAATAATTAATGTACTGGCTTAAGAGTCAGATTGAAACAAACCAACTTTCATATCTTTGATCTCGAACGCAACATCATCATCAGCCATGATGATACCGTCAGAGACGCCCATAACCAGTCGGCGATTTATGACTCGCTTCATATCAACTTTATAGGTCACTTTTTTGACAGATGGGGTGATCATGCTTTTTAGCTTAACTTCACCAACACCAAGTGCACGACCTCTACCAAGAGCGCCAGTCCATCCTAGGAAAAATCCAGTCATTTGCCATACGGCATCAAGGCCAAGGCAGCCAGGCATAACCGGGTCACCTTCGAAATGACAGCCAAAAAACCAAAGATCAGGCTTAATGTCGAATTCTGCAATTATCTGACCTTTGCCGTGTTCACCACCATCGTCGTTAATGGTTGTTATGCGGTCAAACATCAGCATTGGAGGTAAAGGTAACTGGGCATTTCCAGGACCAAAGAGTTCACCACGTCCACAAGATAGAATTTCTTCATAGGAGTAGCTGTTCTGGCGTTCGCTCAAAGGTTTATCCACCGTCTTTTATGTTGTTATCCGAACATCAGCTCTAATCGGCCGAATCCGGCGTGACTATAGCACAGGCACACCATGTCCTGGCAATGTTCTTCAAGTTGTAACAGCTCGTTTTATTAAGGAATTTTATATTCCTTGTCACGAGAAGCGATCTATTTCCCTGACATGTGCTGTTTCTATAGGAAAAGATCAATCAAAAACTGAAACAATTTGAAACATTTGATAATTATTGTCTGAATTCTCGCCCTTTTGATCAATAGAGTAAAAAAGTTTTTTTGCTGAGTTTTAGAAAGTAATTCTGGTTATCGACGATGAAAAGGTGGTGAAAAATAGCTATTGGCAAAGGAAAACAGCGCGTTTTGTGGATTTTTTCCTTTAATAGCGCTGAAACTGCCTTATATTGAAGGTATGGAAAAGATACGCCCTTATACAGAATTGATTGATACCCTCAAAGGTGCAGGCCTGCGGCCTACACGACAACGACTAGCGCTGGCCAAGTTATTGTACTCTCGCGGGGATCGTCATATATCTGCTGAGCAACTTCATGTCGAAGCAATGGACGCCAAGGTGTCCGTCTCTTTAGCGACAGTATATAATACGCTTCATCAGTTTCATGATGCAGGGCTTCTTAGGGAAGTTTTGGTTGAAGCCGGGCGGTCTTACTTTGATACTAACATTAGTGACCATCATCATATCTTCTATGAAGAGACTGGTGAATTGATTGATATCGATAAAGAGACAGTCCAGTTCAAAAATCTGCCCAAGCTTCCAGAAGGTAAAGCTATTTCGAGGGTAGAGGTCGTTGTTCATGTGGTTGATCTTGATGAAAAAGGCAAATCCATTTAACGGATTATGCTTTAAATTTCCCGATGTTAGATTTCATTCTCAACAGCTAGTCACTACTGCATAGGCTACGGTGTGCAGACTGTTTTCGTGCATGTATAAAACGCTACTGATCATCAAGCCTCTATTGACGTGCAGAACGTAACATCATTGGTTTTTGAGTTAATCAAAAACTTCCCCTTGGTATGAGCCATAGAGAGATTTCCGTTGTAGCCACCCTGAAATATCGTTGATTTCTACTTGGCACCAGTCGTCAATATTACAGGATTCTAGCTCACCAATCACACCTGCTTCTGCCTGTACAACGGGTCGGCTAGTTGTTTCTGGGTCATCGTAAATAGTTCGAACAGCGCCCGTAACCATCATACTTCTTTGACCCTTAAGCATGGATTGGTGTACCCAGCCTATTGTTCCCTGCCAATCACGGATTTGCCGCCAAGTATCAAACTCATCAATGATTTCGACTGGTAGCCGCCGCCGTTGATAAATCCATTGAATTGGATACCGGGAACCAGGGCCTGCGCGCATGTTGACTTTACCAGATCGAAAGCTCACAAACCGGGGAAGGGGTAATCCGCTTGGTCCAATTTTTCTCTGTACCTGATCTCCTGAGGCTGTGCCAAGAGTTTGTGCTTGGATGCTGTGAGTAAGGAACTGGGTACAAAGTACCATT
The DNA here is from genome assembly GCF_937128705.1 of uncultured Kiloniella sp. GTDB lineage: Bacteria > Pseudomonadota > Alphaproteobacteria > Kiloniellales > Kiloniellaceae > Kiloniella. The sequence goes on along the minus strand of NZ_CAKZMP010000311.1, from coordinate 4,820 downwards.
CCCATAATTCCTATGGCGCCGATTATTCTTGGCCCCAGAGAAAGTCGGGAAAGCCGGAGCGCCGATTTTTTGTCCCCTGAAAAAGGCAGACGCATCAAACTTTTTTTCATGCTGAAATTTCAATTATATCTAAATAGCTCGCGAAGTGTTTGAGAGATTACCTTCCTAATTCTGTGCTGGCTAGAATTTATCGAAACAACTGTTTCTCTCTCTTGGCAAAGACCTTATTCGCAGCATAGACTAGGGAAGATAAAACAAGACCGTTAACTCTCAAATAATAACGGCTTGTCGTAAAGGACCAGCGACGGGGATCCCATAGGCACATGACACAGAAAAAACCCCTAGTAATTGTTACACGGCGGCTTCCGGATGCGATTGAAACCCGGATGATGGAACTGTTTGATTGTCGTTTGAATCTTGACGACAAACCGTTCTCCCAAAAAGAGTTGATTGCGGCTGTTAAAGAGGCCGATGTTCTGGTGCCAACAGTTACAGATCGGGTTGATGCAGGGGTTCTTGCTCAAGCGGGACCGAATCTGCGACTGATCGCTTCTTTTGGAACAGGCGTGGATCATATTGATCTTAAAACCTGTCGTCAGCGGGGTATTACTGTCACAAATACACCGGGTGTTTTGACCGAAGATACCGCCGATATGACAATGGCCCTTATTCTGGCTGTTTCTCGCCGTATCACCGAGGGTGTCAAATTAATCAAATCTGGTGAATGGAATGGATGGAGCCCGACAGGGATGTTGGGGCATCGGATGTGGGGTAAACGTCTGGGCATCATCGGGATGGGGCGTATTGGTCAGGCTGTTGCCCGCCGTGCAAAGGGTTTTGGTCTCTCAATCCATTATCATAACAGACGCAAAGTGCATCCGGATATTGAGAACGAGTTGGAAGCAACCTACTGGGAAAGTTTGGATCAGATGCTTTCCCGCATGGATATTATTTCTGTGAACTGCCCGCATACACCTGCGACTTTTCACCTGTTATCCAGCCGACGTCTTAAGCTTTTGAATGACCGTGCGATCATTGTGAACACCAGTCGCGGAGAGGTCATTGATGAAAATGCTTTGGCCCGTTTGATCAAATCAAGAGACATCGCGGGTGCAGGGTTGGATGTTTTTGAACAAGAACCTGCTGTTAACCCGAAATTACAGGCCAGTGATAATGTCGTTCTGTTACCGCATATGGGGTCCGCGACCATTGAAGGTCGTCAGGATATGGGGGAAAAAGTCATTATCAACATCAAAACTTTTGTTGATGGGCATACACCGCCTGACCGTGTTGTTGAGGCCATGTTCTAAGTAAAAGAGGAGCTTTCGGGGTCCTTTTCTGTATAGGCTGGCAGGCAAAAAGATCTAAACTTTAAAGGCTTGTGATTTTTGCATGACTGAATTGAGTTGAATGTAGTTGCTCGATTCGTTTTCTTGATTTAAGATTCAGTTAACTAATTTTTAGGCTCAGAGTTTGTTCCCGAATTTGTTTGGGAAAGTACATTAGTAATCTTGCTTATTTGCAGGGGACTCCGAGTTCATAGTAGAGTCAAAGTCTGGGTTAATCGTTCGATCTCCAAATCAGACGTACCTGGAACAAAAGGCAGAGTTGAGAAATCAACTCTGCCTTTTACTTTTTAAATCTAACTTTAGAAGTAAATTTATTCAGGGCGTATCGGTTAACGGTGTGATTTATTGGGTGATTTACTGGGTTCTTTTAAGAGCTATCCACTGATCAACAGCGAGGCCGTATTTCGTTAAGACAGGTCCAACCTTGCTGTGCTGATTCAATTCATTTTGCCAGGTAATAAATTTGTCTGGGAATGTGAAATCTACACTGCTTTCAATGAACATTTTCTGCGCAAGTAACAGGCTTGGCGCATATCCGCAATCAGCTAGGCTTATGTCTTCTCCTGCTATGAAGGGGTGAAAACTGCCAAGCTGGATCAAAAGATCTAATTGTTGGGAAAGTGAAGATTTTGTTGTTTCGATAAACTCGATGTCTCTTTGTGTTGGCGCCATATGTTTAAAAAGAGACCTTATCAGCGGCTCAATCTTCAAGTCATGTAACCGAGCCAACATTCGCACTTTAGCGCGGTCTTCTATGGTGTGAGGTAGCAAGGTTTGTTGCGGGTATTCCTCTTCCAGATATTCACAAATACTGTCTGATTCACTTAGAACAAAATCCCCATCAACTAGGGCAGGAACGGTACCTGCAGGAACAATAGATTTGTACTCAGCCGAGCCATAACCAGACGGGGGCAGACGAACCTCGGCTGAAAGGCCTTTTAATGTCAGAACAATTTCAACTTTAGTGCAAAAGTTGCTGACTGGAACAGCGTAAAAAATCATGGCGAATTTACTTCTTAGGACCGACGACAAGAATAACGAACCGCGAACAGCCCGTTATTTCATAGAGATATGGAGACTGGTTTATTCAGCTAATTTCCATTTTACGGCAAGCTTGTTGAAAAAGCCTTGAGTCTTTTTAAGCTGGATCCAATGGTTGAGGTAGTTGATCCATACTTGATCGTCTTGGGAAATTAGCATTGCGAGTGGTGTAGGTGAACGTGCTTCTTTCACAGGTACAATGGCCATTTGCTCATATTTTTGAACGAGAGTAGCCGCTTCAACGTTGGAGGTAATGTGTACCATCGCGCGACCAGATAGAACTTCTTGAAAATCGCGTGCGGGGGCTTCAACAGACTTTAGTTGGGCCAGGGGGAAATACTCTTTGGCTTGTTGCTCTTGCACGGTGCCAAGAGTAGTTGCTACTGACACATCAGTCTTGTTGATGTCATCCCAGGAATTGAATTTATCGAGATGCTTTTTCAGTGTTAGCGGCACGGTTCCGACGTTGTAATAGCTGTCGGTATAGCCAGCAACGGCCATGCGTTTTGGATTTAGAGAGGCAGATGTTGTCATGTCGTACTTATTGGCAACGACACCGTTGATCAGTGTTTTCCAATCCGTGGGAACAAAGGTCAGTTTGACGCCCATGTCTTTGGCCAACTCGGTGACAACGTCGATATCAAAACCTTCGTAGTTACCTGTTGTCGTGTTTTTGATAGTCATGGGGTTCCAGTCCCCAGTGGTGCCAACTCTTAACTCTCCAGAGCTGAGAATTTTGTTCAGGCGTGATTCATCGGCGGCATGCGCAGATGTAAAAAGTCCAACAGTTAAAAGGGTAACTGTGGCGAGTAGTGTCTGAATTTTAAGCATGAGAATTCCGGTTTTACGGCTATTTCAAAGATGGGTTCGGGCGTAAGTGTAGAACAGTTGAATATTTTGCACCAGTTCAAAGGCAGGCGTGGAAGATCGGCTTGCTTCAAAGTTTTGTGAACAGAGGTTGGGCCGTCGCTTCCTTCTGGTCAGGAAAGATAGACAATCCGATCGGCAATGGCATCAGCATCTTCTTTCAGGTGTGTCACCATCAATGTTAAGAGGGCATGATCTTTGTGCAGTTCCTTTACAAGCCTAAGCATTTCTTTCCGCAAATCCTGATCAAGGGCGCTGAAAGGTTCATCCAGCAATAAAATCGGTCTTCGTCTGACCAAGCATCTCGCGAGCGCTACGCGTTGCCGTTGTCCGCCTGATAATTCGGCAGGAAGACGTTTCCCCAATCCTTTAAGGCCGACATCATTGAGTGCTTTTGTTATCTGGCCTTTGTTTTGATTTGTCAGGCGTAATCCGGGATGAATACCCAAGCCAATATTTTCTTCGGCCGTCAAATGGGCAAACAGATTGTGTTCTTGAAAGAGACTTGTGGTTGGACGTTCTGACGGTGATAGGGTGTTTAGCTTTTTGCCTTCAAACTTGATGGTGCCTGAAGCGGGGTTTTCAAAACCCGCAATTAAGCTCAGAAGAGTTGACTTTCCGACACCTGAGGGGCCTAGAATTGCGACGAGTTCATTTGGCTCTATCCTCAAATCAAAATCCAAAACCTCTTCACTGCCGTGATGCTGATAGGACAGTTTCTCAATACTCAATCCCTGGAATGCTTCGTGACCATTTGTTTTCTGATCCCGTGCTTTTGGGGCAGATGCTTTCTGGTCAGGTATTTTTTGATCATCAGGCACAGTGCATAGCCTTTTTGCTGGTTTTTAAGGTCGAGAGGGAGAAACCTTTCCCAGATATGGCGCGTTCTATAAAAATAAAGAGCATCAGGCTTTGTAGGCAAAGAAACAGGGCTGTAATAGCTGCGTCATCCAATCGGTAGCTGCCCATTTTCTGAAACATTAAAAGAGGCAAGGTTGTAAAATCCTGAGTTCCAAAAAGGGCGATGACACTTAAATCACCCGTTGAGAGTGCAACGGATAATCCCAAAGCCAATCCCAGCGCTTTTCTGTTCTGGGGCCAGTCGACAATACGTATGCGATTAAGTCCCGTAATGCCCAGGTTATCACATAGATGATCGCTTTTCTGTGCTGAGGTTTCAAAGGCAGGAACAAGGATTCTCAGTATAAAGGGTAATGTCATCAAGGCATTAACAATGATCACCAGAAAAGGTGCCAAAACTGTCAGGCTGGTAGCTGCTCTGAAGGTAATAAATAACCCGGTTGCCAGGACAAAAGGCGGGAGAAGCAGAATAATACTTCCGGATAAATCCGTCATTGTCGCAAAGGGTGAAGCTAAGATGTACCTGCCCAGACGATAAGGCGATTGTAAGCTCCGCAGCATCAGCGCGATACCTATGGCAAGTATGAGTGCGATACAGCCTGCTGTTAGTGATATGAGCAGACTGTTGAACGAAGCTATCCATAATTTTTCATCTGTTATGACGGCTATTAAGCGAGGAGAAAAGGCTTTCCAGATCGTTGC
>NZ_CAKZMP010000310.1 GCF_937128705.1 uncultured Kiloniella sp. | reverse complement strand
CTGTGCGCTGGCCTGGTTTATGGGAGATGCATTTCCTCCGCTGGCAACCACAGGCGCAATCATGACACTGGGGCTGCTGGGCTACGGTGTAAGCTTGGTCTTGTTCGTATTGGCACTGCGGGGATTGGGAACTGCGCGCACTGGCGCGTATTTCTCCACAGCGCCCTTTATCGGAGCACTGATCGCGCTGACCTTGTTACACGAACCCGTTACCTCCGCTTTCTGGATTGCCAGCGTGCTGATGGGGTTGGGTGTGTGGCTGCATCTGACAGAACGCCATGAACACCTGCACACCCATAAGCCGTTGGAACACAGTCACACGCACCGCCATGAATATCATCACCAACACGATCACGAGTTTGACTGGGATGGGCAGGAGCCCCATTCGCACCAGCACGCGCACACCGAGGTGACGCACAAGCATCCACACTTTCCCGATATTCACCACCGTCACCGACACTAACTCATCCACATGGCCGCAGAACACTGGCGCCGCCTTCAGGAATTTCATGAAAGTTGCTCTGGATAAATCGCTGGAGGTTTTGTTTGTGAGAGAGGGGCTTTTTTCTTAAGCTACCGGCCATGCGTCTCAGTGCTGCAGGACAGGCATTACCTAAGTAATTTATACACTGTAGACCTGCCGATACCCATTTGCTTGGCAATGTCTGTAGCCCCAACCCCTTCCTCACGAAGCTCTTTTACTCGTCTTCGGTCAATAGTTCGCTTGCGACCAAATTTAACACCTTTCGCTTTTGCCTCAACACGTCCTTCATTTGTTCTTTCCAATATCCGTTGTCGTTCCGCCTGTGCCACGGCAGAAAGAATGGTAACAACCATCTTTCCCATAGTGCCTTCCGTGCTAATGCCATCATCCAGAAAGCGGATAGCAACACCCATTTCATCGAACTCCTTGATTAACTGGATCATGTCAGCAGTGTCACGGCCAAGGAGATCCAGCTTTTTTACCAGGATTACATCGCCTTCCTCCACCTTTAATCTCAATAGGCGTAATCCCTCTCGGTTAACATGACTACCCGTTACTTTGTCGGTAAAGATTCGATTGGCTCTTACTCCTTCCGCCTTGAGGGCTTTGACCTGCACATCGAGCGATTGCTGGCTTGTGGACACACGAGCGTAACCGAAGAGTCTCATGAGGTGAAAATAGTCTCCTAAATCGATTAATAGATCGTCTGTCTGCTAAGTCTGAGAAAAGCGATTTAATAGACAGTTTATTGTAGGCACTTTATGATGTCCACTAACTTATAAATTAATAGACACTGCGAATGCTCGCGATTCTTACAGTTATTGGTTGGGGTAGCACATGCCCGTCGATTTTTTAACCTCGGAACAGAAAGCTAGCTATGGGCAATTTTCTGGCGAACCGAATGAAGTGCAGTTGGCCCGCTACTTTCATCTGGATGAAGCTGACCTCGCTTTTATCCTTCAGCGGCGTGGTGTTCAGAACCGTTTCGGTGTCGCCTTACAGTTGGGCTGCGTTCGATTCCTGGGAACCTTCCTCGCCGATCTGTCACGGGTTCCGGCCAATGCTCAATGGTTTGTTGCACGACAGCTTGGCATCACCGATATAGCAACCCTGGCCACCTATGCACAGCGTGAAACCACTCGACGGGAGCACACGGCCCAGATCCGTACCCACTATCAGTACCGGGAGTTCACGTGGCCGTGGTCCTTCCGGCTGAACCGCTTACTCTACACACGCAGTTGGATCGGCAACGAACGCCCCAGCCTGCTTTTCGATCTGGCCACCGGTTGGCTGATACAACACAAGATCCTGCTGCCCGGCGCCACCACACTGACCCGCTTGATTTCCGAAGTGCGCGAGCGGGCCACCAGTCGCTTGTGGCAACGGCTGTCGGCGTTGCCGACATCGGAGCAGACCGCAAAGCTTGAGACGTTGCTTCAGGTTCCGGAGGGAACACGAACTTCCCGCTTTGACCGCTACCGCAAGGGGCCGGTGACGATCAGCGGTCCCGCCTTCAATGAGGCGGTTGGCCGTTATCAGGAGCTGAAGGCCTTCGGCATGCATGAGCTGGATTTTACCGGCATCCCGCCAGTCCGCTTTAAAAACATCGCCCGTCACGCCGGAATGATTTCTATGCACAAAATAGCCCGCATGCCGGAGAGAAAGCGCACGGCCATCCTAGTGGCCTTCGCCAGGGCATATGAGACCATCGCCCTCGATGAAGCCCTGGACGTGCTGGATTTACTGATTACCCCCGAATTCAAGTCCGAAGTGCGACACTTTTCATTTCAAGCAGCCAAACACATCTTTTTAAAAATAACGGCTGGTTGCTTGAACCCTAAACACTTCCTTGGACGATGGTTTATTCGTCTCATCGCGAAATGTATTCTCTCTTCTGTAACACTTCTTAAATCAGTGCCTTTGGGCACATACTGTCTTAGAAGGCCGTTACTATTTTCATTCGCTCCACGCTCCCAAGAGCTATATGGATGAGCAAAATACACTTTCGTATCTAATGCTTTAGCTATCTTAGCGTGATAGGCAAACTCTCGACCATTATCTGCTGTGATCGTGTGCACATGATCTTTAAAAGGCATCAATAACTCTATGGTAGCCTGAGTCACATCTTTGGCTGACTTTGAGTTCACTTTCTTTATCAGGTAAAAGCGCGTCTTTCTTTCCAATAAAGTAACGATGGACCCCGTTCCATTCTTGCCTAAAACAGTGTCTATTTCCCAATCACCAAAACGCTTTTTTGTCTCCACAATGACTGGGCGCTCATCAATAGAGACTTTGTTTTTAATCACTTCTGCTTTCGTTCGCTGTCCTTTCCTGTAGCGTTTTTTTCCTTGCCTCAAATGACGATAAAGCGTCCCTTTGTTTCTTTTGTCATCATGGATATATTGATAAATCCATTCATGACTAACAGGAACTCCGCAGTTTTTAAGTACGTTAGAGACTTGCTCAGGGCTCCAGTCGATTTCAATTAAAATACGAATAAAATCAATGGTCTCTGATGATATTCGATACTTAGCGGATGTCTTTCGCCTTATCAAGCATGCTCTTTGAGCTTTATCAGGACAATATCCTGTTGCTTTTTTATTCCGCTTTAGCTCACGATAAATCGTAGCTCTATGGCAATTAAGTGCACGTGCTATATTTGAAACTGATATTTCTTGCCCTAAAAGAGCTGAAATCTGGTATCTTTTGCCTTCGGTCAACTGCTGATAATTCATGTTGGTACTGCTTAGTTTTGTGGTGAAAAGAAGTGTACCAACTTCAGCAGTTGGCTTCTTCTACACCTGATTTGCAGTGTCGCACTTATTATCTGAATTTAGGCCTATATTGCCGGTGAGGCCAAAAAGCTGGGCCAGAAAAAGCGGTTGCGGACACTGAAGGATCTGGATAAATCCGCGCTGGCCTTGGCGGAGGTTTGTGCCCTGATCCTCAATGAAAGTACGCAGGATGAACTGCTGAGGTCGGCCATCTTTGCCAAAATGCCGCGTGAAAAACTGGCGGCATCCATTGCCACCGTCCATGAACTGGCTCGCCCTTACGACGACAACTTTCAAGATGAAATGGTGGAACAGTATGGCAGGGTCAGACGCTTCTTACCGAAATTACTGTGTGATATCGAGTTCAAAGCGGCTCCGGCGGGCAAGGCGACCCTGGAAGCCCATCAATATCTGGCCGGTCTGTTGAAATCGCGCAAGCAGCAACTGGAAGAGGCGCCACTGGACATTGTTTCCAATCCCTGGAAACGTCTGGTGTTTGACAAAGAGGGGCGAGTCACCAAGCGAGGCTACACACTGTGCTTTCTCGATAAGCTGCAAGACAGCCTGCGCCGCCGTGATGTCTATGTAGAGAACAGCGATCGCTGGGGTGATCCACGGGCCAAGCTGTTGCAGGGCCAGGAATGGCAGGCCAACCGCATTCAGGTCTGCCGGTCACTCGGTCATCCACTGAATCCCCAAGAAGCCATTGATGGTCTGGTGCGCCAACTGGATGCCAGCTACAGACAGGTGGCCGCCAACTTTGATGACAACAAGGCCGTTGAATTGGATCTGTCTGGCAAGCGGCCCACATTGACCATCACCAATTTTGACAAGCTGGATGAACCGCCCAGCCTGGCGCAGCTCTCCCAGCAGGTCGAAGCCTTGCTGCCCAGCGTGGATCTCACGGAGCTGTTGTTG
>NZ_CAKZMP010000309.1 GCF_937128705.1 uncultured Kiloniella sp. | reverse complement strand
GGTATTCCGAGGAAAAGTTGACCCGGAAGAGGGGTACCATTGATGGCTAGGGAAAGCCTTGCAGATAAGACGCCGAACCAACCAGAGGCAAAGAGTCTCAGGTGCCGACTAACTTGGTTTGCTGGGTTGTGGTTTGGCGGTGTTACTGCTCTGGGGGTGGTTGGGTATACAATCCGTGCCTGGCTCGGATTGTCATGAGGTTTTGGCCGAAATATTCATCCTGAGTAATTGGCTAGAGAATATCCAACCCCAAATCAAGACAAGGGGCGCTGTGGGTTAGCCATCCCATCGAAATCACATCAACCCCGGTTTCAGCAATAGCCCGTGCTGTTTCATAGGTGATACTGCCGGATGCTTCTGCAATGGCCTTCCCATCGATCATGGCAACGGCTTCGCGTAAGGTTGGTAAGTCCATATTATCCAGCAGAATAATATCGGGCTTGTGGGGGAGCGCTTGTTGAAGTTGATCAAGCCGATCAACCTCGACTTCAATTTTTACCATATGTCCGATTTGTGCTCGGGCTGTTGTTATGGCTTTTCCGATATCGCCGCCAACCGCAGCAATGTGGTTGTCCTTGATCATGACGCCGTCATAAAGACCAAAGCGATGATTGTGCCCGCCGCCGCATCGCACAGCGTATTTTTCAAAGGCACGCAGGCCGGGGGTGGTCTTTCTAGTGCAGGTGACGCGCACAGGCAGATCGTCAACCAAATCAACGATATTTCGGGTTGCCGTGGCAATTCCCGATAGATGGCCCATGTAATTCAGGCCAACACGCTCCCCGCTCAGGATCGCGCGTGCCGGACCCGATAGGGTGGCAACGATACTTCCGGGAGAGAGACGCGAGCCATCCTCCAGTGAAATTTTGACGTCCACTTGTTCCGATAGCTCCGCCATCACAGTTAGCAAAAATGCGGAGCCTGAAACGGTGCCACTCTGCCTGCTTACAATTGATGCTGTGAGCTGGGCATCTTCCGGGATCATTGACTGGCTGGTGAGATCCCCGGTTGATCCAAGATCTTCCAAAAGCGCGGCCTGTACGGCCTGTGTGATAAGGGGGGAAGGCAGGGGCGTTATTTTCATCATCTATACTTTTTGTCGTCTATATGTTTTCGGGGCAATCTATGAAGCCAGTTTGATCGTATCGTTGACGATGTCTTTTGTGAGGTGGCTCAGTTCTACAATGCTGTGGCGCTGGTATCGTGGATCGCTATTGGGATAATCAAGGCGATAATGCCCCCCTCGGCTTTCTTTTCGTTCAAGTGCCGTGGTCGCGATCAAACGACTGACGATCATGATGTTTCTTAGCCGTGTCGAGGGGTGTGGATTGTTTAGCTCTATACGATCCAGTTCTTTCAGAAGTATCTTCAATCCAGCTTCATCCCGGCAAAGTCCGATATAGCGATAGTTCAAAGTTTGTAGTTCACCTATGACATCTTGATCTTTTACGACGCTGGGTTGGATTTGCGATTGTTCTGAAGCTTTGACTTTGGCGGGCGCGCTTATTGTTTTGTTGCTGAGGAAATCACAGACATCTTTACTGACAAGAGGTGCAAAAACCAGCGCTTCGAGCAGGGAGTTACTGGCGAGTCTGTTCGCGCCGTGCAAGCCAGTACAAGCGGCTTCGCCACAAGCCCAGAGGCCGTTGACGTTTGTTCGCCCACGATTGTCCGTTTCAATGCCCCCCATATGATAGTGCGCTGCCGGGACAACGGGGATCAGATCTTTTGTCGGGTCAATGTCGTGGTCTTCGCAGTGTGCATAGACGGTAGGAAAGTGCTGTGGAAAAGCATCTCCTATAGAAGCGCGACAATCGAGGTAGCAGCGATGGCCTTGTTGTATTTGTTTCCATATGCTTCTGGCGACAATATCCCGTGGAGCCAATTCCGCGAGCGGATGATCGTCGAGCATAAATCGTTTACCCGTTTCATTCACCAACCAAGCTCCATCCCCGCGTAGAGCTTCTGTTGCTAAAGGACGAGGCGTGGTCTCTACATCTATAGCTGTGGGGTGAAATTGAACGAACTCTAGGTCTTTGAGACTGGTGCCTGCGCGGGCGGCCATGGCAAGCCCATCACCGCAAGCAGCGAAGGGATTGGTGGTTGCGCTGTAAATTTGCCCGATACCACCTGTCGCAATAATCGTGGCGTGAGCATTGACCGCCTGTAGTTCATTGTCTTTCAGAAGAGTTGCCCCAAAAACCTGATTGTTTTGGCATAACAAATCTATTGCCTCTGTATTTTCTAGAACCGTAATGTGTACGGCCTCTTTTACCCTAAGCTGCAGAACGCGCATGACTTCCCGGCCCGTCGAATCGCCGTTGGCGTGGACAACGCGTCTGTGGCTATGGGCGGCTTCCCTGCTCAAACTTAAGCCTTTTTCGTCATGGTCAAAGATCACGCCAAGATCGATTAAATCGCGGATGCGTTCTGGCCCAAGATCGGTGACCAATGCGGCAATGTCTTCATCCGCAATACCCCCGGCGACAGCAAGCGTATCCGCGAGATGACTTACAGGACTATCGGCGGGGTCCAGTGCAGCTGATATCCCACCTTGTGCCCAAGCACTGGATGCTTCTTCCCCAAGCGGCCCTTTTGATAAAAGCGTGACAGCTTTTGGCGCAAGGCGTAACGCGGCCATCAAGCCGGCGAGGCCTGCGCCAATTACCAAAACATCTGTCGTTGTGCTTTTAATTGTGTTGGGGGAATACGCCATGGGGAACTTCCTTAACTTGCATCCAGCATGCGTTGAACCGCGAGGCGTGCCCGATCAGCAAGCGCAGGGTCGACGGTAACCTCGTGCGACATGGTTTTTAAGGATTCACAGATGTTCATCAGATTGATGCGTTGCATGTGAGGGCAAAGGTTGCAGGACCGGATGAAGTTTGTATCCGGATTTTCAGATGCAATGTTATCCCCCATAGAACATTCAGTAATCAGGGCGACTTCGGCAGGTTTTTGTTCGGACACAAAATTGATCATGCCTGCTGTTGATCCTGAATAGTCTGCAGCTTCAACAACTTCCGGCGGGCACTCCGGGTGCGCGAGGACCGTAACATTTGGGTGTGCTTTACGTAGTTGCGTGACCTGGCGCGCGGTAAAGCGTTCGTGCACTTCACATTCGCCTTGCCATGTTAGAATTTCAACGTTGGTTTCGGCGGCAACATTTGCAGCAAGAAAGCGATCGGGGATTAATAGCACCCGATCAACACCCAGTGATTCAACGATCTTCACTGCATTTCCGGATGTGCAACAGATATCTGATTCAGCCTTTACTTCGACGGAGGTATTTACATAGGTAACGATTGGAACACCGGGGTATTTTTTTCGAAGATTACGCACGTCTTCGCCTGTGATGGAATCTGCCAGTGAACAGCCGGCTTTGGGGTCCGGTATTAACACGGTCTTAGATGGGTTAAGAAGCTTTGTTGTTTCTGCCATGAAGTGAACACCAGCCATAACGATCACATCGGCTTCGACATCAATAGCCTTTTGCGCAAGCGCCAGTGAATCTCCAACGATATCGGAAACACAGTGATAGATGTCTCTGGTTTGATAATTGTGGGCGAGAACAACAGCATTGCGCTCTTTTTTCAAACGTAGGATTTCATCAACATAGGGCGCAAAATCGGGCCATTCTTCTTTACTGATCGCGGGATACACCTGCTCAAAGACAGCGGCAGTACGCTCTGCTACTTCTGGGGTGTATGTATATTCTTCTGTCTCTGCGACTGCAGTATTGGCAGACATGGCAACCTCTTTTGCTCTATTTGAGTATAAGGGGGCTATAAAAAATACCGGAGCTCCCAGTTATACTTATGCTACAAGTGAGTATTACTTGGGTCAAGCACATTATGCTCAATATTAGTATAAGTGGTGTTGGTGGGATGAACTGGGAGACGTGGATGAGGGGGCGGTTCTGTCAAATGCCTAGTGTTTGCCGTTCCATCAGAACTTCCCGGCGAAAACGGAATTGATTCGCAGGTCGCCCACCTGTTTGGGTTTCGATCTTCCCCGTAGCTTCAACCAGACCTTTTTTCTCGATTAGACGGCGAAAATTCTGTTTATGAAGAAGTGATCCAGAAAGAGCTTCAACAACTTTTTGGAGCTGTAACAGGGTAAATGTCGGCGGCATGAGTTCAAACACGACGGGACGATATTTAATTTTGCCCCGTAACCGTCCGATTGCCGTTGCCAGTATACGTCGATGATCCAGTGCCATCGCCGTTCCGTGCTGATTACTTATGTCGCCTTTATCAAGGCTATCCTGTCGTTCCGCGACCAGGCTGGCTTCATAAAGCAATTCGTATCTTTCCAGAACAAGTTCATCGTTCCAGGGGGTGTCATCTAGACCAAAGGTAATACAGGTGCGTTCGTAACGATCTTTCTGTTCGATGTTATTTTCTGCCTGTTCAATCCATTTTCGCAGTGCGGGGATGATATCACTCTCTAGTATAGTAGGGGGTCCATCGCGCCAGTCTTCCCATGGGAAAAAGCGATACCAGTCCTGCCACACAGCATTCTCAATTGCTGTTGGAGCCGTATCTTGTACAAGGGCGAGATAGCCGACGGACACCAAGCGGGCGCCAGCTGCCTCTTCACGAGGGTCGCGCCCTTCATTCCCGAATGTGTAGAGCTGTTCGACGTATCCAATCTCATGGTCAGTCTGTTCTTCGACCCATGATCTCAGCCCGGATTCAAGCGTACGGTGTTTCAGCGGATAAAAGGGACCAAAGGGCAGTGCTTCGTGTCGATTGTTATGGGGCAGCGCTGTCCGTTCTGTCAGGGTTTCATGCTGAGCAGTAAGTGTTTCAGAAGTATGTTGGACGACAAGAACCTTTGGTTGCTCTTCAATGATAGCAACAATAACGGCATTCAGCCCGATAACGACCTGTCCGTTTGCTGGTTCTGTACTCGCATTCATACTTAGTTTGTCCCTCTCTTATAAGTCTCTAAGATCACAGAGGAATTGAGATTAGGCAAGATACCTTGAAAGTGCGACGACAATATTACGGAAAATTCCTTCTTACGCTCAAGTTCAGCTTCTATCACGTGGTGCCTTAATGGTTATAGGAGGGGTTTATAGTAGGTCTATTTATCAGGGGGAGTGTATAGAGGCACTATTTAGCAATAGTGACTTTGATCTAGGAGAGACACTTTCGCGTGGCTTTTTATGTGAGTGGCAAGCGCATAAGTATTTCGTCATGATAGTGGTCTTGGATTTTAAGTGCTCTGGGTTCGCGTCCGTATTCAATAAAACCCAGATTCTCATATAAGGTGATAGCTGAGACATTTGAAACAACTACAGTTAAGAGAATCTCTTCGGTGGTTTCTTTTGCTATTTCGATAATCTGTAAAAGGATCTGTTTGGCCAATCCGTTGCCGCGTGCTTCCGGCTTTATATACATCCCCCAAAGCGTCGCTTTATGCTTGAGCTTTTCTTGCTTGGGGATTCGTAGGCCTGCGATACCAACCAGAGAGCCTCTATCACTATAAGCACCATAAACAATGTTGTTTGTTAAAAGTTTGGAGTAGTGGCTCAGAGGAGTGTTTACTTCATCACTATAAGATGCGCCAAAAGCTTCTGGGCTTTCATCGAGGCCTTCCACTCTGAGCCCTTTATAAAGAGCTGCGTCCTCGGATGGGATTCTTTTAAGTGTAAAAACATTATGGATAGGCATCTGTTATCAGAATCCTGTGTTGTGATTGTTCTTGTTTGGGGTGATTCGTGGAAATAGGTGCGAATCTTTTAGTCTGAAAGTTACTTTTAAAGATTATTTGTAAGAATCTCGCATGTTTTTACATCTGGATTCAGGGATTCTTTATGGATTTGTCCTGATTTTCCCTTGAACTTACCTTCTTGGAATCTGGGATATTTAGAAAACATCACAAGTGGGGTGTTTTTGCGCAATAAACTTACGCGAATAGCCCATGTGACGGTAATATTAAAAAAATGTGAGTTTTTTGCAAAAAGGTCTTTGACAGTGTGTTGTGTGGGGCCTATAACACCGCTCACCGACGGGGCAGACGCTTCGACGGTACATCGGAAAGACAGAGTAAAAACAGGCAGTTAGCGGAAGTTTTACGGAAGCTAATTAGAAAATTTAGATAGGAATTGATCCTTGAAAAAGTTTTTACAAAAATGTTTCAGATGTTCCTTGACGATAGGGAAAAAGACTATATATATCGTCTAGCTTTTCGGGGCCGGGTTTACTTGGTTCTGGTTTGTAAATTGTTGTTTGACATTGTTGATATGAATTGGAAGGGATGCGTGGACGGCGGTTTGTTGTTTATGACAACG
>NZ_CAKZMP010000308.1 GCF_937128705.1 uncultured Kiloniella sp. | reverse complement strand
TTTTGCAGCAACAATCGCTAACTTCAAACTATCAGGATCCATATTGAAGGTATCAGGATTCACATCAACAAAAACTGGCGTGGCCCCAACCAGCAATGGCGCCTCTCCTGTTGCAACAAATGTAAATGAGGGAACAAAAACAGCGTCTCCTGGCCCAACCCCTTCACACATCAGAACCAGATGCAGCGCATCCGTTCCATTTGCACAACTGATCGCATGCGTGGCACCCGCAAAGCTTGCCAATTCCCCCTCAAACTCGGCAACCTCAGGCCCCATCACGTATGCACCATGATCCAGTACACGTTTAAGCCCCGCCTCGACTTTATCACGAATAACAGCCTGTTGCGCCTTTAAATCAATAAAAGGAATAGAAATATTGTTCATATCTTAGTTATCTCTTCCAAAGTAACTTCAGCTACGAGCTGGTATCGCGTCCCATCAACAGGACATACTAAATCGTCGCCTAGTTTTCCGCCGGCTTTACTCATCCATCCAACCCTGCGCGCAGGAACACCCGCCATCAATGCAAAGGCAGGAACATCCCCTGTCACTACCGCACCGGCAGCGATAAAACAATATGCCCCAAGTTCATATCCACAGACAATAGTGGCATTTGCCCCAATTGTCGCACCTCGACGGATAACAGTCGTCCGGAACTCATCCTTGCGTTCTATTTCGGCGCGCGGGTTGTTCACATTCGTGAAAACGCTGCTGGGGCCACAGAAGACGCCGTCCTCGAGAACCAGCCCCCTATAGAGACTGACATTGTTTTGGATCTTGCAATTATTACCAACCGATACATCAGGGCCGATCATTACATTTTGCCCGATGGAACAGTTGTTACCAATGCTGACATTTCCAAGCACATGTGAGAAGTGCCAAATTTTTGTACCCGAACCAATTTCCACGCCCTCATCGACATAGGAACTTTCGTGAACAAACACGCCCTCAAACCGTAACACTCTATCCATTGATCTCTCTTCTAGAGCCATAAACTTAGGAAGATAAACAGCATACTTTTTAGCCCCGATGAACTAGGAAAGCTCCACAGCTACCGCAGAACAGGTGAAAAATCACCTGCCCCCAAAAAAACTGAATATCATTCAACATTCACAAATTGAACGCTAAATGATTTTTATGCAAGAGCTACTTTAGCAACATCTTGCGAAACCCGTACCTTTCGACCCAAGATATCGAGCAACAGCCAGATCCGTTCCTTTTCCGGCGCCCCTAGGACTCGTGCGGTAAGGCCGTCAAAAATACCACTTTTAATTTCAACCTCATCATCCCTGGAGAAGCCGGGCTGCGCCAAATGCAGCAACTCACCACGCTGTTCATTCTCGTATAGATTGGAGACAAAACCTTCCGGCAACACGCTCAACTTACCCCCTTGCGTCAACAAGGTTTTCACCCCCCTCGTCGACATCAAAGATCGCCACCCTGTAGCTAAATCGGTCAATCGAATAAAAATGTAGCTCGGAAACAATGGTTTTTGACGCAAGGTAGTTTTACGCGCATGCCTGACGGTCGCTTCAAAAACCGGACAATAAGCATCAAACCCTTGCTGCTTTATTTGCTCGACAGCAAAAAGCTCTAAATTTGCTTTTGTATTTGCAACAATCCACCGCCCCTTATCATGCTTCATTGCAAAATCCCCGGCATCAAGAACCTCGACCTGTCTATATTTAACCCAGTCAATACTTCTTCGATTTCCGCCCCTTGCAGCAAAGCACTATTAAACTGGCAGGAAATTACAACATCGACTTTAAGGTTTACAGCCAATGCAACAGCCTCTTCTGGCCTAGACGCCAAATTCACTCCATGGGGCGAAGAGCGTTCCGCATCACCATCCATAACCGCAACTAAATTTATCTTGGGAAATTGATTTGCAACCAAAACAGCAAGTTCGGTTAATTCCGTATTTCCGAGCAAGACAATATTACACCAGCCATTTACCGAACAAAGGTCGAAAAGTGCCGAATATTGCTCTCTTCCCTGCCTGAAAACATCAAAAGAAGTGTGCAGGAAATCCGCTGTAAGTTTGGCTTTTTCAGAAAAGCCTTCAGGGGTAAGATAATACAAATATCGTTTAAGGGGTGCCTCTTGAAGCTTTACCAACCCCTTGGAAACAAATCGCTTCACGTGCCAATTAACCATCCCGACAGAAATACCAACTTCTCGAGATAAATCTTTCTGCGAAACTGAGGGGTTACGCTCAATTTCACTTAAAAGCTGGTATAACACCTGATCTTTTGACACCGATTACTCCAGCTCTCATTCATTACGACAATAGGGTCATTCGTACTAAATTATCCGCACGTTCAATTATTGAATACCTTAACTTAAGTAAGAGTACAAGCCAGGAGTACCTCTTCACATTTCGCAATAAATAACCCCCTAAGAATTCTATCCTCAGGGGGGAAGGGAATATTTGAGCACAGCCAAAGCATGCGTAAGACAAATTTATTTACATATGAAAGGGTGTTGTTCACCTTGTTTCAACGAGATATCCATATGATTTATTCTGGATACGAT
>NZ_CAKZMP010000307.1 GCF_937128705.1 uncultured Kiloniella sp. | reverse complement strand
TGGGCGAGGTACAAGATGCCATAAAAGCCGGGGAAGCCCAGCTTAATGGCACGGGGCGGGTCTTGATCCGTAAGTCCGGAACTGAGCCTCTTATCCGGGTTATGGCTGAAGGCGAAGATTCTGATCTTGTGAGTACTGTTGTGTCCGAGATTTCAGATACAATCTCTAACGTAACGTAATTGGGGTCCCAATCAGGTTATCTCGTTTTGAATATATATACCTAAGGTGCTTTAGGCAGGTGGCGATACGCCACTTGTCTAAAAGACAGACGTGCCGACGTCTGGACCTTTTTTTAATATCCCGGCTAATATGTCTAATCCTCTGATCAATTTTTCTTCTGAACCGGGTTGGCCCAGACAGATCCTGACGGCATGTGGCGGGGCTTTTCGACCAACGATAAAAGCTTCAGAGGCAGAGATGGTAACACCAGCTCTGTTGGCTGCATGAGTAAATTGGCTGGACCTCCATGGTGCGGGTAGGTGAAGCCAGACATAGATACCCAATGTTTCGCTTTCCATCTCGTAGTCGGCAAAGATCTCTCTGGCAATCTCAACACGACGTCGTGCGCTCTTTTTTCTACCCTCCAGAATTTTATCTGCAGACCCACTCATGATCCATCTTGTTGCAATTTCAGCGGTAACGGGGGACGCCATCCAGCAAGTAGCACGAACTGCTGCGACTAGACTGGAAATACTGTGTTGCGGACCTGTCAGAAAACCAACACGCAAGCCAGGGGCGATCGTTTTCGCCAGCGAGCTGATGTAATAACAACGCTCTGGAGCTAGGTTTGTAATAGGGGGTAAAGCGTTTTCAGCAACAAGACCAAAAACATCATCTTCGATGATTGAAACTCTGTAACGCCGTGCAATGTCGGCTATGGCTTGCCGACGTTCCATGGGGAGCAAGCGTGTTGTTGGATTTTGAAAATTAGGCACGCAGTATAAGAACTTTACGTCACCTGCTTTACAGGCTTCCTCAAAGGCTTTTGGTAAAATACCGTGTTCATCCATTTCAAGACCATCAAGACGCAGTCCAAGCATCCTGCATACCGATTGTATGCCGGGATAGGTCATTTCTTCACATAAGACGCGATCACCCGGGCGCGCCAGTGCTGCCATAGCGACGGCTATGGCGTGGTGTGCACCTGCGGTGAGAATGACGTTATCCGGCTCAACGGTGAGGCCGTTCATATCAAACCATTTAGCGCCAGCTTCACGATGGTGAGCGAGCCCGGAATGGGGTTGATAGCTAAGCAGAGTTGAAATTTCCGGGTCGGTAGAGATGCTTTGCAGCGTTGATGACATTTCCTTTTCTTCAACGTCTCCTGGGGGCGGATAAGCAAAATCCATCTGGATTAAATTGTGATCTTTAAATCTCGATTGATTAAGCATGTGACGTTCAGCGGCGGATGGTCCGTGAACAAAAGTGCCACGTCCAACTTCACCAAATGTAAGTCCCCGACGTTCAGCTTCGGCATAGGCGCGACTGACCGTTCCAACAGTGACACCAAGATGCCAGGAAAGATCACGGTGCGTCGGAAGACGATCACCCTGTTGCAGGAAGCCGTTTCGAATATCTTCGGAAAGGGCGTCAGCAATTGCCATATAGCGAGGACCTGCCCCGAATTTTACTTTTGGAAGCCAATTTGTCATGGTGACAATGTAATGATTGACCCCCTAATTAGGCAAGATATAACTGAGACAATATGTAATTTTTATACAATTGTTCGCTCTGCTTTAAATAATTGATTTATTTTCAATTGCTTAAGGTGCGGTTGATCGGGTGATATACAGGGGAAGGTGAATACAATGTCTCGTGAATTGTTACGTAATGCTTATGAAAGAGGTGAAAGATATCTTTCTGAGGTTGATAGCCAAAGGGTCTTTCCGTCTGATCATGGTCTTAAGGCGCTTAGTCAGTTTGAAGAACCATTTCCTGAGAAGGGGCATGATCCCAATGATATCTTAAAACAATTAGATGAGGTGGGTTCTCCTGCGACTGTTGCATCTGCGGGGAGCAGGTATTTCGGTTTTGTCGTCGGGGGGAGTTTACCTGTCACGGTTGGTGCCAATTGGATGGCAACTGCTTGGGATCAGGTTGCGTCTTCTCCGGTGACATCGCCTGTGGCCGACAAAATTGAGAAAGTAACAATGCAATGGCTTTTGGATGTCTTGGATTTACCACAGCAATCAGCTGTTGGTTTTGTGACTGGGGCGACAATGGCAACTTTCACCGCTTTGGCGGCTGCGCGGCATAAGATTCTGAAAAAACACGGATGGAATGTTGAAGAAGATGGTCTTTTTGAGGCACCTGAAATCAAGGTTGTTGTGAGTGATGAAGTCCATGTCACGGTACTTAAAGCGTTGTCTATGCTGGGCTTGGGAAAGAAGAGGGTTATTAAAGTCGCAACCGATGCTAACGGGGCTATTGATATCAGCAAGTTACCAGCACTGGACGACCAAACAATCGTTTGTACGCAAGCAGGGAATGTGAACAGCGGTGCCTTTGATCCTATTGATGAGGTTTGTAATCGTGCCAAAGCGGTTGATGCCTGGGTACATGTGGATGGGGCCTTTGGTCTTTGGGCGAGGTCTTCGGTATCTCGGACGTATTTAACTAAAGGTATCGAAAAAGCTGATTCCTGGGCCGCTGATGGGCATAAATGGTTAAACACGCCCTATGATGGAGGTCTTGTCATTTGTCGGGATGATGATGCCCTTCATGGCGCAATGTCTGTTTCTGCGGCCTATCTGAAGGAACGGGATGGGGCATCGCAAAGTTATATTCCGGAGTTTTCCAAACGTGCTCGGGGTATTGATATATGGGCAGCACTCAAGTTTCTGGGGCGCGAAGGGCTCGATGACTTGATTTCTGGTTGTTGTGATTTAGCTCAGTATTTTGCAAAAGGTCTGGAAGCTTTGGGATTAAACATTTTGAACGATGTTGTTCTCAATCAAATCGTGGTTTCCTGGGATAGCGTAGAGAAAACAGAAGCCTTAATTGAAATGGTTCAACAAGATGGCACGTGCTGGTTTGGCCCCACGATCTGGAAAGGTCACAATGCATTTAGGCTTTCAGTATCATCTTGGAAGATAACGCACCAAGATATTGATCAGTCTTTGAAGGCGATTGAAGATGCCATGAAAAATATTAAGGCAGAGAATAAGATCGAGCCAGCAAAATAGGAAAGAGAAGGTCTGAATAATGATGGAAATTCCACTGTACCAAGTAGACGCATTTACGGGGCAGCTTTTTAGTGGGAATCCAGCGGCTGTTTGTCCCCTGACCGAATGGTTACCGGATGATCTGTTGTCTAAAATCGCAGCAGAGAACAACCTGTCTGAAACGGCCTTTTTTGTGGCGACACCACAAGGGTATCATTTACGCTGGTTTACGCCGACAACCGAGGTTGATCTTTGTGGTCATGCTACTTTGGCAACAGCACATGTGATTGCCACTGAACTGGATCAAGCAACCAAAGAAGTCTTATTTGAAACCAAAAGCGGGGTGTTAAAGGTTACCTGTTGCGACGGGCAATACACGCTTGATTTTCCGTCTCGCAGACCGTCACCTTTGGATGGCATTTTGATGGTTGAAGAGGCGATTGGTGTGCGCCCGCAAGCAACCTATATATCAAGTAAGCTAATGGCTGTGCTCGATGACGAAGAAAGTGTTCTTGCTGTTGAGCCAAACTTTGACAAAGTTGCCGAACTGCCTGGGGATGGTTTGATCATCACATCAACCAGCCGTGATTATGATTACGTTGCCAGATACTTTGGCCCGCATTGTGGTATTCCGGAAGATCCTGTAACTGGCTCGGCACATGTTGTCTGTGCGCCTTATTGGAAAGATGTGCTTGGCAAGTCGACAATGATTGCCAGGCAGCTTTCTAAGCGAGGTGGTGTACTCGAGATAAAGGATTGTGGAGATCGAATTCTTTTAACGGGAACGGCAATACTTTATCTCAAGGGAGTAATCTATTTATAGTGTACCCGGTTGGGTCAAAAAGAGATCATAGGCATGAATATCGAAATAGTAACATCACCTGAGGATTTTTCTTCTGTTGTGCGGCTTTTCAAGAACTATGAGAAGTGGGCGCAAGCATGTCCTTGTTTCGAAGGATTTGAGAAAGAACTGGATGAAATCGATAAACGTTATTCGCTGCCTAATGGCCGGTTATGGATTGTAAAATCTATTGAGGGTGAAGCTGTCGGTGTTGTTGGTGTAAAGTTCAAAGAGGCGGCTTGTTATGAGCTTAAGCGCCTTTGGATTGAACCGTCTGGGCGGGGGCACAATACAGGACAGGCCCTTATCAATAGAGTTTTGGATTTTGCCGCGGAACAAAAGGCACGCTCAATATTACTTGAAACTGTCCGGGGGCAAATGGATCACGCGATCAAGCTCTACAAAAACTCAGGCTTTCTGCAGACTGAATTTGATGAAATCACTAATGTTATGAAAATGTCCTATACCTTTTAGAGCGGCCATATCCAGAGGATAAGAGGCACTGACACCACAAGGATGATGACATCAAGTGGAAGCCCCATGCGCCAGTAGTCGCCAAATTTATATCCACCCGGTCCCATAACAAGCAAATTGGATTGATGCCCGATAGGGGTTAAGTAGGTCGATGAGCTTCCGATTGCGATTGCGATCAGGAAAGTGTCAACATTCACACCCAAACCATTCGCAATAGAAATACCAATGGGGGCCATCAGTACCGCTGTCGCAGCATTATTCATGACATCAGATAAAATCATGGTTATGAAAATCAATAATCCCATGATGGCCCAGACAGGAATATGTGCGCTCAATGATACAAGCGGCGAGGCAATCATTGCTGTGCCTCCCGATGTTTCCAAGGCTAGCCCGACAGGGATCATTGCTGCCAAGAGCACGATAATTGACCAGTCCACAGATTCGTACAGTTCTTTGAGGTTGAGTTCACCCAACAAAACCATAGTGCCAACAGCACCGAGAAAAGAAATTTGGGGGGGCAAAATACCAAAGACGACCAGAAGAATTGCAATCGCGAAAAGAAGAGGTGCAACGATTGACCCCCGTTTGGGGGTTAGGGAAAGCTCTCTTTCCGCAAGAGGAAGAAGTCCTAGGGATGCTAACGTCTCAGGCATTTCCTCTCTGATACCCTGAATGAGCAGAACATCACCGGGCATAAAACGAACCCGTCCGATCCGTTCGTTGACCGGTTGACCTTGTCGGGCAACGCCGAGGGTATTAATGCCGTGGTGTGTATGTAATTGCATGTTATGTGCAGTCCGGCCCTCAAGCCTGGATCCTGGTGTAACCACAGCCTCTAATATACCAACTCGATCAGACTGAAGATCTTCAGAGCTGTCATCTGCAGAGCCAACAAGCTCGAGATTGGCTTCATCAACAACCCGCTGGAGTGTATCGGTATCTGATTCGAGGGTAAGAATGTCTTCTGCTTTGAGGCGCATATAACCCGATGGGGCGAGCATACGGTCTTCGCGCCGAACCAAGGCTACGACAGCGACGTTACCCTGAGCCAGTGTTTCCAAATCGACAAGACGGTGTCCCACATAAGGTGAATTTTCCGGAATTCGGACTTCGGCTATATAGTCTTCAATCTGGAAAAGGCTTTCATTCTCACTGTTGTTTACAGCTCTTTTCGGCAACAGGCGCCAGCCCACGACAGAGATAAAAAGAATGCCTGTTAAGGCGACACCAAACCCCACGGGTAAGAAATCGAACATGGCAAAGCCTTGCCCGGTTTCAGCCTGTCGAAAACTTGAGATAATGATGTTAGGTGGCGTACCAATGAGCGTGGTGAGGCCGCCAAGCAATGAACCAAAGCTGAGGGGCATCAGGACTTCACTTGTGGGCCTTTTACTGTTGTAAGCACTGCCGATTGCTATTGGTAACATGAGGGCGAGTGCGCCGACGTTGTTCATGAATGCGGAGCAAACGGCAACAACTGTGGTCAGTGCCAGTATGTGAAGCGTGGGATGTCCCGCAGCAGGCTCTAGAAAGCGGGTTGCCAACTCGACAATACCCGAATTACGCAATGCCTGTGAGATGATCAAAACGGCGGCAACGGTAATTACCGCAGGATGCCCGAATCCTTCAAAGGCTGTATCCGCAGGGACAACACCAAGGATCACAGATCCAATAAGTGCCATCATTGCAACAACATCGTACCTTATTCGGCCCCATATAAATAAAATTAATGCGAGACCTATAATGGCAAAAACGATAAATTGATCGGTATTCATTCCCACCCTGCTTTGGCCACCTAACTTTGCGAAGTTAATTACTAAGTATATAGAAAATATTCTGGAATAGCACTGACTACAATGCTGTGCTTATGCAAAAGTTTCATTTCTGTGAAAATCAGGCAAATAAAAGGGAGCATTTTGCGGTGCAATATGTTTATGATGCGTCCGCGACCTGAAAAAGCCGGTTTGCGACCCTAGCTTATAGGGTGGTTTGTTTCGTGTAGTTAAAAAAAACTGCCATACTGGAGTAAAATGTCCAATGAAAGAAAAACCTAGTGAACGTCCCTTAAATCCAAGATTTTCATCCGGGCCTTGTTCCAAGCGTCCTGGTTGGTCTTTGGATTCACTAGGCTCTTGCTGGCATGGAAGATCTCATCGCGCAAAAGGCGGAAAAGCCAAGCTCGCGGAAGTGATCGAAAAGTCACGCAAAATCCTTGGTATCCCCGAAGATTATCGTGTCGGAATTGTCCCAGCTTCCGATACTGGTGCCGTAGAAATGGCACTGTGGTCTCTTCTCGGACCACGGGGAGTAGATATGCTGTCATGGGAAAGTTTTGGCAAGGGTTGGGTTACAGATGTAATCAAACAGCTGAAACTCAATGATGTACGTACTTTTGAAGCCGATTACGGGAAATTACCTGATCTGTCACAGGTTTCTTGGGATCGTGATGTGGTCTTTACCTGGAACGGTACGACCTCTGGTGTTCGTGTGCCTAATGGAGAGTGGATCAGTTCTGATCGTGCGGGACTTTCTATTTGCGATGCAACATCAGCTGCTTTTGCGATGCCCTTACCCTGGGATAAGCTGGATGTCACAACTTGGTCGTGGCAAAAGGTTTTGGGTGGGGAAGGTGCTCACGGCATGATCGCGCTTAGTCCGCGTGCTGTTGAGCGGCTTGAGAGCCACGAGCCATCTTGGCCTATGCCAAAAATTTTCCGTTTAACAAAAGGTGGAAAATTAAACGAATCGATCTTCACTGGAGCCACTATTAATACGCCTTCGATGTTATGCGTCGAAGATGCACTGGATTCTCTTGGTTGGGCTGAAAGTGTGGGTGGCCTAGAAGGCCTGGTTGGTCGTTGCGATGCAAATTTTGCAGTCATTTCGGATTGGGTTTCCAAAAGTGATTGGGCTGCCTTTCTTGCTGAAGACACATCGACAAGCTCAACAACATCCGTTTGCTTGAAGGTAACGGCTGACTGGTTCACAGCCCTTTCTGATGATGCGCAGGCCAAAGCGGCCAAAAGACTTGCAGCATTGTTGGAAGAAGAGAATGCCGCGCTTGATATCGGTGCTTATCGTGATGCACCGGCGGGCTTACGCATTTGGGGTGGTGCCACAGTTGAAACCTCAGACATCGAGCTTTTGTTGCCCTGGTTGGATTGGGCAATAGAGCAAGTACGTACAGAATTCGAATAGAGTGTTGGAAAAATGGTTAAAGTACTCATAAGTGATAAGTTAAGCCCGAAAGCCGCAGATATCTTTCGCGATCGTGGCGTTGAAGTTGATACTAAAGTTGGTCTTTCCGAAGAAGAATTGATTGCCATAATTGGTGACTATGATGGTCTGGCTATCCGGTCCGCTACAAAAGTTACGCCACAGGTTTTGGAAGCTGCGACTAATTTGAAAGTAGTTGGACGTGCGGGTATTGGTGTTGATAACGTCAATATTGACGCTGCTTCTGCCAAAGGTGTTGTTGTTATGAACACACCACATGGTAACTCCATTACCACGGCTGAACATGCGATTGCGATGATGTTTGCTGCTGCGCGGCAAATTCCGGAAGCAAACGAATCAACACAAGCAGGTAAATGGGAAAAATCCCGTTTTATGGGGTCAGAGCTAACGGCCAAAACCCTCGGGGTAATTGGTTGTGGAAATATCGGTTCTATTGTTGTTGATCGTGCACAGGGATTGAAGATGAAAGTGATTTCTTTTGATCCTTTCCTCTCACCTGAACGCGCCAAGGACCTCGGCGTTGAAAAAGTTGAGCTGGACGAGCTTTTGGCGCGTGCCGATTTTATTACGCTCCACGTTCCTCTGACGGATCAAACCAAGGGGATTATTGATGCCAAGGCGCTGGCGAAAACCAAAAAAGGCGTTCGTATTATTAACTGCGCCCGTGGTGGTCTGGTTGTTGAAGCTGACCTTAAAGATGCCTTGGAAAGCGGCCATGTTGCCGGTGCAGCGAGTGATGTGTTCGAGGTTGAGCCAGCAAAGGACTCTGTTCTTTTTGGAGCACCGAACTTTGTTGCGACACCACATTTGGGGGCGTCAACTGCTGAAGCGCAGGAGAATGTTGCCTTACAGGTTGCTGAGCAACTTTCTGATTATTTGCTGACGGGTGCGGTAACCAATGCGTTGAACATGCCGTCTCTGACTGCGGAAGAGTTTAATAAGCTGGAACCTTATATGGCGTTGTCGCAACAGTTGGGTAGCTTTGCGGGGCAGCTTACACGGACAGGTCTGAAAGCGATCAAGATCGACTATGAAGGCTCCGTTGCTTCCTTTAATTGCCGTCCGTTGACGCAGACGATTGTTGCCAGCCTTTTGGCTCCGATTATGGATTCAGTGAATGTGGTCAGCGCTCCTATTATTGCAAGAGAACGTAATATTGATGTCAGCGAAGCCAAACATGAACGTGATTGTGACTTCCAGACATTAATCCGTCTGACGGTAACAACCGAAAAAGGTGAACGTTCTGTCGCTGGGACGCTCTTTGGTGGCAAACGTCCGCGTCTGGTTAATATCAAAGGTATCGAAATAGAGGCGGAACTTGGCAAACATATGCTTTATCTAACCAACGAAGATACGCCCGGATATATCGGAGCATTGGGTATGCAGTTGGGCGAAGCAGGTGTGAATATTGCAACGTTCCATCTGGGCAGAACAGCGCCTGGGCAGGATGCGATTGCTCTTGTTGAACTGGATAGTCCTCTGGATGCGGCACAGTTAGACAAGGTCAAACAACTTCCGCAGACCAAGCAGGTTGTGCAACTTAACTTCTAGGCTGAAACGCTATTATAATTAAGTTCTGATTTTGCATAGATCGTAATAAGAAGGCTGTGGGACGTTCTCACAGCCTTCTTTTTGAACTCTTGGGGGGAATTATCAGGATACTGAATTTACGGCATATTTTTGATTATTGACAGAAAAGAGTAACTTTTCAGCCTTGAATCAGGGAATCAGGTTGCTCTTGGAGAGTAAAACCTGTAGTCAATCACCGAAAGAGCCCAAGGTTAGACCTTTTCTCGGTCACGGCAGGTTTTTTCGCATCGTATGAGCTTAAAAACGACCCGGAACGCAGACCATGAAAAAGAATGGGAACCAGGCTTTATTGCCAGCTGGCCTACAGGATTTGTTAATGCCTGCCGCCGCGCATGAAGCCGAAGTAGTGCGCCGTCTTATAGATAGTTTTTCATCTGAAGGTTATGATCGCATCAAACCTCCGTTATTGGAGTTTGAAAATGCGTTGCTTTCAGGCGCTGGCGAAACCCTGTCTGACCAAATTTTTCGCCTTATGGACCCGTCAAGCCATCGCATGATGGGGGTACGTGCAGATATCACCCCTCAGGTCGCCCGAATTGCAGCATCACGTCTGCAGAATGCACCGAGACCATTGCGCCTTTGTTATGGCGGCGATGTCCTGCAAGTAACGGGCAGCCAGCTTCGTCCTGAAAGACAGTTTACACAAGTTGGCGGCGAGCTGATCGGTATTACTGACAACACGGCTGATGCTGAAGTTATTTTGGCCGCTGTCACGGCGCTTGAAACTATTGGTGTCAAAGACCTGAGTGTTGATATTAATCTTCCAACACTGGTTCCTGCGATCGCAAAAGAGTTTGGTTATGACGCTGAACAGGCGCTGGAATTACGGGTTGCTTTGGATCGTAAAGATGCAGCCGAAGTTGAGAAGATCGCGGGTGAAAATGCGGGTTTCTTCCGACAGCTTTTAAGTGCTGCGGGTTCAGCTCAACACGTTATTGAATCTGCTCAAAAACTGGGCTTCTCTGGTGTGGCTGCTGATGAGTTCTCCAAGCTTGTTGACGTGGTTGAGCTGGTTGCGGAATCTGCCCCAGAGTTAACGGTAACCTTGGATCTCGTTGAACACCGTGGGTTTGAATATCACACGGGAACCAGTTTTATCTTTTTTGCCAAAGGGGTCCGGGGGGAACTGGGACGTGGCGGACGTTATGATTCAGTGAGTGTTGATAATATTACTGAACCTGCCACGGGTTTTACTCTTTTTATGGATACAGTTTTACGAGCCTTGCCAAAACCAAAAATAGCACGCCGTATTTTCCTTCCTCATGGAACACGGCGTGATGAAGGTGCCGCATTGCGCGCGCAGGGCTGGATAACAATTTCGGGTCTTGGACCTGTCGAGAATGATCGCGCGGAAGCGCTGCGTTTGTCCTGTAGTCATCTCTTAGAGGATGACCACATACATGAGTTAGGAAATAACTGACATGTCTAATGTTGCTGTTGTTGGCTCCCAATGGGGAGACGAAGGTAAAGGTAAAATTGTTGATTGGCTTTCTGAAAGAGCGGACGTTGTTGTTCGTTTCCAAGGTGGTCACAACGCTGGTCATACACTCGTTATTGATGGCGAAGTTTATAAACTTTCTCTTTTACCTTCCGGTATCGTCCGTAAAGGTAAAATGTCCATCATTGGTAACGGCGTTGTTGTTGACCCCTGGGCTCTTTTGGCTGAGATGGATCGTCTGCGCGAGCAGGGGGTTGAACTTACACCTGAGAACCTAAAAGTTTCAGAAAATGCAGCTCTTATTTTGCCTCTGCATGGTGAAGTCGATCGTGCGCGTGAAGCTGCTGCAAAGGGTGATGCCAAGATTGGTACAACTGGCCGTGGTATCGGCCCAGCTTATGAAGACAAAGTTGGACGTCGTGCTATTCGTATTTGTGACTTGGCAGATGCCGATTTCCTGAAAGAACGTGTTGATGCACTACTGCTGCACCACAATGCTCTGCTCAGAGGCTTAAACCAGCCTGAAATTGATGGCGCTGGCGTTGTTGAGAAGCTTTTGGAAGTTGCGCCAAAAATTCTTCCCTTTGTTGATGTTGTTTGGCAACGTCTTGAAGAATGCCGCAAAACAGATAAACGCGTTCTTTTCGAAGGTGCTCAAGGCGCTATGTTGGACGTTGATCACGGTACCTATCCGTTCGTGACATCATCGAATACGATTTCTGGTCAGGCCTCTGCTGGATCTGGTGTTGGCCCCAGTTCTGTTGGCTATGTTCTGGGCATCACCAAAGCTTATACAACGCGCGTTGGTTCTGGTCCTTTTCCAACAGAATTGTTTGATGATGTCGGGCAGCGTTTGGGTGAGCGTGGGCACGAGTTTGGTACTGTAACAGGTCGCCAACGCCGCTGTGGCTGGTTTGATGCTGTTATGGTGCGCCAGGCATGTAAGGTTGGTGGTATTACAGGTATTGCCCTAACCAAGCTTGATGTTCTTGATGGTTTTAAAGAGCTTAAGGTTTGTGTTGGTTACCGTATTGATGGTGAAGAGTACGATCACTTGCCATCACTTGCGAGCAAGCAGGCTAAAGTAGAGCCGATCTATGAAACACTCGAAGGTTGGGATGACAGCACATATGGTGCTCGTTCCTGGGCTGATCTTCCTGCGACAGCGATTAAATATATCCGTCGTATCGAAGAGCTTATTGATGTTCCTGTTGCTTTGCTGTCAACAAGTCCGGAACGTGATGATACTATTTTGGTTCAGGATCCTTTTCACCCTAAACCATAAAAATCTAATCTGGACTATATAAAATCTTTTAATAAAAGCGCTTCTCTGACACTGGGGGAGTGCTTTTATTTTTTATGCTCTCGTAAGCGTTATATATTTTTTGTTAACTATCTTTTTTACCTTTCTCTGTTATAGCTCTAGAACAGTATTCATCTTTTGTGTTGTGAAGGCCGGGGGGCCTGTTCTCAGGTTGAGGAAGTAATGCCTACTCATATCAAAGAAATTGCCAATGAATTGGCACATTTACAGCAACCTGTAGAATTCGAAGGTAAGTTTCGGCTTCTTCCTGCTGAACGTCTGCCTGAATTACAATCACCGGGAACACTGGCGATCGCAGCGGCCAGTCTTAAGGGCAATAATTCTCTTTTTGCGTTGATCTGTCAGAAAGAAGCGGCGCCCCGGTTCTCTATGATCCGGTTGATGAGCCGTGTTACCTGTCCGGTGATGATGACACCTGTTGGTTCTGGGACCGTAATCTTCCCCGAAGATAATGTTCGTCGTTTCGTTCTTGTATATGAACGGCCTTCCGGAACTCGTCTGATCCCTGAAGCGGGCCATCTTGTTCCGAAAATGGATGAAGAAACAATTATTAATGGGTTTATACATAATTTGTTACCAGCCCTGAGAGAGCTTTCTTCTCGAACACTGATGCACCGGGCCATTCGCCCTGAAAATATTTTTGTAGCATCTGATGGCAGGGCAATGTTGGGTGAATGCCTTTCAACCCCTGCGGCCTATGCGCAACCTGTACTCTACGAGCCAATTGATTCGGGTATGGCGTCACCTTCGGGGCGTGGTGAGGGTGGTGTTCTTGATGATTTTTACTCATTTGGTGTTCTTTTGGCGGAAGTCGCGATGGGGGGCTCTCTTCTCAAAGGGAAGTCCGACGAAGAAATTATTGAGGCGAAAATAAAGCTTGGGTCTTATGGTGCATTGGTGGGACAAACTCGGGTACCTCTTAAATTGATGGAGCCTTTACGCGGATTATTGAGTGATGATCCTTATGAGCGTTGGGCAATGCCAGACATTGAAATGTGGGCTAATGGTCGTCATTTGAGCCCTAAACAGGTTCCGTTACCTCCAAAGGCTGTTAGATCAATCTCTTTTGCTGGAAAAGACTATCTAACTGCACCAATGCTTGCGAATGCCATGAGGTTAAATTGGTCAGAGAGTAAGAAATTGATTTCATCTGATCATCTTGATTCTTGGGTTCGGCGCGCATTGTCCAATGAAGATATGGGGGATTTAATCGTTCTTGCTGAACGGACGTCAAGTGCCTTGGCATCAACAGGAAGCGGAGATGACAGGGCCGTTTCAGCTTCTATCATGGCATTAGATCCAGCGGCACCGATTATATACAAAGATGTTGCTGTTCGTGTCGACGCCATCGCGCAAGCTATTGCATTGGAATTTTTTGAGCCGGGTAAGGTAGAGCAGTTTCTCGATGTTATCAGGATGAAGCTGTCCCAAGCATGGGTGACCTCACAAACTAGGACCAAGCCTGAATTTATCGCCATTATTAAACAGATTGAGCACTTGGCCCAAAATGTAAAAAGCATGGTTCCGGGGTATGGGATGGAGCGAGCGGTCTATGCCGGTAACGAGGGCTGGCCTTGCATGTCTCCTTTGGTTGGGGACCATTATGTTGATGATATTAAAAATCTATTACCAGCGTTAGAGAATATGGTTGCTTCTGGTCGAATAGAGGGGGCACCAGTTGACCGGCATATACTTGCCTTTGCCATGAACAATATGCGTGGAAATTTTGATGCTCTGTTAAAGCGGTTTGAAGATCCTTTTGACAGGGATGTTTATAATGGGGCTTCGCTAAGAATTTTGGCAGATATGCAAAAACAATTTGGGCCACCCAATTTACCCGCGTTATCGGCTCATATGGCGAATTTATTGATAGATTCGGTAGAGAATTTTCATAATACGGCTTTTCGCAAACAGCTTCGTGAAGCAGTTGAAAATGCGACGACCGAAGGAAAATTAACAATATTACAGTCAATTTTGGATAATTCTCAAATCAAGGATCAGGATCAAACAGGTTTTGATCAAGCGCAGATGATTTTTTCTAACTTGGAAGCGCAAGCAACTTGGCTTGAGCAGGGTGGTCTTGTTTCAAATGAAAATGTCCAACTTGTAAGTGAGAAGACCTCGGCGGTAATTTCTGGCTTATGTTCCAGTTTGGCATTGGTTGGTATGACAATCGCCTGGGTTTTTTAGAGGATAAAATGAGTCGCATACTTCTTCTACTAATTTTGCTTGTGCTTGCGGCGGTGTTAATGCCATCAGCAATATTACTTGCTGTGTTAATGGTGCCCAGCTTGGTCGTCTATGTGATTGATCGTAATCCGCATCGCTATTTTACAGTTACGATAGGTTTACCAAACTTTTGCGGTGTTCTTCCCCCATTAATGGAACTTTGGGAGCGGGGGCAGTCCTTTGATGGTGCTTTCAGCGCAATTTCTGATCCATGGAACATGATGGTTGCATATGGTGCTGCGGGCTTGGGATGGATTCTTTATCTCGGAACACCGATTTTTGTTTCTAGCTATTTAAGCATCTCAACCGATGGCAAGATTAAAGCCATTCGCCGCTATCAGGATGATCTTGTCGAGGCGTGGGGGGACGGCGTTAAGCAATCGGTGAGTGCTACGCCTGAGCAAGATGCTGAACCTCAAGAGCAAGAAGTCAGTTGAGTCTTTTCACTCTCTTTAAAATCATGATTAAATAATAAAGAACAAAAAGGGCGAAAAAGAGTTCTTGGACTTCACTTGCCCTTTGAAAAAAACGAAAAGGTACATCCAAAGCGGCAAATAGCCGTTCTGTCATGCGTGTGGTTTCAGCTATAATCGCAGTGGGTAGTAAAACCAGTGTTGGCACAATAATAGCGTAGGGGTGGTTTCTCAGGCTTGGCTTGCGCAGAAAAATAAAGGGGAGAATAATACCACCTAAAATGATGCCAATTTCCAAAATTGTGCGTGGTTTTTGATCCAGCCAAGAGCTGGTGTTATGGAAATTGGTTTCTCCTTGGTCATTAATTTTTGACCATTCGTCAGATGTATCCCATTGGAACCAGTGCTGCCCCCAACTGGCTTCTTCCCCGGACATATAAAAGCTGCCCAGCGCAGCAAGTAAAATCCAAAACCAGAGGAAAGAAAACGTCGGGACCTTTGGGTGAAAAATGATACGCAAAGCCAATAGGAAAGATATGGCTGGAATAATTGCATGAGAGGTTTCCAGTATTCCTGTCCGTTCGTTACCGATCCAGTCACTATAGACCTGACCTGGTAGAACAAGTCCTGTCACCAACAGGATTAATACCAGAATGATAGGTAGCCATAACCACATCCATTTGGGAAGATTGTCTTCGAATGTCTTTTCTGAAGAGGTCATGACGAGCCTTGTTTTTCTTTTCATAAATTGATTTTGGAAATTAGCTTTTCAAAACGTTATTTTCCAGCAAATTTTTATAAGGAGACTGCGGTGTTTGGGAAAGACTGTCTTACTGGACAATAAAAAAGCCAGTTAGACGTATCCAACTGGCTTTTTTGTGTTTTTATGTTGACCTATGAAATGGCTAGCTTTTGTTCGATGGCAGCATTCTTGATCGCTTTTTGCAATTTTTCGAACGCACGGACCTCGATTTGTCTGACGCGTTCACGACTGATGTCATAAACATGAGAAAGATCTTCCAGTGTCGTAGGGTTGTCTTTTAAACGACGTTCTTGAAGGATATGTCTTTCCCGCTCATTCAGTGTTTGCAATGCATCTTCAAGTAAAGCCCGACGCTTTGTGAGCTCTTCAGACTCTGCAAATTGAACTTCTTGGCTTTCTGTTTCATCAACCAACCAGTCTTGCCACTCTCCGTCGCCATCAATGCGTAAGGGAGCATTCAAAGAGTTATCCGGACCGGCAAGGCGGCGGTTCATCTGAACCACATCGTTCTCTGAAACTTTGAGGGTGTCGGCGATATGAGTTACCTGTTCAGGTGACAGATCACCTTCATCAATAGCTGACATTTGCCCTTTAAGTTTGCGCAAGTTGAAAAACAGTTTTTTCTGCGCAGCGGTTGTCCCCATTTTGACGAGTGACCAAGAGTGGAGGATGTATTCTTGGATTGACGCTCTGATCCACCACATCGCATATGTGGCGAGACGGAAGCCTTTTTCCGGGTCAAAGCGTTTTACGGCCTGCATCATGCCGACGTTGCCTTCGGAAATTAGTTCCGAAACGGGTAGTCCGTAACCGCGATAGCCCATTGCAATTTTTGCAACGAGACGCAGATGACTGGTCACAAGTGTGTGTGCGGCATCTGTATCGTCATGTTCACGCCAGCGTTTGGCGAGCATGTATTCCTGATTTTGCTCTAGCATAGGAAACTTACGGATATCCTGAAGATACCGTGATAGGTTTCCCTCTGGTGTCAGGGCTGGGATTTTTGATGATACCATTTTACGTTCCCCTTTTCGTAGCTAGTTATGATGCAATGCTCACAACGGCATTTCTCTGCGTGATGCTAGATATGGTGTGTCATGCCGCGGTGCACAAGAGGTAACTTAATTCTAAATGCGATTTTTAATTATTATAAACTAATAATCAAATCTTTCAAATCTCTTGATAGTTCACTGGAAAAAGAAAGATTTTCTTTTGTTATGGGGTGAACAAATCCAAGTGTTTTGGCGTGTAACGCCTGTCTATTGAACGTTTTCATTAGCACCTGTGCTTCTTCGGGAAGGTTCTTGATCCTGCTTTGGCTTTGACTGCCGTAAAGGGGGTCGCCGAGAAGCGGGTGGCCTATGTGGGTCATGTGTACGCGAATTTGATGGGTGCGCCCTGTTTCCAAGCGACACTCTATTAAGCTTGCCGCGCCATTAGAAAGTACGTCCAGGGTTTTATAATGGGTTACAGCAGTTTTCCCGCCTCTAGGTACAACGGCCATCTTCTTTCGGTTCTTAGGGCTACGACCAATGTTCCCTTGAATTCGCCCCGCAGCGGGTTTGGGAAATCCCCATACAATTGCGTTATAGCTACGTTCTATATCGTGTGTGGCAAAAAGCTGTACCAGACCCTGATGGCATTCGTCCGTTTTAGCGACAACCATTAAGCCGCTGGTGTCCTTGTCAATACGGTGCACAATGCCGGGGCGACGTACGCCCCCAATGCCTTTGAAATCATCTCCGCAATGATAGAGCAGGGCGTTGACCAACGTTCCATCGCTGTTTCCTGGGGCGGGATGAACAACCATACCTGATGGTTTATTTACAATAAGAAGGTAAGGATCTTCATATATAATATCGAGCGGGATATCTTGTGCTATCGGTTCTGGATCAGCTGCTAAGGGAACGGTCAGTGTTAATTTTTGACCCGGCTTTAAACGGTAATTCGGTGTTTCAATTATGGCTTCGTCAATGGCGAGGCAGCTTTCAGAAATAAGCGCTTGCAACCGGCTTCTGGACAGATCAGGAAGGTGGTTCACGAGAAAGCGGTCGAGGCGTTGTTTTTTTTCTGCATCTGAAACGATCAAATTGTAGATCTGTGGATGATCAGTGTTATTGCCGTTATCTGGCATGTTTTCCTCGTATTGGCTTCTCTTTACAGACTGCTCTGGCTTGCCGAACAGGCTTTGCTCGCTTATTACATGACTTCCTTTTACTCGTGGGTTGATTAAGATGAAAGCTATTAAGATAGCCGTTGCGATAATGACTATTCTACTGGTTGTTGGATTTGCCGTTGTTATTTATACAATTTCGACAAGGTTAAGTGATGGGACTCTATCAAAAAAGTCCAATGAAGCTGAAATAGTTTCTGAAGCGCAGGTTATCGGCAAGGACTTGAAAATTTCGGGTCAGAGCTTTGGCTCTATCGAGGTGAAAATTCCCGCAGGGTGCCGCTTGGCTGATGCGCAATTACGAGGGAATACGGTTCTTTTCCGTTTTGATGGCGAACTAACACGCGATTGTCAGCGTGTGGATATTTATGACAGTAGCAATGGCACCAAAATAGGGGGGTGGCAGATTAATATTTCGGGCAACTGATATCCTCAATAAGATAACTAAATGTATTTTAAAATGTTGATTAAAGAATAGATGGAACAGGCAGTATGACAAACTTTGCCTCAGATAACGTCACAGGTGTTTCGCCTGAAATTATGGATGCAATGATCAAAGCGAATGATGATCATGCAGCGATGAGCTATGGCGCGGATAAGTGGACAGATGGCTTATCTGCTAAGGTGGCCGAGATATTCGAGACAGATGTGACGGTGTTCCCTGTTATTAGTGGGACTGCGGCCAATGTTTTGCCTATTTCCTATTTAACCCCAGCCTATGGCACCGTTTATTGCCATAAAGAAGCACATATCAATACTGATGAATGTGGCGCTTCTGAATTTTATTCGGGTGGCGCAAAGCTCATTCCTTTACCCGGTGATCATGGTAAGTTTACGGGACAGTCGCTGAAAGACGCAATTTTTGGGCGCGGTGTTCCACGTCATACGCAACCCAGCTTGGTTAGCCTGACCCAAACAACTGAGGCTGGAACACTTTATCGGCCAGATGAAATTATGGCGATTGCAGAAGTTGCCAAAGAGAATAATCTCAAGGTTCATATGGATGGTGCCCGGTTTGCCAATGCTGTCGTTGGAACCAATTGCTCGCCCGCTGATCTTACGTGGCGTTCCGGGGTTGATGTCCTTTCTTTCGGGGCAACAAAAAACGGGGCAATGGGCGCTGAGCTAGTCGTGTTTTTTGGAAAGCCAAATGTAAAGGAACTTGAAAACAGGCGCGTACGCGGCGGGCATTTTATTTCAAAAATGCGTTTTTTGTCTGCTCAACTGACTGCTTATCTGGACAATAATTTATGGCAAAGAAATGCCATGCAAGCCAATGATATGGCGAAGCGTATGGCGATGGGACTGTCTGATATCGCCTCGATTGAATTCGTACATCCTGTAGAAGCAAATATACTTTTTCTAACGATGCCAAGGGCGATGGTCAGTGTCTTGAAAGAAGCAGGTTTTGAATTTTATGAAATGCTGCCAGGGGAAAAAAGGTCTTTGGTTCGTTTGGTCATGTCCTTTAACTCAAGCCAAGCTGATGTCGATCGGTTCGTTGAAATCGCGCGGGGACAAATCCTTTAAGGCTTCTGCGTTTATCTGAACTAAATTGTGAAAATAGCCCCAGTTTAGCCTATTGGTTAAGCCGGGGTTTTTTATTTTTTTAGAATAAAAAAGAAAATAGTTAATCCAGCTGGCAGGTTAGAACGTAAAAAATATAAGAGCAGTATCAAAAGATTAGAGTAACGCGCATTCGTTTTGTGTTTCTTTGATACCCGCCTTTATGAGTTTTAGTTCAGCCTCCTAAAATCTCATTGTTGTGTAAAGAAGCGATAGAAGGCTGTTTTTATAAAGGAACGCATTTCAGGTTAAGCCAATATATAGAGGAGGTCATAATGCCCAAGACCGATATTTTCGACGCCTATTCCGAGCTATACGGTAGCCGGCAAGAAAGCGAAATGTCGTTGAGGGATTACTTGTCTGGATGCAGGGAAGACAGGGTTATGTATGCCTCGACAGCAGAACGAATGCTGGATGCCATTGGTACGCCTGAACTTTTTGATACAAGCCAAGATGAACGTATGGGCCGGATTTTTATGAACCGGACAATCAAGCGCTACCCAAGCTTTAGCGAGTTCTATGGTATGGAAGAAACCATAGAACGCATTGTTGGCTTCTTTAAACATGCTTCTCAAGGCCTCGAAGAAAAAAAGCAGATCCTTTATCTATTGGGACCAGTTGGCGGCGGTAAATCTTCAATTGCTGAACGGTTAAAGATTTTAATGGAGAATTGTCCGGTTTACGTTTTGAAAGCCGGTGATCATATCAGCCCTATTTTTGAATCTCCTCTTGGCCTGTTTAATCCAGAGACAATGGGGGATCTCCTTGAGGACAAGTATCACATTCCCAAACATCGCCTGACAGGATTGATATCCCCCTGGGCACTTAAACGTTTAGAAGAATTTGAAGGTGATATTTCCAAGTTTACAGTAGTAAAGATGTTCCCATCAAAACTACGTCAAATTTGTATTTCCAAAACAGAACCCGGTGATGAAAATAATCAAGATATTTCGACCCTTGTTGGGAAGGTTGATATTCGGAAACTGGAATATTATAGCCAAAACGATTCAGATGCTTATTCCTATAGTGGTGGCTTGAACATGGCGACGCAGGGATTACTTGAATTTGTCGAAATGTTTAAAGCGCCGATTAAAATGTTACACCCCTTACTGACCGCGACGCAGGAAGGTAATTATGTGGGAACCGAAAACCTTGGGGCGATACCTTTCCAGGGTATTATTCTGGCGCATTCAAATGAATCTGAATGGCAAAATTTTAAGAACAATAAAAACAATGAAGCCTTTATTGATCGTGTTTGCGTGATCAAGGTTCCCTATAGCTTACGTGCTAATGAAGAAGCTGATATTTATCATAAGCTGCTGAGAGATAGCGACCTTAATGATACCCACTGTGCACCGTCAACATTGGAAATGATGTCACAGTTCAGTGTGATGACGCGTTTAAAAGAACATGAAAATTCCAATATTTTCTCAAAGATGCGGGTCTATAATGGCGATAATCTAAAAGATGTCGATCCGAATGCAAAACCGATTCAGGAATACCGGGAAGCTGCTGGACAGAACGAAGGTATGAATGGTGTTTCTACTCGTTTTGCCTTCAAGGTTTTGGCCGAGACATTTAACTATGATCCGAATGAAGTTGCAGCCGATCCAGTGCACCTTATGTACGTATTGGAACAGGCAATACAGCGTGAACAATTCCCTGATGAAATAGAGAAACGCTATCTTGAGTTCATCAAAGGCTATTTATCTGTCCGCTACGCTGAATTTATCGGGAATGAGATTCAAAAGGCCTATTTGGAATCCTATTCAGATTTTGGGCAAAATCTTTTTGATCGCTATATTTCTTATGCTGATGCGTGGATCGAAGGGCACGATTTCAAAGATCCTGATACGGGACAACTGCTTGATCCTCGGATTTTGGATCAGGAGCTGTCCAAGATTGAGAAACCGGCGGGAATTTCAAACCCGAAAGACTTTAGAAACGAGGTTGTGAAATTTACGCTGCGTGCCCGGGCTAACAACAAAGGGCACAATCCCCGTTGGACATCCTATGAAAAATTACGAGAAGTAATTGAAAAACGGATGTTCAGTCAGGTGGAAGACCTGTTGCCAGTGATTTCTTTCGGATCGAAAAAAGATAAGAAGACTGAATCCAAGCACAATGAATTTGTCGATCGGATGGTTGATCGTGGCTATAGCAAGCGACAGGTTCATCGGTTGGTTGATTGGTATATGCGTGTGAATAAAGCGGGTTAGTCAGATGATCTTGCGAGGCAATGGATAGGTGGACTAACAGCATGATGCATTTTATTGACAGGCGACTAAATCCAAAGGGCAAGAGTTTACCCAATCGGCAGAGGTTTATTCGTCGTGCTCAAAGTCAGATACGCAAAGCCGTAAAAGAGGCTGTTAATGGCGGTAAAGTGACCGATATAGGTCATAATGGTCGCATAACCATTCCCTCTAAGGGGTTAAACGAACCTCGTTTCAAGTATGACTATTCTAAAGGCAAGCATGATCGTGTTTTGCCGGGCAACAAAGAATTCTCGACTGGGGATCAGATAAAGCGTCCGCCAAAAGGTGGTGAGGGGCAGGGCGGGAAAAAAGCCAGTGAAGATGGTGAGGGAGAAGACAGTTTCCAGTTCTCTTTGTCTCGAGAGGAGTTTCTGGATGTTTTCTTTGAAGATCTGGAGCTACCAGATCTGGTGAAAACGTCACTGAAAGAAGAAGTTGAGTTTGAGAAGCAGCGAGCTGGATATGTACGCGTCGGATCACCTAGTAATCTTGATTTGAAGCGAACAATGCGGCATAGCCTTGCCCGTCGAATTTCGATGAAGCGGCCAGGAAGTGAGGAACTTAACTCACTTCGTGAAGAGATACTGGACCTTGAGGCGAG
The DNA here is from genome assembly GCF_937128705.1 of uncultured Kiloniella sp. Taxonomy (GTDB): domain Bacteria; phylum Pseudomonadota; class Alphaproteobacteria; order Kiloniellales; family Kiloniellaceae; genus Kiloniella. Next base: position 13,105 of record NZ_CAKZMP010000307.1, on the reverse strand, counting down.
AGGGCGGAAAACCAAAAAACTTAAAGAGCTCCACGAGCAACTTGAATTCCTAGAGCATCGTCGTCGATTTGTTCCCTACATTGACCCCTTGGACGTTCGCTACAAATCGTTCACAAAAATTCCAAAACCGAACACGCGTGCTGTGATGTTTTGTTTGATGGATGTTTCCGGGTCAATGAGTGAAAGCATGAAAGATCTGGCAAAAAGGTTCTTTATGCTTCTGCATCTGTTTCTTTCCACTCAATACGAACGGGTTGAGCTAGTTTTTATTCGCCATACACACATGGCAAAAGAGGTTGATGAAGAGACTTTTTTCTATTCCAGAGAGACAGGGGGAACCATTGTTTCTTCTGCACTGGAAGAAATGCAGAAAGTTCTAAAAGATCGCTATCCCCTTGGCGACTGGAATGTCTATGCGGCCCAAGCGTCTGATGGCGATAACTTTGCAAGTGATCGGGAAAAATGCCTCGCCATAATGGGCGATGTGATCCTGCCGGCCTGTCAGTACTTTGCTTATATTGAGGTTATGGATGAGCAAGAGCTTGAGATCTTCAAAGACGAACAAAACATGACCGATCTTTGGCGGATTTATGCTCAACTAACCGGGGGTTTTGAACAATTTGCCATGCGAAGAGTTGTCAAACCGAATGATATTTTTCCTGTTTTTAGGGATTTATTTTCAAAAGAGGATGCCGGGGAAAATTAATACCAAAGAAAGCTGAACATCTCGTGAAACATAGAGCCCAATGAGTTGGTATTTTTGTGCGGTTGGTGGTCAGGACAGTATTAGAAAGGAGTTCTTATGGCAAAGGCACAAGAGGTACAGAAGCCGCTGTATGAAGGTGCGGAATGGAGCTTTGAGAAGCTCGATTGTGTCTATGATGCCATAGAAGAAATCGCAAATACCGAGTTGGGGTTGAATGTTTATCCAAATCAAATAGAGGTTATTACCTCTGAACAAATGTTGGATGCCTATTCAGGTATTGGTATGCCATTGATGTACAATCATTGGTCATTTGGTAAAAGCTTTGTTCAGGACGAATTTTATTACCGCAAAGGTATGCGGGGCCTTGCCTATGAGATTGTTATAAATTCTAGCCCTTGTATCAGCTACATCATGGAAGAAAACACCATGACGATGCAGGCACTGGTCGTCGCCCACGCTGCGTTTGGGCATAATCATTTCTTCAAAAATAACCATCTATTCAAACAATGGACAGATGCAGAAGCTATTCTGGACTATATGCATTTTGCCCGTGAATACATCAATAAGTGCGAAGAGCGACATGGTGTTGAAGCCGTGGAAGAATTGTTGGATGCGGCACATGCACTTCGTGAGAACGCGGTCGATCACTATTCAAGACCTGCCCCCATGTCTCGTGAAATGGCGAAACAGCGCATAGACGATCGTGAAGAGCATAAACGCGGTGATTATAGAGATATCTGGCGTACACTGCCGCATAATGAAGCGGACGTTGAGGATGGTGAAGTAAAAAGCCAACGTCAGGAAGCCAATATGGCCAAGTTTGGATTGCCGGAAGCCAACCTACTTTATTTTTTTGAAAAACATAGCCCTGTACTGGAAGACTGGCAGCGAGAAATATTACGTATTGTTCGAAATATCGCTCAGTATTTTTACCCGCAAAAGCAAACCAAAGTGATGAACGAGGGCTGTGCCTGTTTTTGTCATTACTACATTATGAACAGACTATTTGATAAAGGCCTAATCACCGAAGGCGCAATGCTAGAATTTATTGATTATCATACCCGGGTTGTGGCTCAGCCAGATTTTGATGATCAGAGATGGAGTGGTATCAATCCTTACGCTTTGGGATTTGCCATGATGCAGGATATTTACCGCATATGTCATGAGCCAACAGATGAAGATAAACAATGGTTCCCTGATATTGCAGGATCCAATAATGGTATTGAGGTTCTAAAAGATGCCTGGGCAAATTACCGGGATGAGAGTTTTATTTTACAATTTTTGAGCCCGAAACTTATTCGTGACTTTCGATTATTTCAAATTCACGATAATTCGTCCCTTCCGCACTTAAAGGTCGAAGCCATTCATGATAGCCGTGGATACAAAAAAGTCCGGAGTGCTTTGGCAAAATCCCATACTGTTTCAGCGATGACATTGGATATACAGGTTGCTGATGTCGAATTTGAGGGGGACCGTGCCATTACCTTGCGCCATATGGTGCACGACGATGTGCCAATTGATGGTAAAGAAGCTGAAAAGGTGATGCGTAGAATAGCGCAATTGTGGGGCTATGATGTCAGCCTCTATTGCGAAGATGCCCTTACAGGAAAGATTCTCGCGACTTATGATGTTACCGCTTGTTGAAACTTGGTTTTCCAAGGGACGTCAGGGGCGCGCAGAGGATATGTATAAACCCCAACTTTTATACTGTTTAATTATTTACTAGCTGTTATTCTTGATGAGTTGCTGAAGAAGCTTGTTTTTGTTGCCTATATTTGGAAACAAGTTTCATTTGCAACACGTGTTCAAAACATAACTGTCAGGATTAATCATCTTGAAATATCGGTGTTTGCCACACCGATTTCAGAGGGGAGCACAGGACAATTAGCTCGATTAATGAAATAGATACGCAAGAATTGGATAAAACTTATCCTATACGGGATGAGGTGGTTATTCAGTCTTTGTCAAATGAAGTTGGGGAAGAAACTATTCCCTTTCTTATCGAACAGTTTCGTGCCGATCTAAAGACGCATCTCGCAGGTGTTCTTAATGCGGCACGAGTACGTGATGGCACAGAGTTGGAAAGGGAAAGCCACACTTTAAAAAGTGTAAGTGGAACTTTTGGGGCCCTTCGGTTGCAGGAACGTATGCGACTTATTAATGAAGCTTGTCGACGTGAGAATCATGAGCACGCGATTGAGCTTGTTATCGGTGTTGATGCCATCGGGGCCTTAACAATGGAAGCCTATCAAGATAGTTAGAAGAGGCCTTGTCTTGTACTGCTTGGGCCTCTTGTAAGCTTGGCAAGGCGTATGTTCCCTCGTATCATCAATGTTTTCTTGTTTAGCTGAATAATAGCACCCGATTGGTACGATATTCGATGACAGACACACCCTCTATTTTACTTGTCGAAGATACGGCATCGCTTGTTGCTGTTTATACAAGTTATTTAAAGCGTTCTGGCTATGAATCTACTCAGGTGATGTCTGGTAAAGAAGCCTTGCATGAGCTGGAGGGCGGCGGATACAGGGTTATTCTACTAGACCTGCAATTGCCTGACATGGATGGTATTGAAATCTTGCGTATGGTGCAGGAGCGAAAATTACCGATCGCTGTGGTTATTATCACATCAAATGCATCTGTGAACATCGCCGTCGAATCAATGCGGTTGGGGGCTTATGATTTCCTTGAGAAACCGTTTTCTGCCGATCGACTAATCGTCACGGTGCGCAATGCTTTGAAGCATATGCAGTTATCCGAGATGGTTGAAGCCATTAAAGAGCGAACGCATTTTTATGGGTTTATTGGCTCTTCCTTTGCGATGCAGTCCATTTATCGTACAATTGATTCTGCGGCGGCTTCCAAGGCAACGGTCTTCATCACAGGCGAAAGCGGTACTGGAAAAGAAGTTTGTGCCGAAGCAATTCATAAGTGTAGCCCCCGTGCAGAAAAACCATTTGTCCCCCTTAATTGCGGGGCAATACCAAAGGATTTAATGGAATCAGAGATCTTTGGTCATGTGAAGGGGGCCTTTACGGGGGCAATCGGGAACAGGGACGGGGCCGCGACACAGGCGGATGGCGGGACTTTATTTCTGGATGAAATCTGCGAAATGGATCTTGATCTGCAGACAAAGCTCTTACGCTTTATCCAAAGTGGCACTTTTCACAAAGTCGGTAGTACCCGCTTGGAGAAAGTAAATATTAGAATTGTTTGTGCGACCAATCGAAGTCCCTTGCAAGAAGTTCAAGCAGGACGGTTTCGCGAAGATTTATATTATCGCCTTCATGTTATCCCTATTCATCTTCCGCCATTAAGAGATCGTGACGAGGATATTCTGGAAATTGCCAAGTCTTTTTTAGTTGAATATGCAAAAGAAGAAGGTAAAGAGTTTTCCATCTTCTCTTCTGAAGCAGCGGAAGCGATTAATAATTACAATTGGCCTGGGAATATTCGCCAACTGCAGAATGTCATAAGAAACTCAATTGTCTTGAACGAAGGCAAGGTTTTAACCGCTGATATGCTGCCGTCGTTAAGTCGTCAAAATTCGAGTGTTGTGCAATATAAGGAAAGTGTTACCGCAAGTGATGATGGCAATCTTGGAAGCTCTATCCCTGACGTCACCGATTATTTCGTAACCGATCAAGCGACACCAGCGGTGGAGCCTCCAGAAGTTTTACCGCTTTGGATGATTGAAAAAGACGCAATCGAAGGTGCCATAGAAAAGTGTGATGGCAATATCGTAAAAGCAGCAAGTTTGCTGGATATCAATCCTTCGACAATCTATCGTAAGAAGGCCCAGTGGAAAGAATTGGCGAAGAAAACACCCTAGTTATAGTTTTTCTTCTTTGCTTTCGGGTTTATCAAAGTACCAACCATCAAAATGACAAACAGCATCGTTAGTGCCAGTGAAACGTATATCAAAGCTTCTCCTTGATATATTTGTGTCGCTTGACCGCCAACAAGAGGCATCAATCCGCCTATCCCCCATAAAAACCCGAATGATGCATTTGCCGCAATCAAATCAGCCCCCTTGTATTCGTGCCCAACAGCCGTAAGAACCGTGTTGTAGATAGATGTTAAAATTCCCCCCCAACAAAATAGAAGGAATTTAAACACGAAAATCATATGGGAAAATTGGAATGTCAGGATGATGCATAACATGCAAATCATTCCTAGAATAAGCAGTAGGCGCGGAATGTTCATGTGATCGGCAAGCCAGCCGATTGGGTATTGGAAGACAAGGCCACCAAGAAAAAACAAGGTTAGCATGACATGCATATCAGGCTGTGCATATCCTACTCTGGAACCGTAGTAATGAAAAAAAGTTCCCATTAGAGTTTCTGTTCCCGAAGCAAGAACAACCGCAGCACAATATGCAGGGGCGATCAGTATAAATGAGAATTGATTAAAGCTGCTCGGGGTTTTCAAATCCATCTCTGGATCTTGAGCCAGCAGTAAAGGAATTGTTGCGAGGAAACAAATACAGGCACCGCTTATAAAGGGAAGCCAGCTATCAGTTCCCGTGATAACGAGAAGTAAAGGGCCGGAAGCAAAGCCCAGGCCTAAGGAAATATTGAAAAGGGCGAGTATGCGTCCACGGTGAGATGAGATGGCCAGGTGATTAATCCAGCTTTCACTGCCAATGAAAATCCCGGCAACAGCCATGCCCATAACAAAGCGGATGAGAACCCAGGCAACTGGTGTTGGAAAGAGAAACAGGCAAACAAACATGAGTGTTTCGCCAAGCATACAAATGATGACAAATTTTCTCATGCCGAGATAGGAAATACAGGCAGGGACAAAAGGGGAAAAAAGTACAATAGCGATTCCAAGCATGGAACCTATAAGACCAATAAATGATCCGCTATTCCCATCGCGATCAAGTGAAATAGTCATCAAAGGAAGCGTAAACCCCATACTGATCCCAGCAATAGATACGCAAGAAATAACTGCGATCAAATCTTTGAAGTTGCGGGGGCGTTTAGAAGTTAGTTCTTGTTCCTTTGTGGCTTTATTCACACGGATATTTTTCCCTTAATGTTAATACGATGCTTTCAAATGCTGGCTGGGTATCGATTTTTTTTGTAAGAGACAGCCTAATGACGTCAATGAATTGACCGCGTTGTGTGTTCGCTGGAAAACAAAATGCCTCTGCAATCAGTCCTTGTTCTCTCATTTCCAACAGGCTCTCAACCGTACCTGTAATATATCCGTTACACAGACCGCCAAACCATCGGTCCTCGGAATTACATAGCTGTGCAAGCTCTTTATTCGTAAGTTGTTGGGTTGCAAAAGCATTGGTGGAAACGAGGATAAAAAAACTAATAATGAATGTTCTAAGCAAAATGTCGTACCTGATTATAAAAGTGTTGAAAGCCGAGTTTATCACGGAATTGCACGCGATGGTTTATTTTTGCGGGGAATGCGCAGATTTATCTGAAATAACGCAATTTAAATAAAGGTATCTCTTGCAAACGATTGATTAAACACAAGCTTATGAGTAGTTTAGATCTTAACAATTATAGAGTGTGATTTTTTACACAAAACCATAAACATAAAACATCATAAAAGGTTGGATCGTGCGCAAATTTACGATTTCAATATCCATAATATTACTTCTCGTCATTGGTGGCGTGCTATTTGGGCCAGGTTTTATTAACTGGAACCAGTATAAAGGCGACATAACAGAGCAAGTTTATGCTCATACGGGACGAACTTTGGATATTGAGGGGGATCTTCACCTTAGAATACTCCCTGTGCCAAGTTTTTCTGCGGCGAATGTCCGATTGGAAAACGACCCAAGATCCAACGAAAACACAATGATTTCCCTTGATGAATTGGGGGTGAAAATTGCTGTTTTCCCATTGTTGAGTGGTCGACTTCGGGTTGATGAAGTTATTTTAAGAAAACCTATCATACATGTTGAGAAGTTTGCAGATGGTTCGGGAAACTGGGTTTTCTCGCCTGTGGATATTACTCAAGAGAAAGCAGATGGCGGGCTTGCACTAAACCCAAATAACGCTTTAGATAGTGATGAAGACGAAGCTGATAGCACCTTCTTTTCCGGTGTTGTGCTTGATCATTTTCGAATTATTGACGGTACCGTCCATTATAGAGATGGCAATGTTCAGGAGACTTTTGAAGGGATTAATGTTGAGGTAGCTGCAAAAAGTCTCACAGGTCCTTTTACTCTGGGTGGTGATTTGTTGTTGAGAGGGCAGCGTACAGAGATTGAACTGGATTTGGGCCAGTTTGCCGACGAAGGAGCAACCGCAATTAATGCAGGTATCCGCCTACCTGATTCCGAAGCAAAGCTAAAGTTTAATGGTCTGGTTTCTCGTCATGTCAACAGTACTTCCTATCGCGGAAAATTCGACGGGGATGGAAGTGATCTCGGGTCGTTGATTTCAGAGTTGTTTAAGGTTGATGTCAAAACAAGTGCGGACAGTCATTTTGAAATATCTGCTGAGCTGGAGGGTGATCTTAACAAGCTTTCTGTGAATGATCTTATCGTTCGGGTTGGGGCGCAAAAAGTGACTGGCACGGTTAGTGCTGGTCTGAAAGGCGGTGTCGATATCTCGATGAATCTGGCAAGCCCAAGAGTGAACCTGGATGATATTCTCACTGTTCAAGATGCGATCCAAAAGAACAAGAGCTCGGCCACAAAAAGTACTTCCGATGAGAACAATGCGGTAACAGGACATTCAACGTCAGAAGTTGACCAAGGTACGAAACAGCTTTCTAAATCTTCGTGGCCAACGTTTTCCCCTGAAATTTCTCTTCAGGCGCAAATCAGTATTGATGATATTATTTACAATCAAAGAATTGTGCGTGGTTTGGTTTTGCAGTCCAGCCTCGGGAATGGTGTGTTCGAGATTCAGAATTTAAGCGCTCAACTTCCAAGTGGAAGCCAAATAGCTCTTGCTGCCAATTATCAAAATCAAACAGTTAATGGGCAATTGAACGCGCGGACAGAGGATCTGCGCGGACTTTTGACATGGCTTGAATTAGATGTTCCTGATGTCCCCAATGACAGGCTACGACGGTTGGATGGTAAGCTGCGCTTTAGCTTGATGCCCGAACAGATCGTTCTAAACCCGGTTTCCATTACGTTGGATGTTACTCATCTGGATGGGGCGGCTACAATTGCGCTTCGTGATCGTTTGGGTGTTGGGGCACGTGTTGTTATCGATCGAATAGATCTGGATGCCTACAAGATAGGTGAAAAAAAGGCTTCATCCTATAAAACAAACGAGAATGCTGAGGTGTCTAACGATTCTTCTTTGGCTGATAATAGCAATTCATCAACTCAGAAAGCATCAGCTAACAGAAATAAATCGGAATCGTTGTTAGGGCGGTTGGATGCTAACCTGGATATTACTCTTGGGGAAGCCGTGTACCAAGGTATTCCGCTTCGTGGGGTGAAGCTAGATGCCACTTTGCAACAAGGTAATCTTCAAATAAGAAATGCGTCTTTGGATGATATTGAGGGGTCTTCTCTCGCTTTGTCAGGTGCGATCAAACAGATTGAGACGGAAACGCCTTCTTTCGATACGACAATAATCGCCAAGGTTGCTGACCTTCCAAAGCTTTTGACGCTTGCCGGACAAGATAAAATTAAGGGAATGCCCCAGCTGGGCTCTTTAGAGATTAGTGGTAATGTTCAAGGGACTAAAGACAATCTATCGCTTGACCTGCTTGGGGCAGCAATAGGTGGGTCCTATCAGGCCAAAGGTGTGATTCAGCCCGGGACCAACTCGTTGTATCAAGGTTTAGTGGTTATTGATCACCCCGATGCTGCACAGCTTGTGAAAAGACTTAATCCTGAAGCTTCGACAAATCCACAATGGGGACGGGTTTCTGTTAAATCTGTCGTCAAGGCGGGACCGGGGGAAGTCGAACTGTCAGAGCTTGATGGAACCATTGCCAATACACGTATCCAAGGGAGTGTCGTCGCAAACTTAAAAGGTGCGAAACCGAAGGTGACAGCTAACCTAATGACAGGTCAGCTGAATCTGAATAGCCTTTTGCCTCAACCAGGGCAGGGCGGAGCATCAGGTGGCGCAAGCGGTGGTGGTAGCTCGGTTTCTGCTGGATTGAACCGGCGCTGGTCACAGGAAAGAATGGATCTGTCCGGATTGTCTTCTTTGGATGCCGAGATCTCGCTTATATCTGATGCCGTTCAGAAGGATGCTTTAAGTATCTCAGATGTGCAGGCAAAAGCGACGTTGCTGGATGGTGTTTTGACACTTTCCCAGTTTGCAGGCGTTGCCTATGGTGGTGGAATTACAGCAACAGGCACTGTTGATGGCCGGGATCAGATTCTTGTGGATATGGATATCAAGGGTGACAATATTGATAGTGGTTCGTTGCTTCGGGATATGGCTGATTTCAAAAGAGTTTCAGGCCCTGTTTCCGTTGAAGGTAAGATTACGACAAAAGGCAGGTCCGAAGCTGATCTTGTTCAGGCATTAAATGGTAACGGTCAGATTAATGGTGTTTTAACCGCAAAAGTTAAAACCAAAGAAGTTGTTGGCGGAGCGCTGCTTGGCGTCCTTGGTTCCAAACTAAAGGGGATTCAAGGCGTTGGAGATGCAACGACAACATTGTTGCAATCGTTCGCAGGACATCCCGCTCAGTTGAAGGGGACGTATACGATTCATAATGGTGTTCTTGTTACCAAAGACCTTCGAGTTGATGGCAATCGAACATCGGTTTTTACGGCAGCCACAGTGGATTTACCAGCATGGTTGATTGAAAGTCAAAGTGACCTGTTTCGTGAGGGTGAAGACCCGACCAAACCTTATCTAACCGTTCATCTGAAGGGTGATTTGGATAAGCCGAACCCAAGGGTCAAAGGGCAGTTCCTGCAATCAAACAAGTCTAATACAATCAATCAGCTCTTGGGTGGCGAAGTTCCAAGTGAAGACGTTTCCGAACCGCAACCAGAAGTAACGGGGGAACCTGTTGAGCAAAAGAATGAGCCAGTTGTTGAGGACAAGAAGTCCAAGAAAAAGAAAGCCAAAGAACTTCTGAAGGGACTTTTTAAGGAACTTGGTGGCTAAGCCTTAGCCTTTTCGTTTGAAGTGATTACTGGGTAAGGTAATCGAACATAAAAAAATAGAGTGTTTTTCCGTTGGAAAGGCGCTCTATTTTTCTGAGATAGGTTCAGAAGCAGTATCTTTATTAATGTCTTCAAGCCGGTTTTTGAGGTGATTGAAAACAAGAATTCGAAGCGCGCTTGAAAGATTGCTTGTTCTTGCTTCATCGACTTTTTCAACAAACTGGTTGAGAGATAAGCCTTCGCTTTTCGCAAGGAGCTTTATTTCCTGCCAAAAGCCTTCTTCCAAGCTAAAGCTGGTTCTGTGCCCGGATATGGTTACGGAACGTTTTTTGATTTCTTCCGATTTGAAGTCCAGAACCATGTTGTTCTCGCGTAATAACAAAGAAGATAAGGCGGGCAATATGGATTTATCACCCGCCTTTAGATCAACCTAGGCTTTACGGGGACCGACCATGTTTTCAGGGCGGACCTTTTCATCAAACTCTTCTGCTGTCAAAAGGCCGAGTGCTACAGCTGCTTCTTTAAGTGTGCTGTTTTCGACGTAGGCCTTCTTTGCAACCTTCGCAGCGTTGTCATAGCCAATATGCGGGTTGAGGGCCGTCACCAGCATGAGGGATTGTTGCATCAGGGTTGTGATGCGCTCTTCGTTTGCTTCGATACCATCAACACAATTTTCGCGGAATGAGTCACAGGCATCCCCAATCAGCTTGGCAGATTGCAGCAAGTTGTAAATCATCACGGGTTTGAAAACGTTGAGTTCAAAGTGTCCGTTTGATCCGGCTACAGTAATTGTTGTGTGGTTCCCCATAACCTGTGCACAAACCATTGTCATCGCTTCGGCCTGGGTAGGATTTACCTTACCTGGCATAATGGATGAACCAGGCTCATTTGCAGGCAACAGCAACTCGCCCAGTCCACAACGCGGGCCAGAGCCAAGCATGCGGATGTCATTGGCAATCTTCATCAAGGAAGCTGAAAGAACGTTTAACGCACCTGATGCCTCAATAATGGCGTCATGTGCTGCAAGTGCCTCAAACTTATTTGGTGCCGTTGTGAATGGTAGCTTTGTAATGTCTGAAACCTGAGCCGCAAATTTTTCAGCAAAACCTTCGACAGAGTTCAAACCAGTACCAACAGCTGTACCGCCTTGCGCAAGTTCGGCTAAGCGTGGAAGTGTATTCTTGATCCGGGCAATGCCATATTCGATCTGCTTGGCATAGCCGGAAAATTCCTGCCCCAGGGTCAGGGGCGTTGCATCCATTAGGTGTGTGCGGCCGATTTTGATGATTTTTTCATAAGCTTTTGCTTTGGCATCAAGAGAAGCGTGCAGCCGTTCCAGTGCAGGGATAGTTTCCTCACTTAACTGTCTTACGCCCGCGATGGACATTGCCGATGGGAAAGTATCATTTGATGACTGCCCCATGTTGCAGTGATCATTTGGGTGCACAGGGGATTTCCCGCCACGCTCACCAGTCAGGATTTCATTTGCGCGACCAGCAATGACTTCATTGGTATTCATATTGCTCTGCGTACCAGAGCCTGTTTGCCAGACAACCAGCGGGAAGTGATCCGTCAGCTTTCCGTCGATAACTTCTTGTGCGGCTTGGCAGATCGTCTCGCCGAGCTTTTTATCCAACACACCTAATTCAATGTTCGTGCGTGCAGCAGCAAGTTTTTGTGTGCCGAGGGCCTTAATCAGCGCAGGTGGCATTTTTTCGCCACCAATCTTGAAGTTCTGAAGCGAGCGTTGAGTCTGAGCACCCCAATAACGGTCTGCTGCGACGTCTATTTCGCCCATGGAATCTGTTTCAATACGAATGTTGCCTTGATCGGACATGCTGGTGGCTCCCTAACTTTCTCTGGCAGCTGATTTGATAATTGAGCAGTAGCAGGTTTGTCTGTTATCTGTTCAGTTGTAATGTTGCGCCGCAGTATACACAGATTGCGTCACGGAAAAACAGGCTAACTGAACTAATTATTCTCGATGGCGGTTATTCCTTTATTTCTGTTATTTTTGTTATCCCGAGTTGCTTCTATTTTTCAAGTTTACTTGATTGTTTTTAGAACAGAGTCGTCTCAGCCAGAGTTTATCTTTTTTTTGCTTTAGGCTGCTTTTTCGCATGGGCGCGTTTTGATGCAGTAATCGCCAGTTCGGCCCAATGAATGAATTCTTCTGGATCTTCTTGTGCTGTTTCCGGGACAAGCCAGTATGACATTTTTATTGGTTTGTTTTTGCCTTCATACGTGAAAGGTTCACTCCCAGCTTCAATAAAAAGGACTTCACTTTTTTTATCCGCTTTCAAATAGATGCTGCCAAAGGCCTCTAGAGCAAACATGATGTCTTCAAAATAAAGACCATGTCCGCCAAACATTGGTTTAACCCTGATTTCACCCAATGGAAGGCAGAGATTTATCGTTTCTTCTACGCAGCTAGGTAAAGTCTTGCTCATGAATTTGTCTCGTTGATAAATGCGTTTATAGCTGCAATAGCCTCTAACCAGTTTTGTTCTTCTGTTCGGCCTGATCTTTTCCGTGGGCTTAAGTTATGATTCCCGTTTTCTGACCAGTAGACTCTTATTTTATCTGATAAACTATAATGCTCAACCTCGTCTGGTCTTCCAAACGGATCACGTGTGCCCTGTATGATTAGACAGGGTGTTTTGGCATTTTCAAGATGTGCGGTTCTGGTGTTTTCTGGTTTGTTAGGGGGGTGAAAGGGATAGCCGAGACAGATAGTACCAGTAACATTCATTTCATCCGCAATCATACTGGCCATGCGCCCGCCAAGGGATTTCCCCATTATATAAAGAGGGCGCTGAGGGTACTGATCTATCACTTCTTGCCAGAATTCCAATAGTTTAGGGGCTCGATCTGGTGGGCGCTTTTTCCCGGTTGTTCGGCGTTCCGCCATAAAGGGAAATTCAAACCGGATAATATTGTGGCCTTGATTCCCTAACTTTTCAGCGAAGTAATTCATAAAATCGGTATCCATAGGGGCGCCCGATCCGTGGGTAAAAAGGATAGTTACCTTATTCGTATCGAGAGCTGCTTCTGGGCCGTTCTGTAAAAAATGGATGCTTGTCATGATGCTTTCATGTATATTTAGAACAGGTTATGACTTTTGATGCACAGATCTACGGTATAGAGCATGAGTGATATTCGCCAGAAAGATTTATCTGACAAGTCTGTTCAGGACATGAATTCTGAAGAGAAGAAAGAAATGCGTCGGCGTTTTGAAGAATTTGCCAACCAGGTCGGCCAGAATAATGACTCTATTCTGGCGACACCAGAAAAGCCCAAAAAAGTCGTAAAGTGGGATCCCAAAACGATGG
>NZ_CAKZMP010000306.1 GCF_937128705.1 uncultured Kiloniella sp. | reverse complement strand
AAATGGATATCAATGATCAACACAACCTGTCAGGTTGGCGGTGCAGGTGTGCCTATACCTGTGCAAGCAGCAGGTACCCGACTGTGGCAGGACGAAGAACACGTCAATATAAACCGCGCACTTTATAAACAAAATTTTGATCTCGCCCAAAAGATCCTTGGTCAAAGTATTCCTGTTGAAATACCAGCAGGTGGTTTTTGTTTATGGTTAGATGTTGGCAACGGCATAGAAGTTACAAAAAAACTTTGGAAAGACGCTGGTATTCGCGTCATGCCCGGAGCTTTTATGAGTCACGCTAACAATGATGGCGTTACGCCGGGTGATCGCTATATCCGCCTTGCTTTGGTTTATGACCCAAGCTTTATGGAAAAAGCCTTTATAAGTATTCGTAACATACTGGATGAAAAACAAGACGTAGGGATTAACGGTTAATGGCAAGATCCGCCAAATCAGATAAAGTTCAACTTCTTCCCCAGGGAACAGGTGTTTTCTTTCAAAAACGCCTGATTGAATGCTTGGGCATCGTGCTCTTGCTTGTTGGGGTCTTGCTGTTTCTTTCCTTAGTTACCTATAGCCCAGCAGATCCAGGATTCAACAGAGCCACAGATGGAACTGTAGAAAATTTGTTAGGCATTTATGGCGCCCAGACAGCAAGCTTTATGCTGCCATTTGTCGGACTTTCCGTCTATTGCCTACCCCTCATTCTCGCAGGCTGGTGCTGGAGATGCTTAAAAGACCACAGCCTTAGCCAGCCGTGGATTAGAATCCTATCCCTTCCACTGCTTATTATCACACTCTTTATCGCTTTTGCTGGACTTCCACAGGTAGAGGGATGGTTGGGCCTGGGGCACACATCCAATTTGGGTGGTACATTCGGACAACTGGCAATTAATGAGACCCAGCCCTATTTAGGCGCTTTGTCGTGGGTTGCCTCATTAATCTCATTCTTGATCGCAATTCCCCTTTTTCTTTATGCAGTTGCCCTCAGGAAAGAAGAATGGCTGACAATCGGTCGGGGATTAAAGTTTGGTTTTTCCGCAACCGGGCACATCAAACATATCTTCAACGCGCCCAACCCCTTTAAAAGAAATCGTGATGAAGATGATGAGACGCCTGATATCCGAGGAAAAAGGGATAAGGCTATTCGCAGACGTGCCAAGAAAGATCGAATAGAACCAACCCTGGAAGACGAAAAAATTACCAACGCTCGTGTTGAAACATCTGTCAAACCTGCACAACCAAGCAAACGGATTAAAGCGGAAGAACAGGGGCGTCTTAATCTGGAAACTGCTGATGGTGAGTATGAACTACCACCAATTTCCATGCTCAATGATCCCCCCGGTGATTCAGGGAAAAACAGCCTCAGCAAAGATGCATTAGAAAAAACAGCCCGCTTGCTAGAGACCGTTCTTGATGACTTTGGCGTCAAGGGTGAGATCGTCACAATCCGGCCCGGTCCAGTTGTTACACGCTATGAACTTGAGCCCGCCCCCGGAACAAAAACCAGCCGGGTTGTCGGCCTTGCAGACGATGTCGCCCGATCAATGTCCGCAATTTCAGTTCGTGTTGCCGTTGTTCCTGGCTCAACAACAATCGGTATTGAGCTGCCGAACAGCAAACGGCAAACGGTCTATTTACAAGAGTTAATGGGGTCCAGTGACTACGACAAAGACAAAGGCAAGCTTCCCATTATATTAGGGAAAGATATTGGTGGTATTCCTTCCATTGTAGATCTTGCCCGAATGCCACACTTGCTTATTGCGGGTACAACAGGATCAGGTAAATCAGTGGCCGTAAATGCCATGATTCTTTCCCTTTTATACCGCTTTACGCCTGATGAATGTAAATTCATCATGATCGACCCCAAAATGCTGGAACTATCTGTTTACGACAATATTCCACATTTGTTGGCACCAGTGGTAACCGAACCTAAAAAGGCTGTGGTTGCACTGAAATGGACAGTGCGTGAGATGGAAGACAGATATCGCGCCATGTCCAAGCTGGGTGTCCGGAATATCGACGGCTATAACGCACGCATGGCAGAAGCACGAAAGAACGGCGAAATTCTAACGCGGAAGGTTCAAACAGGATTTGATCCGGAAACCGGACAGCCCATACACGAAGAACAACCGTTTGATATGAATGCCCTGCCCTATATCGTCGTTGTTGTCGATGAAATGGCAGATCTTATGCTTGTGGCCGGCAAGGATATTGAGGCTGCTATTCAACGGCTTGCACAAATGGCCCGTGCTGCGGGCATCCACATTATGATGGCGACACAGCGACCATCTGTTGATGTTATCACCGGTACAATCAAAGCAAACTTCCCGACGCGTATCAGTTTCCACGTGACCTCAAAAATTGATAGTCGTACGATCCTTGGCGAACAAGGCGCAGAGCAGCTTCTGGGCCAGGGCGATATGCTATACATGGGGCAAGGCGGAAGAATTCAGCGTGTCCACGGCCCGTTGGTGACTGATGAAGAAGTCGAAGAAGTTGTGAACTGGCTTAAAAAGCAAGCCATGCCAAACTATATCGAATCAGTAACCACCGAAGATTCAGAAAGCCCTGATTTTGATTCTGCCGCCCCATCAAGCAGTGGGGGGAATGGCAGTAAAGCCGACGAACTGTATGACAGAGCAGTCGCAGAAGTGATCAAAAGCAGAAAAGCATCGACCAGCTATGTTCAACGACGCCTTCAGATCGGGTATAACAGAGCCGCAACAATCATCGAACGGATGGAAGATGAAGGCGTTATTTCATCAGCTAACCACGTCGGTAAACGTGAAGTTCTGGTACCAGACCGAGATGAATAAAACAGGGATAAATCAAGCTTGAACAAATAGAGTACGTATAGATACTGCCTTGTTTTCTAGCGTCCCAAAGCACAAAACCTACTATAGAACCATTGAATTTCTAAGGATCAAACCTTGATCATGTTTCATAAAATATTTTCATTAAAGTCCTTCATGACCGTGATTTTCGCCCTGTTCATGTTCACCGGGCAAATTAGCGTAATCGATCAGACAGCCCAGGCAGATTCAAATGCTGCGGTGGAACCAAACGGGTTGGATGGACTATCCCCTGATGAAGTATCTATCGTGCGCCGTATCGAAGACTATCTAAATGATTTGAAATCCGTTTCAGCACGCTTTATTCAAATCTCCAGTAATGGCAGCCTAGCCGAAGGAGATGTTAATATTCAGCGTCCAGGCAGAATGCGTTTCGAATATGACGAACCTGTTCCTATCGTGATGATCGCAAATGGCGTCACATTGCTCTATTTCGATAAAAAGCTAAAACAATCGACTTATCTGCCCCTATGGAAAACGCCATTATGGTTTTTGATTCGCGAAAAAGTCGAACTTCACAAAGACATTCAGATCCTTCGCGCACAAGAATCTGACAGTACAATTCAGTTAGAAATAAGAGCCGAAGGTGAATCAGACGGCACCCAAATGACACTGCTGTTCAGTGATAACCCGATTTCTCTGCGGAAATGGGAAGTTGTCGATGCACAAGGCATTACAACACAGGTCTCACTTGTGAATCCTGTTTATGATGCATCAATAGACGAATCTGTGTTCAAAACTGATGACCTCGACATGAAAAAGAAAAAAATTGGGGATTAATCTTTCCTCATCCTAAAAGGTTTGAGAAATAATTGAAGGAGCGATTTATCCATTGCTCCTTCAACGCCTATTTTCATGTTCAAACTTCTTTGAGTTGCGCTTCTAGAGCGGAAAATTTTATCCCAAAAGCTGAAAACTGTACCGTAGTTACTGTCTGTATCGCGACGAAGGGCATGATGGTGAACCCAGTGAATATCTGGTGTAACGATGAACATGGACAAGACTTTTTCGACCCCATGCGCCAACCGTAAATTTGAATGATGAAAGATTGTTGCAATCAATAGAATAGTTTCAAAAATTATAACGGATACCAGCGGGATATCAAAAAGAACGATAACAAGAACTCTCATCAAAGCAGATATTATCACCTCGCCAAAATGAAACCGAAGAGCCGACGTAGTATCCAAATTCATGTCCAGGTGGTGTATTTCGTGAAACCGCCAGAGGAAGGGAATTTCGTGGTTTATCCGGTGCCACCAATAAATCAGACAGTCTAACAAAATTATATCGACTATAATTCCTACACCACCTGATAAGACATCTGGTCGCCAACCTATCACATGTGTCGTGGCCCAAATAGTCAGAGGAATAACCACCAAAGGAGACAAAAGCAGGTTACAACACCACAAACTTATATTCC
>NZ_CAKZMP010000305.1 GCF_937128705.1 uncultured Kiloniella sp. | reverse complement strand
AAGAAGATACGGTTTATGACCAACGCGACGCTGAAGGCTTTATCAAGCTTAATGCTTTGCGGTTGAAGCTACTGAATAAGCAAAGATAATTTCTTTGTAAATTTCGAATAAAAAAGCCCTGCAATCGCGGGGCTTTTTGTTTTAGGGGGAGATGTTTTGAAAAACGACTGGAATACTGATCAATATCTTCAGTTTGAGGATCTTAGGACTCGTCCTGCGTATGAGTTACTGAACAGGGTAAGTATTGATAAGCCTGAGACGGTTGTTGATCTTGGCTGTGGTCCCGGCAATTCGACAGAGCTTTTGAAGAGAAAGTTCCCATCAGCAGCTATTCTTGGGGTGGATTCTTCGCCGAAAATGCTGGAGGAGGCAAAAAAGAGATTACCTGACGCAGAGTTCGCCCTTGATAATATTGCAATGTGGCACCCGCAGGAAAAAGCAGACGTTATTTTTGCCAATGCTTCGCTTCAGTGGGTAACTGGGCATAGCGATTTGTTTCCTCGTTTGATGCAGTGCCTTAAGCCGGGCGGTATCCTTGCCGTTCAAATGCCGGATAACCTATCCGAGCCAACTCATGCTTTGATGAGAGAGGTTGCGTCAGAAGGGCCATGGACAGAGATGCTCTCAGAAGCGGTGAAATCGCGCGAAACTATTGGCAGTTGTGCGGATTATTATAATTGGGTGACGGATCAATCTGATGTGATTGATATATGGCGGACCAGTTATGAGCATGTTTTGGTTGATGCGGAGGGCATTGTGGATTGGTTCAAATCAACAGGTCTCAGGCCTTTCCTGGGCCCTCTAAATGATCAGGAACGGACTGCATATCTGGAACAGTATTTAGGCAAGATTAAACAGGTTTATAAGCCGTTGAAGGATGGCCGCGTTCTACTGACATTTCCGCGATTATTTGTCGTTGCCCAAAAGAAAATTTGATAAGCTATCTTAACCCCATGGCTTAATCCCATGCCTTCACCGCAAAGCTGCTAGGCGGAGGATCGTGTAGATTGTCATTGCCCCCGGGCGAGATTCACGTTAGTGAAGGCGCCATTCTTATGATGAGAGATTGATATGAGCGACGAGAAGAAAAAAACTGACGACCCGATTGCGATTTTTATCCTCGGGGAACTCTACGGGGCTGAGAATGCCGTTAGCCCGGATGCTCTTGCGCGCGCTTATTACAAGCCTCGTGCAAAGAAAGAAGATCGCCCGGATGCCTGGCGCAAATATTTACCTGCTGTTCGTCAGCAGGCTTTGCACTTGGCACGCACAGGCCGGATCAACATTATTCGCAAAGGCGAAGTGGCTGACCCGAAGGCACCGATCAAAGGATTGTTCAAGCTTGTGATTGCTTAAGGGCAAGCATTAGAATGATGCCCTTGGATTTCTTTTAGCGCCAACGACGATAATAAGAAAAAGCCCGGAACTGAAATTCAGTGCCGGGCTTTTTTTATGGCTAATTCGATAGCGAAATCTTAGAGAAGATTTGGTTCTTTTAGTCCGTTTTGGCGACTTGCAGCAGTCAGTGTGTTGGCAAGAAGACAAGCAATTGTCATCGGGCCTACGCCACCTGGAACCGGGGTAATTGCACCAGCGTGTTCCATTGCTTCTGCTGTTGCGACATCGCCGACCAGTTTATTTTTGCCATCAACTTCAATGCGATTGATCCCAACGTCGATAACGGTTGCCCCCGGTTTAATCCAGTCGCCTTTAACCATTTCAGGGCGTCCAACAGCGGCAACTACAATATCAGCCTGACGCACAACGTCTGGAAGATCTTTGGTGCGGCTGTGCGCGATGGTCACGGTACAGCTTTCTTGTAGCAGAAGTTGGGCCATTGGTTTGCCGACAATGTTAGAACGACCAACAACAACGGCTGTTTTGCCAGAAAGATCACCAAGATGATCTTTTAGTAACATGATAGAACCAAGCGGGGTACAAGGGATCATTGGTGCGCTTGCGCCACGTGCGCCTGTTGCCAAACGACCAGAATTAATCACGTGGAAGCCATCAACGTCTTTGTTTGGATCAATGGCATTAATAATGGCATGATCATCAATATGATCGGGAACAGGTAACTGAACAAGGATACCGTGAACAGCAGGATCGTTGTTGAGCTCTTCAACTTTCGCCAAAAGCTCTTCCTGAGTAGTTTCAACGGACATCTTGTGTTCGTAAGAATTCATGCCGGCTTCAAGGGTCTGTTTGCCTTTACTGCGCACGTAAACCTGGCTGGCAGGGTCTTCACCAACCAGAACAACGGCAAGACCAGGTGTTAGTCCATGATCGCTTTTCAGGCGGGTAACTTCTTCTGCAATACGGCCACGAAGGGTAGCGGAAAACTTTTTACCGTCAATAATTGTCGCAGTGGACATCATAGGTCTCCTTGATTGATCCCAGTGCCAATTGACATCGGGGTCGATTGATCTCAATGTCAATTGGTCAGTATCATAAGCCCAACAAAATTCCGCCTGAGGCGATGTAAAGTATGGGGAATCTCGACTTCTGTTTTCGTGGTTTTATGGCTTTCGGTCTGGCGATGCAATGACTTATCGCAAGGCAGGATGGGCTTTCTGTTTTGAATCGTGAATTGATTGATCGGATAATCCGGTTAAAGCTCGTCAGAGCTCAGAATTTCAACGCCTGATTCCCGCATGTGAGTCATCGCTTTAGCCAATGATCCATCCAGATCAATTGCTCGACAGGCGTCGGCAATCACAAAGGTTTCTAACCCCTGTTTAACGGCGTCTATTGCCGAGTAATACACACAAAAATCCGTTGCAAGGCCGCAAAGGAAGACGCGCGTGATTTCGCGTTCTTTCAAATATCCGCTGAGGCCGGTTGAGGTACTTTTGTCATTTTCGTAAAAGGCGGAATAGGAATCGATTTCTTTCCGAAAGCCCTTGCGCAGGATCAGCTCCAGTGCATTTTTATTGAGATCTTTATGCAGAGTTGATCCGTCTTCCCCTTGAACACAATGATCCGGCCAAAGAACCTGTTGACCATAGCTAAGCTCGATTATTCCATAAGGGGTCTGATTTTTGTGGGATGAAGCAAAAGATAAATGTCCCTCGGGGTGCCAGTCTTGTGTAGCAAGTGCGTGGGGAAAGCGGTCAATCAGTTTGTTCACAACGGGGACAATGGCTTCACCTTCTGGTACCGCCAAAGCCCCACCCGTGCAAAAATCGTTTTGCACATCAATGATCAAGAGGGCATCGCGGCTGCTCAAACTGAGAGAATGGGACATAACGCGATACCTTCTTTGTTGAAAAGCCAGATTTAAGCTGTTTTACGCAAAACTGATGCGGAGGTTAATGAGCACATTTTGTAGGAATATGATGACCAGTAAAAGTACGATTGGGGACAGGTCCATGCCGCCGATATTGGGAATGATACTTCTGATTGGCCGAAGCGCAGGCTCTGTCAAACGCCAGAGAAACTCCCCAACCATACTGACAAACTGGTTGTGGGTGTTGATCACGTTGAAAGCAACGAGCCAGCTTAGAATTGCCGAAAGGATAACAGCCCATTTGAATAGATCGAGCGCAATCACGAGTACAGTAATCAAAGGCCCTAGAATAATATCCATTGTAAACACATCTCAACTGGTTGGGAGGTTGCAGGCAATAATAAATTAAGAACAGCCTACATACCTGCTTCTTTATATTCAAGCAAAGCAATTACCCAAGGCAATTACCTAATAAGTTATCTGGGTGTTTTTGTCTGCTTAAACATGACGTCTCTTCGAAGCTAAATAGGACGCGGAAAGCTAAATTACAAGCTGATACTTATCTCTCAATGTATGTTTAGAACCTTTGTTGATTGGGGATGTGTGGAACGATGATAATGGTTTAATTATCATCGTTCTGATCAATTTTCAGTGGTGCCGGACAGAGTATTTGCTTCTGGCTATTTGCTTGGGTAAGCTTTTGATGGGTGTGGTGCAATCTTGTTTGATTTATCAAAGGATTAGTAATGTCTGTTATGGGGCAGGACCGTTCGCTAGAAAGCGTCAGAAAAGCACTTTCGCATCTCCACGAAAAACTTGGTTTGGATTTCTCTTTTCAACTTTGGGATGGGTCTCTTGTTCCGCCTTCTGATGCTGAAAAAAATAACCTCCGTCTGGCGCTGACGGACAGAACGGTCTTAACCAAACTACTCAGGCGGCCAAAACTTAAGACGGTTATTGATCTCTATCTTTCAGGTGGGCTGGATATTCGTGGCGGCACGCTTTTTGATCTGGCCGAACGTCGCCCCAAAGGCAAAACCAAGAAGCTGGTCAAAAGCCTGAATAAAAGCCTTCTACTACGGAATCTCTTTCCGCTTCTCTTTGCACGCACGGATCAACAGAACGTTCAACTGGACGGTCAAGGCGAGACGTCGGGCCGGGGTAGCAAGCAGGACGACATTGCTTATCACTATGACGTGTCCAATAGGTTTTATGAGCTCTTTCTTGATCCCGAGATGGTTTATACCTGTGGCTATTTCACGGACTGGGCTAATGATCTTGCACAGGCACAGCGCGACAAGCTGGATATGATCTGTCGCAAGCTACGCCTGAAACCCGGGGATCGCTTGCTGGATATCGGGTGTGGATGGGGCGCGTTGATCTGCCATGCCGCTGAGCATTATGGCGTTACCGCTGTCGGAGTTACTCTGTCTGAAGAACAGTTGGCTCTTGCAGAGCAACGGATTAAAGAGAGAGGCCTTGCGGACAAAGTGTCGGTTGAACTTAAGGACTTTCGCTTGCTTGAAGGCACTTTTGATAAGATTTCATCCATCGGTATGTTTGAACATGTGGGCATAGAAAATCACCGCGAGTACTATCTGACGGTTAATCGTCTGTTGGAACCGCGCGGGATTTATCTGCATCACGCTATTACCCGCAGAGGCAAAACCAGCGATGCGAAGTTTAACCGAAAACGCCCGGAATATAACTCTATGCTCAAATATATTTTTCCAGGCGCCGAAGTTGACCATATCGGCATGACCGCCAAAAACCTTGAGGCGCACGGCTTTGAAGTCCATGACGTCGAAGCGTGGCGTGAACATTACGCCAGAACCACGGAACTGTGGGCGCTCCGCTTAATCGAGAGAAAAGAAGAAGCAATTGCGGAAGCTGGCGAAGAACGCTACCGCCTCTGGGTACTCTATCTCACGGGTGTGTCACTAGCCTTCACACGGGGGACACTGAATATTTTCCAGACCGTCGCCACCAAAAGAACTAAAGGACTTTCCGGCATGCCGCCAACACGATCTGATCTTTATCTCTAGGGATTAACTTTACAAATAATATATTATTTATAGGCTTTGGTTATGTCAGATAGCTCTTTCTATCGGTTGAGTTTAGAGGGGAAAAAAGTTGAATTATCTTATCTAGAGCTTCATTCAATCAGAAAAGATATTTTATTGTATTTTGATCAAAATGTTGGAGAAGCACTGGATCCATATTTGCCTTTTGACGTCTTTAAACAAGAATACTGGAAGTACCTCTCCATTGATTT
>NZ_CAKZMP010000304.1 GCF_937128705.1 uncultured Kiloniella sp. | reverse complement strand
CAGCGTTGTCGGCAAACTCTCGTGCCACAGTGATAATGTGTTCTTTAGAAACGCCCGTGATCTTCTCTGCCCACGCCGGTGTGTAAGGAACATTCTCGTCGTAAGACTTTGCACACGTGTCATCGCCTAGCCCCCGGTCTAGGCCGTAATTGGCAACGAACAGATCAAAGACCGTCGCGACGTACGCGTCGCCGTCAGCCAATTTCACCCTTCTCGCGGGCACAGAACGAACCAGGACGCTTTCATGGTCAGTACCCTCGAAGTGATCGTGCTCGCGATTGCCGAAATACGGAAAGGCAATTGGAAGAATTTCATCATGGCTCTCATCTAAGATGAGGCTCATTTCGAGCTCGACCTCTTTTCCCTTGCCGTCCTTTGGTTCCAGGTTCCATTTGCCTTCTTCGCCCCAGCGGAAACCAACTGAACCGTGAGGAACGACCACTTTCCTGGTTTTCTTGTCGATAGCGACGGTTTTCCATTCCGGATTATTCTTTTCACCAAGGGCACCCTTAAACTCGGATGCTCTGATCTGTCGGTCGGGAATGAATTGACCATCTTTTTCTACCAGCCGAACAAGCAACGGCATGTCAGTGTATTGACGGCAATAGTTCTCAAAATACTCGGCCTGTCGATCAAGATGGAATTCACGCAAGATGACATGGCCGAACGCCATGGCTAAAGCTGCATCGGTGCCTTGTTTGGGATGCAGCCACATGTCGGAAAACTTGGCTGCCTCGGAATAATCAGGAGAAACGACAACGGATTTAGCACCTTTGTATCTCGCCTCTGTATAGAAATGTGCGTCGGGGGTCCGTGTTTGCGGGACGTTCGACCCCCACAGCATTAGAAAGCCAGAATTGTACCAGTCAGCAGATTCTGGAACATCAGTTTGCTCCCCCCACGTCATTGGGGATGCCGGTGGCAAGTCACAATACCAGTCGTAAAATGACATGCATGTCCCGCCGAGCAGCGCCAAATACCGCGAGCCAGCCCCGGAAGGTCAGGTCAGTGCACGCGGTGAACGTCGCAACAGACGCAAACGGGCCTAAGTAGCTCCACCGAATAGTTGGTAGTTATAAAAGGTCCTCTTCATATCATTTACGAAGAGGACCTTTTTACCTTAAAAAACAATTTTCTTTGATATCGAACATGATTTTCCTGTTCCACACAAAGATCCTAAAATAAAAGCTCAGCCCCACGTGTCGCCAGCACGTATAATAACGCTAACAAGGGGCAAAAGTACGAGGAGAGATCCGTGGCTAAAAATGCACATATCGTATTTACCCCCTCTGGTCGACGTGGTGATTTTCCGATCGGAACGCCTGTCTTAACTGCCGCGCGCAGCCTGGGCGTTGATATTGATTCAGTCTGTGGTGGACGCGGAATTTGTGGACGCTGTCAGGTTCAAGCCGGCGAAGGGGAATTTGCAAAACACAAAATTGTAAGCTCTTGTTCCAACATGACCGGCTTTTCAAGTGTCGAAGAACGCTATGCCAGTAAAAAGGGAATGAAAGAAGGACGCCGATTATCATGCCAAGCTATGATCGAAGGCGATCTTCTAATTGATGTTCCAGCTGAAAGCCAAGTCCACAAACAGGTCGTACGTAAACGTGCTGATGTTCGTGAAATAGAAATCGATCCCCCCATTCGCCTGCATTATGTCGAAGTAGCCGAACCAGATATGCACCATCCGTCTGGCGACTTAGAACGCCTAGAGGATGCACTTGAAGCGCAATGGGGTCTCAAGGAATTACACTGTGAGCTTCGCACACTACAAACGCTACAACCTGCGTTAAGAAAAGGAAAATGGCAGGTAACTGTTGCGGTTGAGAACGAAAAAACAATCATCGCCGTTTGGCCCGGCTATAAAGAAAATGCATTTGGCATTGCCGTTGATTTGGGGTCAACCACTGTTGCGGCTCATCTGTGTGATTTACAAACAGGTAAAGTAACAGCGTCTTCCGGCATTATGAACCCTCAAATTCGTTTCGGGGAAGACCTTATGAGCCGCGTCTCATACGTCATGATGAACCCGGGCGGCGATAAGGAAATGACTGTAGCCGTTCGAGAGGCGCTTGATATTATCATCGGCGTGGTTGCAGATGAAGGTAAAATTGAACGGACCGATATTCTCAGCATGACCTTTGTGGGCAATCCCGTCATGCATCACCTTTTGCTGGGCATTGATCCAACCGAGCTTGGCGGAGCCCCCTTCGCCCTTACGTTGAATTCATCCATTAATCTATACGCCAAGGAACTTGGGCTGAACATAAGCCCGGATGGCCGTGTTTACATTCTTCCCTGTATCGCAGGCCATGTTGGTGCCGATACAGCGGGTGTTATTCTCTCCGAAGGTCCTCACCTTCAGGACGAGGTTACATTGATCTGCGATGTCGGCACCAATGCCGAGATCGTTCTTGGTAACAAAGACAGGTTGCTTGCTTGTTCTTCACCAACAGGCCCAGCCTTCGAAGGCGCGCAAATAACAAGCGGACAACGGGCAGCTCCCGGTGCGATAGAGCGCATAAGAATTAACCCTGAAACGCTGGAACCAAGATATAGGGTCATTGGCTGTGATCTCTGGTCTGATGAGGACGGCTTTGCCGAGCAAACCAAATCTACTGGTGTTACCGGTATCTGTGGCTCGGGCATCATTGAAGCTATCGGAGAAATGTTCCTCGCGGGTATTATTCAGACAGATGGCATCATTGATGGATCAAAGTCTGAAAAGTCTCCGCGTGTAAAATTTAACGGTAAAACCTATGACTACGTCATCAGTGAGAATGAACCTCTGATCACGGTAACCCAGACAGATGTCAGAGCTATTCAGCTGGCAAAGGCTGCTCTTTATGCCGGGGTTAAATTGCTTATGGAAAAACTGGACGTAGAAATTATCGACCGTATTCAGCTTGCTGGCGCTTTTGGCAGTCATATTGATGTTAAGTACGCCATGGTAATTGGCCTAATACCCGATTGCGATTTGGAACGTGTAAAATCAGCAGGTAATGCAGCAGGAACAGGTGCACGTATTGCCCTGCTCAATAAAGCGGCACGCAAAGAAATCGAAGATGTCGTTCGACGCGTTGAAAAAATTGAAACAGCGGTAGAACCCAAATTCCAGGAACACTTTGTCAATGCCATGGGAATGCCAAATACAGTCGACGAGTTTGTTAACCTAGCAAAGGTAGTTGAGCTTCCAGCACGAAAGGTTGGAGGACCATCGTCAGATGGTTCAGAAGAAGGCGGGCGCAGAAGAAGGCGCAGACGCTAAAACCTAACACCAATACTTTCGATTTTAAGTATAAGAGAAAGACTCAACCAAATAAAAGGGCGACTTTAGTTCGCCCTTTTTGTTATCTGTAATCTGGCTTTCAATAAATCGTAATCAAAAGGAAATCTAATCTTAAAGTCCATGCCGTAAATTGAATACCTGACACATTAAGAACACAAGAATTAACAATTATTAACAAATTAACTTTTCATTAACTATCAGATACTGTATACTCTAGGTATGAGTAGAGAATGTCACAGGCAAGACATCTATAATTTTCGTTTCGAATTATCCGTAATCGCGACGAAGTAAGGGAGGCAAGGAATGCCGTCAACAGAACAACTCGAAAACCGTCTTGCTGAGGATAACATCACACACCAGACTTTTGGGATAAGCAAACGTGCCTATGGTGGTGTTATTGCCTATCAGCTTGAAAAGCACGGATTTAAAGGCGCTCTAAAGATAATTAAAGAGCAAGTTCAGACAATGCAGACTACACACTAAGATCTGCTCTTATTTAGTGCCGTAAATATTGCTGAGCT
>NZ_CAKZMP010000303.1 GCF_937128705.1 uncultured Kiloniella sp. | reverse complement strand
GTATCTCCTTGTGCCACGGCCCATGCGCAATAACCGCCATACTGAGGCGCAAAGGCTTCGGGCGTTGCAACGAAGCTTTCCAGATTTTCCTTACTCGAAAAATACCATGTCGCGCCCATCCATTCTGTCGTGTGGTCTTTGGAACCTTCCACTGGTTTGCCAGATTTAAAGTAAGCAACGGGATCATAGCCATTGATAGCAAGGGAGGAAATAAAGCTGGTGTAAACAGGGTCTTGTGCAGCGAATGACGTCGTTGGGACAGTTGCCCAGCTACTCGCAATTCCAATTGCTGCGAGCTTTATAAAGTGGCGTCTGTTCATAGAGCGAGGGTAGGTCATTCTTCTCTCCTTTAATCTTTGCCTAACAAGATAAGCAGCAAGAAGATAAAGTGCATATCACATTATGTTGAGATCATGGCCTTTGAGCTGTGGGCAGCAGCTCGGAGATTTTATTTGCTGGTTTATTTGGTGAGTTGTTTAACGGGAAAAGAGAATTTAATCAGGTTCGTCTTTGTACAGTCTGGCCAGACTTGATTTAATGTCCCCGGATTAGGATTGAGCAGAAAGATTTCGAATGACTTCCAAAAGAACACGGCTTCGGGAACTCGGGATAAAAGTTGGTGCATTGCCAGTTGGTCCTTGGAATGCAATCACGGATGTGCCGGGCATCGAGGTTGGGCACGCAACAGTACAAGAAGATACGCCATCGGTGCTTCGTACAGGTGTTACCGCAATTCTTCCATTGGGAAAAAACAAACTCTGGAATCATGGTGTCTTTGCCGGATCAAGTGTTTTTAACGGCTATGGTGAAATGACGGGCCGCGGTTGGTTGGAAGAAGCCGGGCAACTGTCATCACCAATTCTTTTGACGTCCTATTATGGCGTGGGAGCTGTTCATCGGGGTATCAATCAACTTTGTGATGACAAGGATACGCATAGTGGGACGCATCCTATTGTTGCGGAGACTTGGGATGGTTGGTTGAGTGACCCCAATGCTTTTGCGTTGACGACAGAGCATGTCGCCCAGGCGATGAAGGATACGCAGGCTGGTCCGGTGAAAGAGGGCTGTGTCGGCGGTGGAACAGGAATGGTTTGCCACGATTTCAAAGCGGGGATTGGAACGTCTTCTCGACAGGTGAATGTTCTGGGGGAAACCTATACCGTTGGCGTGTTGGTACAGGCCAATTATGGGGACCGCAAAGATTTTCGTATCAATGGCGTTCCTGTTGGGGCGCAGATTACAGAGGAAGAAGTACCTGTGCCAGATCGAAAACGGGTTCCTCATGTAGAAGATGGATCAATTATCATTATTGTTGCGACTGACGCGCCTCTGTCATCGAAACAGTGTGACCGACTAGCCCGTCGGGCAACCTTGGGATTGGGGCGTACAGGTGGATTTGGTCATAATGGAAGCGGTGATTATGCGATTGCTTTCTCTACGGGGAATATCCTGAAGCTGCGCGAAGAGGGCGTGCATGAGCACTTAAAAATTGTGCCGGAAAAAGATATCAATCCTCTTTTCCACGGTGTGGTTGAAGCCACGGAAGAAGCCATCGTAAATTCACTTTGTATGGCGGTAACGACATGTGGGTATAAAGGACGTGTTGTGCATGAGCTTCCATTAGAGCGTGTGGCAAATATGTTAAGATAATATCTGATTCTTAAGTGTATGGTTAAAAAGGATATTTATCGAAATAAGGTCATCAAAAATCAGTAAAACTGTCATCATTAATTGATATCGATTCTCACGATAAAAAGTCATTATTTGATTACATTGTGAGAGTGTTATGATTACTGCTATTAAATCTCGAATTGATATCAAACTGATTATCGCGTTGATAACAGTGCTGGTTCCTCTTATGGCTGGGCTACTCTTCGGGTTTGAGCTTCTGATGAAAAACATGATGAAAAAAGAAGAAGCCCGGACCCAACTTTTACGCGAAATGAATCAAACGTTACGGGCAGAAATTACTGATCTGCAAACCCGTTATCTTTCTATCGGAACCGATCTTGAAGTTAATGCCTCTAAAGAAATAGAGACTTGGGCTCTTTCCCAAGGGGCTAGCGTAACCATTCATGACGGTCGGAACGGTATTAAGGCCCGCTATAAAAAAAGAAACCAGCGCAGGGACCTGTCCAAAAACGGTTTTTTTGTGCTGGATGAGGGGTCGGGGAAACCTTCGGTATCTCTTGGTGTGTTTGCGGGCAGTAAATATCAGGACAAGGTAAAGGAATTTCGCTTTGATAAACTTGTTCTCGCAGACATCGAGCGGGAAGTGGCAAGGATTTCCCAGGAAAATTCTGGTGATGATGCTTTAGGACAAAAAGTCTTGTCTCTTAAAGGTATACTGGCTGACGCGACGCTAGAAGCAGAACAAAAACGTATCGCGATCCTTCAACATGTTGATGTTATTCGCGAAAAGGATGAGGAAGTGAAGGCCTTTGCTGATCTGGCTCTTATGATTTCAATCAGCCTTGGCGGCATGGCTGTTGTACTCATTCTTGGTGTAATCTTTGGTGTAAATCGTAGTCTGGTGACACGATCATTGGTCCGGTTACAGGCCGCAGCCCGTGAAGTTGCTGATGGTGGAAATGTTCAGTTACGGGAAGCAAGTCGTATTGATGAAATAGGTTCTCTTGCCCGTGGGGTCGAGCGATTCCAGCAGGCAAGGGATGAAGCAGCTGTCTTGCGGGAAGAAAACGAGAGAGAACGTTTACGCAATCAAAAAGCTGTCGAAGACAGACTTGTTACTGTGGCATCCCAGCTTGAAAGTGGCATGAATTCCAGTGTGAAAAGCGTTACCTTGCACGCGGATGATTTAGCGATCATGTCTGATCAGCTACAAAATTTTGCAACTAATACCAACCAACAGGCTGGTGAGACGATTGAGCTGGCAGATATCAATGCCAAAATGGCGGGTGAAATCAGAGAACTTTCTGAAAATCTTGTCTCTTGTAGCTCGGAAATGTCAGAAGCCGTTGATCAGCAGATTAAGCTGACGTCTTTGGCTACGAAAGATACCAAAGAGGCACATTCCACTGTTGAAGACCTGTACGAAACGGCTAATCAGGTGGAAGAAATTATTGAAATGATTCAGAAAATTGCTGGTCAAACGCATTTACTGGCTTTGAACGCAACCATTGAAGCTTCCCGGGCCGGGGTTGCCGGGGCTGGTTTTGCTGTTGTTGCTGAAGAAGTAAAAAAGCTGTCTGCGGAAACCTCTCAAGCGACAGATGCCATTGCGGTCAGGGTGAAATCTATCCGGGATGTATCTGAACAGGCAGCGAAAGGTATTACCACCATCGAAGGGCGTATCAATCAGGTAGATCAATCAATGCGCGGTCTGGTGCAGCTGTTTGAAGCTCAGTCAAATGCATCTACCGGGATTGCCCGTTTTGTGAAAGATTCTGTAGAAAATGCGAACAAGGTTTCTGGAAGTACAGCAGCCATGCGGGATGCGTCGCGAACCACAGGTGATGCAACTGATAAGTTGATGAAAACATCTGATATGATTAAGTCAGCGTTGGGCCATATGCAAAATGATCTAAGGCTGATTTTAAATGCTGCGTCATCGCCTGTTTAGGGATTTGCAGATGATGAATTCAACTTAATGTAGAATGGTTCCTCGCCGTCATATATCCTCTCTAAATAAATATGAAATTTAGGGAGCGATATCATGGATCTCAAATTGGGACCGATTTTGAATCTGAGAGCGACGGAAGAGGACTTTTGGGATCTATCTATATTGGTTGTGTCAAAGACACCAACCTCTGACTTGAACTTCAGGTTGGAAAAAGGGGAATGTATCTCTCGTTCAACTTTATATGAAACCAAAGGTTTTATTGCGTCGCGATTTGATGTCCGTGTGGCACGTGAAAAAGAAGCCGTAGAGGTGAAGTATTTCCTTGGGTTTGATTTTTGGATATTCAATGTTCCGGCCCGGGACACTGATCCCCAAATGACTTTCCTTTCCTGTAATGGCTTTTCTGCCCCGAGTGAAATCAAAAAAGTGGATGACAAAAATGCCATGTGGAAGGCTTTGCTCTTCCAGCACAGGGTAATGCCTTATAATTTGATGATTATGGGTGGGGATCAGGTCTATGCAGATGAAATATGGGAACGGTGTTCCGAGATTAAAAAGTGGGTTGAGCTACCGCGTAGCAAGCGACGGGAACGCAAGTTTACAAGTCTGATGCGGGATCAGGTCGATCGCTTTTATTTTGACCTTTATTGCCAGCGCTGGAAACAACCCGTTGTGGCTGAGGCGCTTGCCTCTATCCCTACGATCATGATGTGGGATGACCATGACATCTTCGATGGTTGGGGGTCCTATGCCGCCGAAGATCAGGAGTGTGAGGTCTATCAGGGAATTTTTAACATAGCGCGGAAATATTTTGCTCTGTTCCAGCAGCAGCTTTCGATATCAGAAGATGAAAAACATCCGTCTGCTTTACCGACCAAGGGGTTTTCAACAGCTCTAAGGGTTGGGAATTATCTCGTTTTATCACTGGATACGCGGACGGAAAGAACACAAAAACAAGTGCTTTCCCGGGAAAGCTGGGATTTGATTTGGCATCATCTAGACGATTTGCTGCCAGTCAATGAAGGGGGACCAAAGCATCTGCTTTTTGTATCGCCAGTGCCTGTTGTTCACGCAGACTTTGGATCTATAGAAAGCTTGATGGGATGGCTGCCCGGTGAACAGGAACTTGAAGATGATTTAAGAGATCATTGGCAGAGCCCAAATCATCGGGCTGAACGCTTGCGGATGATCCATAGATTACTCGGGCTTATGTCAGATAAATCCTGCCGTGTGACTATTCTGTCCGGCGATGTTCATGTCGCCTGTCTGGGGGTTATCGAAAGCGAACGCGGCGCACCTGCACATGGTCGATCAAAGGTTATCAATCAGCTCACAGCGTCCGGGATTGTTCATCCTTCTCCACCCAAGTTGATGGGGTGGTTGTTAACGCAATTGAGCAATGAAGTCGAGCCGATTGAACAGGGTATTACAGCGCGAATGATGGAATTACCAACCCAGCGGAAAAAATATATACTCGCCCGAAATTTCCTGAGTTTAGAGCCGGATAAGGAAAATCGCTTGTGGGCAAATTGGTATGTCGAAGGTCTGGATACACCTGTTACTAAGGTAATCCATGCGATTGAGTGATATCAGCCCGAAATTCCCTATTCAGGAAAATCCGGACTCAGAAAATTTCCGGCTCATAAATCTTATGGAGACTGTCAGCCTTACACAATGCGTGTGACGTATTCTTCGATCATGGGGTGTGCGGGACGTTTCTGGTAGCCTTTTTCCGTAATACCGCGAAGGATGAAATCTGCTGTTGTCCGGTTACAGGCCACAGGTGTTTCATAGAGAGTTGAGATTCTGATCAAGGCTTTGACGTCAACGTCGTGTGGTTGGGGCGTCATAGGGTCGACGAGAAAGAACAGAGCGTCCAGTTCATCGTTTGAAATAAGTGCACCAATTTGTAGGTCACCACCAAGCGGCCCGCTTTTGAACGCGGTTATGTCATGTTCGGGGAGGTTTTCAGTCAACAGACGGCCGGTGGTTCCGGTGGCAACAATGCGAAACTCTTTTAGTTGTTCTTGATTTTCGTCGGCCCATTCCAGAAGCACAGGCTTCATGCGGTCATGGGCAACCATTGCAATCGTACGTTTGGGACTGTTAGCAGAACTGCTGGACATTATTATCTCCTTGTTAGGTGGGCATAATATCGCGTTAATAGAGGCCATTGTCCAAGGAATTTTGTGACGATATCAGCCAATCTCGTACACGCTCTGCCTGGGGGCTTAATGGTTTGTGGTTTGGCCATAAAACCCAAAAATCCCCACCAAAATGGACTGGTTTGTCATCCAGCTTTACCAAAAGACCATGTTCAACCAAATGATCGACCAGATGCCACCAGCCAAGGGCAACACCACCGCCGGCCAACGCAGCTTGGATAACAAGGGCATAATCGTTCAGGCGTAATCCTTCGCCGTAATCTTTCCAGACCAAACCTTTGGCTTGAAACCAGTTATGCCAGTTTGGCCGATCCCGGTAAGGTTCTTCCAGATAGATAAGTCGTCGTTTTGAAAGCTCAATGGCGTCTTTTGGGCGACCGTTCTCGGCAAGATATCGGGGGCTGGCAACCGGATAGACTTCTTCACTGGCAATCTGAATGGCATCGTGACCGGGCCAGTTGCCTATACCGCGCCGTATACCCAGTGGAATCCCTTCAACTGCAGGATCTATATCCTTGTCGGTTGTTTGCAATCGGAGATCAATCTCTGGGTTCTTAGTTCGGAGCGTCCCCAACCTTGGCACGATCCAATAGTTGGCAAAGGCTGTAGAGCAAGAAAGTGTTATGCTGCCCTCGGTATCCGAGCGAGAGAGTTCTTCGGCAGAACGGTGTATATGGCCAAGGCCCATGGTGACATCATTATGAAAGCGTTTACCCACATTTGTCAGTTCAACGGACCGATGCCCTCGGTAAAAGAGTTGTACATTCAATGCACTTTCAAGCTGTTTGATCGCATAACTTATGGCGGCCTGACTAACATTGAGCTCTTCTGCGGCCCGGGCGAAGGATAAATGTCTGCCCGCCGCTTCAAAGGAGAAGAGGGATGCTGGGGATTGGATAAGTGATTTTAATTTTCGCATAAATTAAACTTAGCCTGAGAATAAGATTTTTAGCCAGTCACAACTATATTGCATAAGTATAGCATATGCCTATTCCTATTATTCTCGGAAGAAAGTAAGGCAATGGGACAGTCAGTTGATCGTGTCGATAGTAATGAGCATCGGGTGGGAAGAGCCCGAAATCGTGGTCGTGCAGCGAGACAAGCAAGTCGTATGGATGGGGCAGGACAAAATTTACACCTGCAGACTCCTTTTATAAAACGTAACATTCCAACCTATGATCTTCTTGACGAAGAAAACCTGATCAAGATTGAGAAAGCTGCTGATACCATTCTGGCAGAGATAGGTATTGAGTTCCGTGAAGACCCTGAGACTGTGGAACTATTTCGAAAAGCTGGCGGGCAGGTTACAGATATTTCCGCGGAAGCCTGGAATATCAAATTCGAACCCGGCATGATTCGAGAACTTCTCAAGACCGCACCCGAACGCTTTACCCAGCATGCAAGAAACCCGGCGCAATCTGTTGAGATCGGTGGTAATGCCATGGTTTTTGCCCCGGCTTATGGCTCGCCTTTTGTGATGGATATGGATAAGGGGCGGCGTTATGGAACTCT
>NZ_CAKZMP010000302.1 GCF_937128705.1 uncultured Kiloniella sp. | reverse complement strand
ATGATGATGGGTCTGTGGGATGGTATGAAGCAGGTTGGGGACCAATGATGAGTGAAACGGCATTCTTCGTTAAGGATGTAATTGGTCCCAAAGGCTGTGTATCTATTGTTGCGGAAGATCAAAACAAAGCAATGGAATCTGACGATATTGATGCACATACCAAAACATCCGCGTTATTATGTCATTCTGCAAAGTTAAATGATGATAAGTCATTCACACACAAAGATAATTTAATACGAATGGATGATGAGCCTGATCATGATGCCCTTTGCCAAAGAGAACAGGAGTTCCTGTTAAAGGCCATTATAGACGATTTAGATTTGACATCTCACATGCGGGATGCTGTGAACAGTATGAAAATTGTTTTGGCTGCGGATGAATCGGTTCGAAGCGGTCAAGTCGTACATTTGAAGCGCTAAGATGCGTTTTGTGATCTAGAAAACAGGGAGGATCGGCGGTGTCTGAAAAACTTCGCCCGGGTGTTGTTACCGGTAAGGACTATGAGAAACTCGTCAAGGCTTGCAAAGCCGGAAACTACGCGTTGCCAGCGGTAAATGTTACTAGCAGTAGTACCGTAAATGCTGTTCTAGAGGCTGCGGCCCGTAACAAATCAGATGTGATTATTCAGGTCTCAAACGGTGGCGCAGGCTTTTATGCTGGTGCGGCTTACCCGGATGGTCTTCAGGGTAAAGTGCTTGGTGCCGTTTCTTTGGCGCAGCACGTTCATCTTCTTGCTGAGGGGTATGGGGTTTGTGTCGTTTTGCACACAGATCACGCAAATCGCGGTCTCTTGCCATGGATCGACGGTCTGTTGGCCGAAGGTGCCAAGTTCCGTGAAAAGAACGGCAAGCCTCTTTACACATCACATATGATCGACCTTTCTGAAGAGTCTTTGGAAGATAACGTGGGTACATGTGCTGATTATCTCAAGAAAATGGCACCACTTGATATGAGTTTGGAAATCGAGTTGGGTGTTACTGGTGGTGAAGAAGATGGTGTTGGGTCCGAGCACACTGGTGCAG
Organism: uncultured Kiloniella sp.; assembly: GCF_937128705.1. Classification (GTDB taxonomy): domain Bacteria; phylum Pseudomonadota; class Alphaproteobacteria; order Kiloniellales; family Kiloniellaceae; genus Kiloniella. Next base: position 18,386 of record NZ_CAKZMP010000302.1, on the reverse strand, counting down.
ATAATCCGAAACTTTATACTCAGCCAGAAGATGTCGCTTATGCTTACGAACAGTTGAATCCACTTGGTGATTTCTCAGTCGCTGCGTCTTTCGGTAACGTTCACGGGGTTTATAAGCCAGGGAATGTAAAGCTTCGCCCTGTGATCCTAAAAGACTCTCAAAAACTAATGTCCGATCGTTATGGCTTGGAAGACAAGTCTCTTGATCTTGTTTTCCATGGCGGATCGGGTTCTTCTGAGACAGATATTAAAGAGGCTGTTTCTTACGGCGTCTTTAAAATGAACGTTGATACGGATCTTCAGTACGCGTACTCCGAACCTGTTGGGGCTTATGTAAATGCGAACCAAAATGCATTTGTTGCGCAGATAGACCCAGAAACAGGCAAGCCGCTAAAGAGCAAATACGACCCACGTAAATGGGTGCGTCAGGCTGAACTAGGTGTCGGCACAAAGCTGGACGAAATTTTCTCTGTGCTGGGATCTGTAGGCAAGTCTCTCGCGCAAGATTAACAGGTAGGACGGGTATAATGAAGGCACTGACACTGGGTGGGGCTACTGTCGATATTATCGCATCAGTATCTGACGATGAAATCGAACGTATGACAATGCACAACGCAATCACAAACTTTTTGCTTTTGGAAGAAGGCAAAAAAGTGGATGCAGAGAACATTGAAACTCACACCGGTGGCGGTGCTATCAACGCATCTGTATCTATGGCGCAATTGGGCATAGATGTTTCCTGTGTTGTGAAATTGGCTGATGATATCGAAGGGCAGATGGTTCTGAAGCGTTTGAAAGAAAAATCAATTGGTAGCCAATGGGTTTTATCTAATGCTGATTTGCCTACAGGCTGTGCGGTTATGGTTTCTTCGCATGTCAGAAATCCGACGATTTTTGTTGCGCGCGGGGCCAACACGTTACTCACTCCCGATGAAATCAAACCGGAAATGTTCGAGGGTATTGAGCTTACCTACGTAACGGGCTTGAGTGGAGCTTCTGCGGACTGCTTTCCAAAGATTGTAAAATTGGCGAAGGCTGCTGGAAGTCTTGTTGTGGCTAACCCTGGAATTCGCCAACTCTCTTCGCGAACCCAATCATTTTGGAACTCGTTGCAGTATATTGACGTTTTGGTTATGAACGAGGTCGAAGCTGGGCAGTTGGTACCATTTGTCTCGGCGAAATCAGAGATCGATGCGATCCATCCCTGTGCTTACTCCGATGATAAAAAACTTCCTGAGTTATTAAAAAAAGGCGTTGGCGTCTCTGGTACAATGATGGGCCTCCGCGAATTTACCAAGATAATTAACAGTCTTGGACCAGAGAGATTGTTGGTCACGAATGGCAAAGAAGGTGCTTATTTAGGGACAAAAGAACAAATTATGTTCTGTCCGGCGCAAAAAGCAAAAGTTATGGGGACAGCGGGTGCAGGGGATTCCTTTGCCTCAACATTTGCGTCTTTTATCGGTCTTGGTAAAGAGGAAGAGTTAGCACTGAAAGCTGCTTCTATTAATTCAGCTTCTGTTGTTTCCGTTATGGATACGCAATCAGGCTTGCTTGCTCAGGAGGAACTTTTGTCAGGCATTAAAAAGGCTGATTGGCAAAAGTATGAGAGTTATAATCTTTAGGGGGGAGCATTAATTCCTTATTCAAAGCAGGTGCTTGTGATTGCCGTCGCAAAAAGGTTTGTTTGAACTATGTTTACATTGACATAGGAAGTATTTTTTTGATTTGTCAGCTTTAAATAATAAAGGCTGAAAATTGGTTCCCTTATGACTGCCATCGCAAAAAGGCTGTTTTTTAGACCGCCCACAAGCACACCAAAAGTAAGTTTTCCCTTCCTCTAGCTGGATAATGCATGGCGTGGTGTCAGCTATTTGAGGTGTTTCCATTTTTATTTCTCCTGACCTTTTTCCGATTTTTTTGAGATACAATATCATATTTGATTGTTTTTGTTATTATCTTTATCGCCTCAGGGTTTAGCAGGTGTAAGTTCTTGCTCTCAAAGAAAGAGGATAATGAAAGTGTCATAGAAGAGTGATAAGCTTTTTCTGGCAAGGCGTAATAATTTATGAGAGATCAGGGACCTGTAAAATTCTAATTAGAACAACGTTATACAGGTACGTAATTTTACCAAGATGTGTTTTTATTTTAGGTCTGTATTCTTTTTAACAAGACATTAAACAAACAATGTTTTTAATTACTTCAGGTTGATGTTTTGTTTGTTCCATTCTAGTGTCAACCTGATTTTGGGAGAAGCTTTGACAGCGACAAGTATTGATTCCTTTTGGTATCTATCTGATTTTGTGTTACTTTCTTTGTGTTAATAATGAGGCTGGGAATGTGGTCTCTAGTATTTACAAAAAAGAAGCGGTAATATGTTCACTCTTATTTGTGCAAATATCATACAGTTAAGTTTGGATTGTTCTAAATAATTTAGTACCTGAATTAGTTTGTTGTTTGTCTCGTTTTTTTATGAATATCTAAACCTTCAAGGGAGAATATCATGCGGGGTTTAAAGTTTGCTTTGTTGGCCGGTGTTGCGGCTGTATCTTTATCTGCTTGTGCTGATCGTTATCAAATGGCCAGCGATGCAGAGCCTTCAGGCTCCTCTTTTACAAGAGAGCTATATAAAGGTTACGTAGGCCTTTCTGGTGATGAGAAATCCGAACAGGATTGGGGTGATTCCGACCTGTTTGCAAATAAAGCATTGGCCTCTGCGGATGGTAAAGTTGTTGCTCCTGAAGAGGTAGCAAACTGGGATCTTGGCGCAGAGTTTGTTGATGATCTTTCTTCTGCACATGACCGCCTTGCTTCTGCTTTGGCAAATGGTGCTGGTGACGTAGCGCCGACGTCTGCTGCAAACGCACAGGTTATGTTCGATTGCTGGATACAAGAGCAAGAAGAGAATATTCAGCCTGACCATATCGCGGCATGTCGTGACGGTTTCCTTGCTGCAATGGCTAAAGTTGATGCAGCAATGGCACCTAAAGCCAAGGCACCAGCTCCTGCACCAGCGCCAGCTCCGGCACCAGCGCCTTATGCAGTTTACTTTGATTTCGACTCTGATGTGCTGACTGTTGATGCACAGGCAGAAGTTTCTGTGATCGTTGCTGCTGTGAAGAAACATTCACCCTCAAAAGTGATTGTTGCTGGTCACACTGATACAGCTGGTTCTTCTGAATACAACCAGAACCTAGCTAACAGACGTGCCGCTGCTGTTGTAAGTGCACTTGAAAGCCACGGTGTTGCTGCTTCTATCGTTCAAAGCCAAGGTGTTGGCGAGAATGCTCCTGCGGTTGACACAGGTGATGGCATTTCTGAATTCAGAAACCGTCGTGTTATCGTGACACTCGTGAAGTAATTCACATGTCTGGCTGATTAGTGCCAGAATAAAAAGGCGGTACTGGCTTAATGCGGGTACCGCCTTATTGTTATTCGTCTATATCCTTCAATAATCGTGTCATTTGCATGGTTTTTATTAAATCGTGTAATGGAGACTAAAAATGAAAAAAATACTCTTATCAATTGGCGGCTTAATTCTGTTGGTCATTGCTGTTCTGTTGATTGCTCCCTTCTTTATTTCTCTCGAAGATTACAAGCCTGAAATTGCCGCAAAAGCGAAAGAGGCGACGGGGCGCGATTTGAAAATTGGAGGGAAAATTTCTCTCAGCCTATTCCCGACTGTCGCTGTTGAAGTCAACGATGTTGCTTTAGCGAACTATGATCAGGGGCAAAGCAAAGACATGGTAACTCTTGAGCAGATGGCGCTCGAGTTACAGGTCATGCCGTTGTTATCTAGTGAAGTTGTTATTGATCGCTTCGTACTTGTGAAGCCTGTTATTAATCTTGAAGTTGACAAAAACGGGAAGCCAAACTGGGAACTTGAGGGAACTCAAGATCCAGCAAGTGATACCGCAGCGGCTGAAAGTTCTGAATCTTCTGAAGGAGGAAGCAGCGCTAGCCTTAGTGGATTGTCTCTGGGTGATGTTCGTATTCAGGATGGTGAATTACACTTCACAGACCTCTCTTCAGGAACAAAAGAAGATATTGAGGCGTTAAACCTTGAAATTTCCCTGGATGCCTTGAATGAACCCTTGTCCTTGGATGGTCGTTTGGACTGGAAAGCAGAAACGATTAATTTAAAAGCAGATATTGCTAATCTTGAAAGCCTGATGAACGGTGCAAGTACAGCTCTTGAAGCATCAGTTAGTTCATCTCCGGTAAACTTTAGCTTCAATGGAACAGCGCAACAGGCAAGTGCTTTTGCTCTTGCTGGCGCTCTTGATCTTGATGTTCCATCTGTTAAAGGTTTGACCGATTGGGTCGGCGCACCGATTGAGCGTCAAAATGAAGAAACCTTTGGTCAATTGTCCGTGAAAGGACAACTTGATCTAAACGGTCCTGTGGTTGCGTTTGATGATGTATCTCTTGCATTTGATGCGTTGACTGCTCAGGGTGCGTTGAAAATTGATAGTTCTGGTGCTGTACCAAATATAGTTGCCGCACTTTCTACGGGGGTTCTGGATATTACGCCTTACCTACCGCCAGAAACAGCAGCTACGGATGATGCATCTACTGGAAACACATCTGGTGAAGCTGCAACGGCGCAGAGTGCAAGTGCTGATCAGGGGTGGGATGATACGCCAATTGATTTCTCTGGGTTGAAATCTGTAAATACTGATCTGGCCCTTAAATCCGAGGGTGTACAAATCCGAAAGATTACAATTGGTGTCAGTGAGCTTGGTATCCTACTTCAAGGTGGCAAGTTAACCGCAGACTTGAAACAACTTGCGCTCTATGACGGGCAAGCCCGTGGTAAAGTTGTTCTGGATAGTTCAAAAGCAACACCAACAACTGCAATTAATTTTGACCTTTCCGGTGTTCAAGCTGAACCACTGTTGTCTGATAGTGCAGATTTCGAAAAACTTTTGGGAACTCTTAGTTCCAAAGCAAACCTGACGACACAGGGGGCTTCTCAGAAAGCGATGGTTTCTAATCTCAACGGAACCGGAGATTTCATTTTTCAGGACGGGGCCGTCAAGGGCGTGAATATTCCTGGTCTGATCCGTAATGTATCATTGGATGCCTTGCAGAATTCTTTTGATGAAGCTCAATCTACTGATTTTGCAGAGTTATCTGGTACCTATACTATTCAGCAGGGCGTTGTGAATAATCAGGATTTGAGCATGATTGCGCCTTTGTTCAGGCTTTCTGGCAAAGGGACTGTTCCTATGCCGCCTAAAACCTTGAACTACCGTTTAGAGCCAAAGCTTGTCGGTGACCTTGAAGGGCAAGGTGGTGATAGTGGTGCCAAAGGGCTTGCTGTGCCGTTAATGATTACGGGCTCGTGGAGTAATCCTAAAGTTGCTCCAGATCTTGCAGGGGCCTTGACTGATCAACTGAAAGATCCATCCGCTCTTATCGAAGGTGTTACGAGTGGCGAAGGGGGAGTGAAATTACCTCTTGGCGATGGTGATGCTGCCGGCGGTGTCGATGAAGTTATTGAAAAGCCAAAAGATGCTTTGAAAAAGCTTTTTGGTAACTAAGCTTTTATTTCGTAAAAAAGCCAGCTACTAACCACAGTAGCTGGCTTTTTCTATTTCTGACGACAGTACTTTTCTTTAAGATCCCAAAAAGCTAAAAGTCATGAACTCTTTTAACGGTTTTTTTAATGACTGAATTTAGTACTGCCGAACTGGAATGGCGGGATAATCTTGTTCCGGTATCTAGCAAATATGATGATGTGTATTATTCCCTTTCTAATGGATTAGCGGAAAGCGCGTTTGTTTTTCTAAATGCTGTTGGAGGAAGTGAACTTTGGAAAGATCAACAGAATACAGTTATCGGTGAAACAGGGTTCGGAACGGGATTAAATTTCTTAGTTACTTGGAAAGAATGGAAAAAAACTTCTCGAGCAGATCAGCATCTAACCTTTGTTTCCGTCGAAGGTTTTCCTCTTAGCCGTACTCAGCTGCAAAAATCGTTGAAGCCTTGGGATGAGCTTGGAGAAAATCGTGATGAGCTTATTAAGGCTTACCCAGATCTTAGCCCTGGTTTTCACACGCTGGAGTTTGAACGAGATAATGTTACGCTCATTCTTCTCTTTGGCGACGTTAGGGAAGTTCTAACGTGTTTTTCGGGGCAGGCTGATGCCTGGTTTTTGGATGGTTTTGCTCCTAAGAAAAATCCCGACATGTGGAATGCAGAGGTTTATGAATTGCTGGCGGCGAAATCCAAATCGGGTACAAAGTTGGCCAGCTTTACAGCGGCTGGACATGTTCGCCGTGGATTAGAAGATGCTGGTTTTAAGATTGATAGACGCAAAGGGTACGCTTTTAAACGAGAACGCATCGTTGGGGTATTCTCGCCTGATAAAGCTGATGAGGACAAAAGAAGATTTTATCCCGGATCGCTACCTTGGTTTGATATCCCTAAAGTACAAAACAAACCTAAAAAAGTAGCCGTTGTTGGCGCTGGAATTGTCGGGAATTGTCTGGCCTATAGCCTGTCACGTGCAGGTGTCGATGTTACTTTGATTGATAAGGCATCTTCTATTGCCGAGGGGGCGTCAGGAAATCCGGCTGCGGTATTTGAACCTAAGTTGATGCGTAACGGTACTGTATTGGGGCAGTATTTAGCATCTTGTTATCTCTACGCTTTGAGATTTTATCGAAAACTGGAAGAACAGACAGGGCAGGAAATCTGGCATCATCAGTGCGGATCTTTGGATCTTATTGGCGATGACAAAGAACTTCAACGTCGACAGTCTTTTGTGGCCTCGAACGTTCTGCCACAGGATCATTTTTGTATTGTTGATGCAAATAGTGCTTCTGAGATCGCTGGTATTAATCTGACATCGCCGGGTGTCTGGTATCCCTACGCGGGATGCCTCAATACGACTGCTCTTGCAATGGCCTTAACCCGTGGGATTGATGTCAGGCTCAATTGTGAAGTGACATTACTTGAGCCGTTTACAGATCAAGGACAGCGTAAATGGAAGCTCTCAATGTCGGAATCTTGCGAGGACCTTGAGTTTGATAGCGTTGTTCTTGCCAACGCATTTAATGTTAAGAATTTCGCACAACCTGAAAGCTTGTCAGTGATTATGAACCGAGGACAAGTCAGTACTTGCCCGCCTAACAAGGTCAGTGCAAATTTAAAGACTATTGTAAATGGTAGCGGATATATCACACCCGCTATCAAAGGACAGCACGTTTTTGGAGCCACCTTTGAGCGACTCTATTGCTATGATGAGGCTGAAAATAGATCTGTTATAAAAGAACGACATGATCATAACTTGTCGCTTCTTAATGAAATTGTTCCCGAAATTTCAGCACAAATAGATCCGCTAGATCTGGGGGGGCGGACATCCGTTCGGGGAACAACCTTTGATCGGTTGCCGCTTGTCGGTCCTGTCTATCAGGAACAGCAATATCGTCATGATTATGCGGGTTTGAAGAATGGGCAAAAAAGCAAGCCATCATGGCCACGGGGTGAGTATTACGAAAACCTGTTTTGTGCTGTTGGTTTTGGGTCCCGTGGGTTTTTGACTGCACCTTTGATGGCCAATTATCTCGTGAAATTGATATGTGGCTTTGATGCTCTGCCGATTTCTACGGATATCAGAGATGCAATACATCCTGCCCGATTTTTGATGAGAGATATCAAAAAAGGTCTATAGCTTATCACTTATGTTAAAGTGTTTTTTTATTCTACAGCTATCCTTGAAACGTTCCGCCCAAACTATATCGATTCCCGGGGTGGATGAGTTTGGCATAGGTAACTGCTTTCCCCTCGGACCAGGTGCGCCTTCTTAATAACAAGCAAGGCGTAGTTTCGGAAATTTGCAATAACTCAGCCTGGTTTTCCTCTGGAGAAATGGCAAAAATAGTATGTTCGGCATTATCTAACGGAGCGACTTTCACCAGATAATCATAGGGAGTGATATCCCTAAAATCCTGATTTAGATAATCGGGAGCTGCAGCAGGATTTATATAGCGATCTTCCAGCTGAATAGGTGTCCCGTTTTCCTTGTGAAGAATAACAGAATGGTAAACTGGGGAATTTAATTCCAGATTCATCACACCCGCAACGTTTGCAGAAGCTTGTTCTTGTGTAAGTAGGATGACTTCGTTGCTATATTGGCTATTACGAGATCTAACTTCCTCAGCAATGCTTTTTATTGCAAGTACTGCCGATTGGGGGCGGGGTTCCGCAACAAAGGTTCCTGCACCTTGAACACGCATCAACCATCCGTCTGTGGTGAGTTCCCGTAAAGCCCGGTGAATTGTCATACGTGACATATTCTGGCTTTGGGTTAGTTCGTTTTCTGACGGTATTTGAAATCCTGGTTGCCACTGGCCAGATTGAATATGATTGATAATGTATTCTTTTACCTTCTGGTAAAGAGGTACTTTTTTATCGCAGCTCTCGGCATCCATTATATGTCCCCGCACGCTTTAAGCGTTATTGATCGTTTCTTGTTATTATTAATAAAACTATAGATGCATGGTTTTACAGCATATTTCCAGTCGAAACTTACTATTCTACGGGAAATACACTGTATTTGTGTCAATAAGTTGCTTCAATTTGGAACTTTAAAAGAGCAATTTATCATTTTAATCAAGGCTAGGCAGGAAATCAGGTCGGGAAATTGAGTTAAATGTCCCTTCCCGTACGGGGTTTTCTGCAGCTTCCAGATCATTGATAAAATAACGGTCCTGTGCAAATGAAGGTCACATCTTCTGTTGCCTTGCCATAGCTCTGTTTAATAAAAGATAGGTTTAGGAGGCACACATCTGGTGGGGCGTGAATTTTAATTCCTCCGGATGCACGCAGTCATTGAGGCTGCCACAGAATTGCTACTCTTATGTAGAATAGAATCTTTGCCAATAAAGTTTCTAAATTTTAGTTATTAGGTTCATAAACTCAGCACGCGTACGGGGGTCTTTACGGAATAGGCCAAGCATTCGGCTAGTGACCGTACTGGTTTCAGTCTTATGTATACCACGTGTTGTCATACATTGATGTCCGGCATCAATGACAACTGCAACACCTTTAGGTTTAAGTACACGCTCGAGTGTGTCAGCAATCTGGGCTGTAAGAGTTTCTTGGGTTTGAAGGCGTTTCGCATAAACATCAACTAAACGAGCTAGTTTGCTGATGCCGACCACACGCTTATCAGGGATATAGGCAATATGTGCCTTACCAAGTATCGGCACGATATGGTGCTCACAATGTGATTCCAACCGCACATTTTTTATGATGACCATTTCATCATAGCCTTCAACTTCCTCAAATGTTCTGGCAAGAATTTCATCTGGATTCATTTCATAACCCGCAAAAAATTCCTTATATGCATTTACGACGCGTTTAGGGGTATCAATTAGCCCCTCACGATCAGGGTTGTCACCTGCCCATGAAATGAGTGTTTTTACGGCTTGCATAGCCTCCTCACGACTAGGAGTTTGTCGTGTTTCTGAGAGACTCTTAGTTTTTGCTTCTTTTGTCATATGTTTTTGCCATTGATTAAGTTGTGTAATGTTATAACGTACTGTTATTGAGTTAATCGAAGGCTGGCAACCAAAAACTAGTAACCGAGCTGTCCAAATATAGAAATTTCTACCTTTAGTTTGAGATAAATTATTAATACGAGGTCGTGGCATGAGTGCTGATATTGCAAAATTAATTAACTATAACGATGCAGGGTTGGTTCCTGCGATTGCGCAACAGCATGATACTGGTGAGGTGCTAATGCTTGCTTGGATGAATTATGATGCTATCCATGAAACTCTGGAAACTAACCGGGTATGTTACTGGTCGCGCTCTCGTAGAAAGCTTTGGCGTAAGGGGGAAACCTCGGGCAATTGTCAAAAATTAATCGAGTTCCGTTTTGATTGTGATGAAGACACGGTTTTGATGCTCGTTGATCAAACCGGGCCAGCTTGTCATACAGGTCGGCCAAATTGTTTTTATTATGCTGTTCAAGATAGAGAAGTGTCTATTATCAGTCAGCCGCTTAAGAAAACATGAATGTCTCATTACAGTACAAGAAATCATAGCTCCCTAGAAGGAAGCTATGATTATTTGAAGGTAATATTTTACCAAACGTAGTAGAAATGATTATCGGTTATTGAATTTTTATTGTTGTTGATTGGATTATTTCTTTTCTAGACTTGGTAGGAAGTCTGCTTTTGAGATTTTGTTAAAGGTTCCGTCCCAAACTAAACTTTCTGCAGCTTCCAGATCATCGGCAAAATAACGGTCCTGTTCGAAGAAGGCGACGTCTTTGCGCAATCTTTCCATAACAGTTTCAAGTGTTGGTGATGTCTTTAGTGGCTTGAGAAAGTCAATGCCTTGGGCTGCTGATAAAAGCTCGACAGCCAAAACGCCCGACGTATTTTTTGCCATATCAGAAAGACGTCTCGCGGCAAAGGTTGCCATGGAAACATGATCTTCCTGATTGGCTGATGTTGGCAGGCTATCCACACAGGCCGGGTGAGCGAGGGATTTATTCTCGGACGCCAAGGCTGCGGCGGTAACCTGTGCGATCATGAAGCCAGAGTTAAGGCCGCTTCCCGCAACAAGGAAGGGCGGCAAGCCTGACATTGAACTGTCCATCAAGAGTGCAATACGACGTTCGGACAGGGCGCCCATTTCTGAAATGGCTAGGGCAAGGACGTCAGATGCCATGGCAATTGGCTCAGCATGGAAGTTGCCGCCTGATAGGATGTCGCCCTCTTTTGTGAAAACCAGTGGATTATCAGACACGGCATTGGCTTCGCGTTCGAAAATGCTAGCTGCAAAACGCATATGGTCCAAACAGGCACCAAGAACTTGGGGTTGGCAGCGAAGAGAATATGGATCTTGAACCTTTGAACAGTCTGCGTGGCTGTCTTTGATCGGGCTACCATCCAGAATGGTTCTGAAAACAGATGCGATGTCTGCTTGTCCAATTTGACCCCGCGCTTCTTGAATACGGGGATCAAAGGGAACATGTGATCCTTTGGCCGCTTCAACACTCATTGCACCAATAAGTGTGCTGGCATTCATCAGGTTTTCTGCTCTGAACAGGCCAACAAGGGCTAGGGCTGTCGAAACTTGAGTTCCGTTCAACAGGGCGAGGCCTTCTTTGGGGCCAAGAACCATTGGCTTTAACCCAATGCGCTCCAGACCTTTCTTGGCAGGCATAATCTCGCCTTTATAACGGGCTTTTCCTGCACCGATTATCAAAGCGGACATATGGGCGAGCGGAGCCAAATCGCCAGAGGCACCAACGGATCCTTTTGATGGAATACAAGGGTAAAGACCTTCATTGTAGAAGGTGATCAGGTAATCAAGAACTTCCTGTCTGATACCTGAGAACCCTTGGGCTAGTGATGTGACCTTGAGTGCAAGAATAAGGCGAACAACTTCATCATCAAGCAATGGACCCATACCCGTCGCGTGGGACAAGACAAGGTTGCTCTGTAACTCTTCTAGCTGCTCGTCATCAATGCGTGTTGAGGCAAGGCGTCCAAAACCGGTATTGATGCCATAAACGGTTCTGCCGTCTCTTAATACATCGCGAACCGTTTCGGTCGAAGCTGCAATTTGCTCTTTGCAGGCTGGATCCAGTTCAATCTTTACATCATCAAATGTAAGGGCGCGAAGAGTTGAGAGTGTTAGTTGACGGGGTGTCAGGACTAGTGATTTCATTTATCTGACTCCATAGGAAGGTCGAGATTGTTATCCCGAGCACATTTTTTAGCAATTTCGTATCCGGCATCTGCATGACGCATAACACCTGTCGCGGGATCATTCCAGAGAACACGGCCTAATCGTTTGTCCGCGGCTTCTGTACCATCAGCACAGATAACCACACCAGAGTGTTGCGAGAAGCCCATACCAACACCGCCACCGTGATGTAAGGATACCCATGTCGCGCCACCCGCAGTGTTTAGAAGCGCGTTAAGTAAAGGCCAGTCTGACACAGCATCAGATCCGTCCATCATGCTTTCTGTTTCACGGTTTGGGCTTGCAACCGACCCTGAATCCAGGTGATCACGCCCAATAACAACGGGTGCTTTAAGCTCGCCATTGCGGACCATTTCGTTAAAGGCGAGGCCAAGTTTATGACGTTGCCCTAGTCCAACCCAGCAAATACGGGATGGAAGCCCTTGGAAGTGGATACGTTCACGGGCCATATCCAGCCAGTTGTGTAGATGTGGATCATCCGGAATAAGTTCTTTGACCTTTTGATCCGTTTTATAGATGTCCTCTGGGTCACCGGAAAGTGCAGCCCAACGGAAGGGGCCTATACCGCGACAGAAGAGGGGGCGAATATAGGCTGGAACAAAACCAGGGAAATCAAAGGCATTTTCCACGCCTTCTTCTAGGGCCATCTGACGGATATTATTACCGTAGTCAACTGTCGGGATGCCCTGTGCATGGAAATCGAGCATCGCCTGAACTTGGACAGCCATGGATTTCTTTGCTGCAGTTGTTGTGCCTTTGGGATCTTTTTGAGATCGTTCGACATACTCACCCCAGGTCCAACCTTGTGGAAGGTATCCGTTAAGGGGATCGTGTGCTGAGGTTTGATCGGTTACGATATCAGGGCGTACACCGCGTTTGACGAGTTCCGGGAAGATATCAGCAGCATTGCCAAGTAAGCCAACAGATATTGCTTTTTTGTTGGCAACGGTATCATTTATAATGTTAAGCGCGTCATCAAGGTCAGTGCACTTTTTATCCAGATAACCCGTACGGATACGCATATCAATACGGTCTTCCTGACACTCAACGGCCAGCATAGAGGCGCCGGCCATTGTTGCGGAAAGCGGTTGGGCGCCGCCCATGCCACCAAGGCCACCTGTTAATATCCAGCGGCCAGAAAGGTCGCCGTTATAGTGCTGACGTCCTGCTTCGACAAAAGTTTCATAGGTGCCCTGAACAATACCCTGACTGCCGATATAGATCCATGATCCAGCGGTCATTTGGCCATACATCATCAGGCCAGCTTTATCGAGCTTGTTAAAGTGTTCCCAGTTCGCCCAGTTTGGAACAAGGTTGGAGTTGGCAATCAGAACACGAGGGGCATCCGAATGCGTTGGGAAAATGCCAACGGGTTTACCGGATTGTACAAGAAGCGTTTGATCGTCTTTGAGTTTCTTCAAACTCTCGACAATTTTATCGTAACATTCCCAGTTTCGGGCCGCGCGGCCAATCCCGCCATAAACAACCAATTCCTCTGGGTGTTCGGCGACATCCGGATCGAGGTTATTCATCAACATTCTAAGCGGTGCTTCACTCAACCAGCTTTCGCATGAAAGTTCTGGGCCGTGTGGCGCGCGGATTGTGCGTGTGTTCTTTTTCATTTTTCCAACTTTCCAACTCAGGAATATGTATATACAAAATAACTTGTCTATACATCTTGTCAATATCCAGAATGTTACATCTTCTGTTTTTCCTTTTCTCTTTCGGATATAAGGTGAAAAGCTATTGAGAATACATGCGTTTTGTTAAATGGAGCTATTGGTGAGCATTATCCCCGATCAAAGAGAGCAGCAGAGAATCGCTTTTATAAAAAACGCCGGTTGGGAAGGTGCTGCTGTTGAGGCTTTACCTGTTGATGCCTCTGCGCGGTGTTACTTCAGGTTGTCCAAGGGCGATGAGACAAAGATCGTTATGGATGCGCCGCCTGGTATTGCTGAACCTGTTGCCGTGTTTGCAAAGGTTGGGCGGCATTTATTATCCTGTGGTGTTTCGACCCCTGTTATCCATCGAGAAGACATTGAAAACGGTTTTCTGTTGCTGGAAGATTTTGGCGATAATACCTACGCAAAACTTTTGAATGCAGGATGGGATGAAGAAAAGCTCTATGAGCTTGCTGTTGATGTATTGGTTACAATGCATTCATCTGAAAAGTTAGCTCAAATCGATATGCCGCCTTATGACCTAGCCTTTTTGATAAAGGAGGCACTTATTATGGCGGACTGGTATGTGCCAAGCATAAAAGGTGAAGCTCTGTCTCTTGAGGCGCGGCAGGCCTATGTGTCGGCTTGGTGTCAGGTTTTTAAATCGCTTCCTTTGCTACCAACGACTTTGGTTCTGCGGGATTTCCATATTGATAATCTTATGATTTTAAATGGGCGTGAAGGTGTCGCATCATGTGGTCTATTGGATTTTCAGACGGCTGTACTTGGTGCCGCACCTTATGATCTGATGTCTTTGGTCGAGGATGCCCGTCGCGATATTGATGAAGGCTTGAGGACAAGAATGATCGATCGCTATCTCAAGGCGATGGAAATCGACCGGGATAGTGACGTGGGGAAGGTTTTTATGTCTTGGTATTATGCTCTATCAGCACAGAGGCATGCCAAGGTGTTGGGATTGTTTACACGCCTCTATTCGCGAGATCAGAAGGATGCCTATCTGAAACATGTAACGCGTGTCAGCAGTTTGATGGATAGCTCTTTGCAAAATAATATTCTCGAACCTGTAAAGAGCTGGTTTGATCGGTATTTCCCGGATTTTGTTGTTGAGTTAAAAGCTGAAACAATTGACCAAGAAAAGGTTATGAAATCAGCTGCTCTAACGGAAGGGTTTCCTGTCTCGCTACCATAGACAATCTTTGTTTCTTTGAGAGCGGGGAGCTTCTAGTAAGGCACGTCATGCTTGCGGTGTTCATGTAGGGGAAAAGCTATGCCATCAATTATCTCGGCCCAATCTCATGTTTGTTACGGGCATGTCGGGAATTCTGCGGCGGCATTTCCGATGCAGAAGCTCGGTGTTTCTGTGCATTCAGTTCCAACGACAATTTTATCTAATCATCCTGCACATGCTAGCTTTTATGGACGGGCTGTAGAGAGTGATCTTTTGCAATATCTGTTTTCTGGGCTGGAAGAACGCGGGGTTTTTCATGGCAGCGGAGGATTTCAGAGCGGCTACCTTGCGACGTTGGACAATGGATATGTTATTGAGAAAGCCGTAAAGCGTTTTAAGGCTTGTAATTCTAATGGGATTTACTGCTTAGATCCTGTGATGGGGGATGTGGGAAAAGGTTTTTTTGTCACAGCGGGAATACCAGAGTTAATTGCACAAAAATTGTTGCCTCTTGCTGATATTATCACACCCAATAAATTTGAGTTTGATACTCTTACCGCAACAAGTTGCCAGAGCCATAATGATATGGTTGCCGCTGCACGTAAGCTGATGGGAGATTTCAATTTACGTTGTGTGGTGATTACGTCTGCCGATTTTGGTGAGAAAGAAACAACACATACACTTGTCGTTCGCCGAGAAGATGCAACGTTATACACCACACCATTTTTACAAAATGGCCCTTCGGGAACGGGTGATCTGTTTACAGGGATGTTCATAGCAAGAATACTCATGGGGCAAGATGAAATGGAAGCCGCTGACTTATCTTTAAATGCTGTATATTCCATAATAAAGCACACTGTGATATCTAATCTAAAAGAACTGGATATAATCACACACCAGAAGTGTATTATTGATTTGATACGAGTAACTACACGAAATAAAGTGTGAATATAAAATTTATTTATCTCCTGTATTTATCTTTTTCCCGACGAGAAATGTGAAAAATCCTTTTCTTGTATGGTAAATTTATTCGTTATTGAAATCGTTAATTTTTCTAGTGTTTTGTATTTATTATATAAATTTAAATATTCTTTAAAATGGATTTTATATTCAATAATTGGTGTTTATTGTTGAAATCAATAAAACGTATTTTTTGTGTTAAATAATAAAAAATTTCATTTTTACTTGTAATTTTTTCAAAACATGTCATCTATTCACTGTGAGTTAATGTAATTGAGAAAATAATTTCTCGTAATTATGTGTGAAATAGGTGTGAGGGTGTCATGGATCACTTTCCGATTTTCCTGTCTCTTAAGGGGCAGAAAGTTGTTTTGGTTGGCGGCGGCGACTTAGCTGCAAGAAAACTGCGTTTGCTTCGTAAAGCTGATGCTGCGGTAACTGTGATCGCACCTTCACTCTGTACCGAGATCGAAGAGCTGGTTGCGCAGGCTGAGGTTGTTCATCTGGGGCGTAAATTTCTGAATGAAGACGTTACAGGTGCAAGTCTTGTTTTTGCGGCAACTGATATCGAAGAAATTGATGCAGCGGTTGCGAAAGCTGCACGAGCACTGGGCATTAAGGTTAATGCCGTTGATCGCCCGGAACTGTCAGATTTCATTATGCCTGCGATTGTTGATCGCTCGCCGATTGTTATTGGTATTTCAAGTGGTGGTTCTGCGCCAATTCTTGCACGTAATCTTCGCGAGAAAATTGAAGGGATGTTACCCCCAGCGCTCGGACGTCTTGCCTCGTTCGCGGACAGTTTTCGCGGGGCGGTAAAGGGAACCATTTCTAACGGTAATGATCGTAGAAAGTTTTGGGAAAATTTCTTTGATGGCCCCATCGCTGAGTCTGTTCTGTCTGGGCGTGAAGTTTCTGCCCGTGAGAGTATGCTTGGGCTCATTAACCGGAACTGGAAACAGGAAAATGCAGATGGTCATGTTGCCATCGTTGGTGCGGGCCCAGGTGATCCGGATCTTCTTACCTTTCGCGCCATGAGGTTTATGCAACAGGCTGATGTCGTTGTGTATGACCGATTGATCAGTGATGAAATTCTCGACTATGTGCGCCGCGATGCAGATCGTATCTATGTGGGCAAAGAGCCGGGGCATCACAGCCATACCCAGGACGAAATTAATGACATTCTTGTTCGCGAAGCAGGTAAGGGATTGCGCGTTGTTCGTCTGAAGGGCGGCGATCCATTTGTTTTTGGTCGTGGTGGTGAAGAAATGGATGTACTGCAATCTGCAGGGATTGAAGTTGATGTCGTTCCGGGGATTACGGCAGCGGTTGGTTGCGCAGCTGCATCGGGCATACCGTTAACTCATCGCGAACACGCATCGATGGTCACTTTTGTTACTGGGCAGACAGGTGATGATATGACCGCAGCTGATTGGTCAAGCTTGATCAACAGTCGCCAAACATTGGTCTTCTATATGGGGCTTAAGAATGCCGGGCAAATATCTGATCGCTTGATTAAACACGGCCAGGATCCAAAGACACCAATTGCGATCATCGAGAATGGAACGCGTATTGATCAAAGGGTTCTTCCCGGACAGCTTTTTGATGCTGCTGAGATGGTTAAGCGACATCAGGTGACTGGTCCTTCACTGATCGTTATCGGATCAGTTGCGGCCTATGCCGATACATCAGATTTACAGCAGATTACGACTGCTGCGATGGAAAATACAAATACGGCTTCCTTTTTGAATGAAGTCGCCGTTGCCGCGCAATAAGCGGCACGTTTTGGAGAGAGTAAAGAATATGTCATTGCAAATTATGACTGCGAACAGACTGCTTGGTGGTGGTGTTGTCTATTTTGGTGAAGATGCAGAATGGACAGATCATTTTTCATCTGCAAAGGCCGTTGAAGATAAAGATGGCGAAGCATTGTTGTTGGCCGAGGCTGAAAAAGCAGAAGCGAACCAGATTATTGTTGGTCCTTACCTGATTAAAGTGGGGCGCAATGAAGCTGGTCTTCAGCCACTTTCAGTCAAGGAAGGTATTCGGGCAAAAGGCCCAACCGTTGAGTATGGTCATAATACTCCGGCCAATTCATCGGGGTCAGTTTCATCTGGGCCAGTTAAGGAATAACGCAATGTATCGCTATGATGAATTTGACTATGATTTTGTTCAGCAACGTGTTGCCCAGTTTGGGGATCAGGTAGAACGCCGTATCGAAGGCGATTTGACCGAAGATCAATTTAAACCATTACGTTTGATGAATGGTCTCTATCTGCAACTACACGCCTATATGCTCCGTGTTGCTATTCCTTATGGGACTTTCAATTCAGTGCAGATGCGTAAACTGGCCCATATTGCCCGCAAATATGACCGGGGCTATGGTCACTTTACGACACGTCAGAATATTCAATATAACTGGCCTGTACTTAAGGACGTTCCCGCTATTCTTAAAGAGCTTGCTGATGTTGAAATGCATGCGATCCAGACCAGTGGTAACTGCATAAGAAACACAACGTCTGACCAGTATGCTGGTGCTGCAGCCGACGAGATTGAAGATCCGCGGGTTTACTGCGAAATCATTCGCCAGTGGTCTTCTCTACATCCAGAGTTCACCTTCTTGCCCCGTAAGTTCAAGGTCGCTGTGACGGGGGCAACAACTGACCGTGCTGCCATTCGTGTTCACGATATTGGCTTGGCGATTGTTAAGAACGATGAAGGCGAAGTTGGCTTTGAAGTCCACGTTGGTGGTGGTCAGGGTCGTACACCCATGATTGGTAAGGTCGTTCGTGAATTCCTGCCCAAGGAACACCTGTTATCTTATCTTGAAGCCATTTTGCG
>NZ_CAKZMP010000301.1 GCF_937128705.1 uncultured Kiloniella sp. | reverse complement strand
TGCCCTGTGATGACGGCATTA
The DNA here is from genome assembly GCF_937128705.1 of uncultured Kiloniella sp. GTDB lineage: Bacteria > Pseudomonadota > Alphaproteobacteria > Kiloniellales > Kiloniellaceae > Kiloniella. The sequence goes on along the minus strand of NZ_CAKZMP010000301.1, from coordinate 7,953 downwards.
TTGTTGACGAGTTTACCCGCACAGAAGATCCCGCCATCCTGGCGATCGGCGCCTCTACCCGCCACCGGAATCTTTTCTTCGAGAAGATGCAGCGCCTTGAATCTGTCGCCAACGCGGTTGATCAGGCCCGGACAGCGGCGGCAACCCTGATGGGCGAGGAGAAACCCTATAACAGCGCTCCATGGTTCTGGTCGAACCAATATGACGTGCGTCTGCAGATGGTGGGGTTGTCGCAACATCATGATCAGCGTGTGCTGCGCGGAAGCCCGGAAGACAAGGGATTTGCGGTGTTCTATCTCCGCGATGGCTGTGTCATTGCTGTTGATGCGGTCAACCTGCCCATCGCTTTTATGGTCGGCAAGACCCTCGTTCAACAACGCAGGCAGGTCAATCCTGAAATGTTGAAGGATCCGGATATTGAACTGAAGTCCTTGGTGAGCGGTCAGTCCATAAATTGAAATTGACGACCGAGTAGAGCTGTGCCCTTAGTTTGCCCAAAATTGCGAAAGCAATGCACAACTCATACGGCCTATGGATATCATATCCTACGACCGACAGCTTTCAGTGAGCGCAAAGGATGCGTGAGCCACAACCGGCGGAATTTCCCGTAGCCAGACACATTACTGTTGCTCTGGTAAACCGAGAGCACCATAGCGAATGATATGGACTCCCCCTGCTCCCACGGCATCGATGTGCCACATTGAAGGTGTCGAAGTCTTCAATCGAAAGCAGGAGGAGTCATCATGAATGTTACAACCATCGGCATCGATCTGGCGAAAACTGTGTTCAGTATTCATGGCACCAATCAACACGGCAAGGTCGTGGTTCGCAAACGGCTCAATCGCCCTAAACTGCTGGCGTTCTTCGCACAACTGCCTCCGTGCCTGATCGGCATGGAGGCCTGTTCCGGTGCCCATTACTGGGCTCGAGAGTTAACCAAACTCGGCCACGATGCCCGGATCATTGCGCCCCGCTTTGTCACGCCGTATCGCAAGAGCAGCAAGAACGACGACAACGATGCCGAGGCCATCTGCGAAGCCGTCAGTCGGCCCAACATGCGCTTCGTTCCCATTAAGACTGATGACCAGCAAGCCGTTCTGTGCCTGCATCGCATCCGCCGTGGGCTGACCAAAGAGCGCACCGCGCAGATCAACCAGATTCGTGGTCTGTTGGCCGAGTTCGGACTGATTATTCCTCAAGGGCGCTATCACGCCCGACATCGAATTCCCGAAATCCTGGAAGATGCCGAAAATGGTTTACCCATGCTGGCCCGGCGTTTACTCAACAACATCAACCAGCGCATTCTCCAGCTCGATGAGGAGATCCTGGCCTATGACCGGGAAATCGAAGCCATGGCCCGGCGCGACGAACAGGCCAAACGGTTGATGGCCATTCCCGGCATCGGCCCACAAACAGCCACTGCGATATTGGCCAGTGCGCCGGATCCCAGACAGTTCAAAAGCGGACGACACTTCGCCGCCTGGCTCGGGCTCGTACCCAGGCAGTACTCGACCGGAGGCAAGCCCCGGCTGGGTAGAATCACCAAGCGCGGGGACAAGTACCTGCGAATGTTGCTGATCCATGGCACCCGAGCGGTGATTGCCAAACTCGCCGACAAACACGATCAACTCAGCCAGTGGGCCAAAGGGTTGGTGGAACGTCGCGGCTACAAACGAGCCGCCGTGGCATTGGCCGCCAAGAATGCCCGGATTATCTGGGCACTGTTGATGAACCAAACCGAGTTTAAAACACAGCCTGCAGAGGGCTGATAACGGGCAACAACGACAGGCAGAACACGCCTGCCAGCCGAGTCTTGCAACGGCAAGCGATGACGGAACGGTCAGACCGAGAGTGATTGAACCTGTTAAGCCTTGCGGCTGAAACAAGCCGACTAACGAATGAGGTCATCACTCACACGCATCATCATCCTGGCCCGGGCAACAATGCCCACACAGAGGCCGAATGTAGAGCTGCAGTCTCAAACCGCTTCGAAATCAAATGGCGTTGCTTGACCGCAGGGGGAGTCCATGTAGCTTGGCTTTGCGGCGTACCGAAGCGTAGCGTAGGTGCGTCCGGCAACAGCCAATTGTTATAGCATAATTTCTGCAAATACTGCTCGCGCATCTTGCAATGACTGCTCCACTCTTGGGAACTTGCGTACCCTTTCAGAAAGGTATTGCTCTATCACTGAAAAACAACCATCCAGATCCGATAAATCTCTGTCTGTAAATGTAATCGTATTTATACCAAATTTAGAAAAATACTCATTACGTTTGCTCATCTCCTTAGCCCAATCATCACGTAGTGCTTCATTCATTTCTACTTTAGTGACATTACGAATCCTATCCACCTTCATATGCGTGGATGCCGGGCTTATTTCAAAGCCAGTTTTACTCATCGTATAAGGATTTAGTACTGCGTAATCAAGTCGATATTTGTGTTTCTTATCTTTACCGGCGAATCGCAGCTCTGGAATAAGAAAAGGTTCTTCATATGGAGTTGAGGATTTTCGCAAATAAGAAAGATAGCGATCCGCTATCCCTTTCTCATATTGCGAATTGGAGACCCGCTTCAAGATACTCCCCTGAATCCGTGAGTTCAACCGGCTGAAACTGTATCCAAAGCCTGCAATAACAAGGCCTTGGGCGATATAATAGCACCTGACATCCATTCACCCAGTCAGTGCATTTGGCTCATGCGTACTTTCACTCTCCAGCAATCCCGAACCGAAGTCTATACACCCCACGGCGGACTGGCCCTGGTGGGCCACTGCCTGAACCGGCACACGTCGCTTATCAAAACCGCTCGCACGGTCGCCAAGCGCCACGGTATTCCGAACATTGAGCTGATCCGCACCTACCTGGGCCTGATCACGCTGGGCAAGAGCGACTTCGAGGCGGCCGAGCCGGTACGAACAGATCCGTTCTTCAAATCGGCCATGGGCATCAAGCAGTCGCCATCTTCAGCCCGTTTGCGCCAGCGATTTGATGAAGATGCCCAAGCCCTGACGTCATTGCTGGAGGATGCCAGCGTTGAATTTCTTCAGTCCGTCGAAGCGCCGGTGTCACCACTGGCGATGGGCCATGTTGCCCTGGATATGGATGTCTTTCCCATGGACAACAGCCAGACCCATAAAGAGGGTGTCAGCTACACCTACAAGGGTTACGACGGCTATGCACCCATTGCCGCGTATCTGGGCCAGGAAGGCTGGTGCCTGGGTTGCGAGCTACGCCCTGGCAGCCAGCACGCCAATAATGGTTTTCTGGATACCCTCAAACGGGTTTTGCCCCGGGCCCGGTCACTGACGGACAAGCCCATCCTGCTGCGTCTGGACAGTGCACACGATGCCCGTGACAATCGCGACTTCCTGCGCGAGCAGGACCAGATCGACTTCCTGATCAAGTGGAACCCTCGCAAGCAGGATCCCTTGGCTTGGGCAAACAAGGCCCAGGCCAAGGAAGTCTGGTCGCTGGACCGCGACGGCAAGATGGAAGCGGTTCTGTCGGAAGCGATTCCGGACGAGCCCGGTCTACGTCGCATCGTGAAGGTCACCGTTCGTACCAGCGATGCCGAAGGCCAGCTGTATCTCGAACCGGAAGTCAGCCTCGAAGGCTGGGTGACCTCGTTGCCGGCCGAAGTAGCCGACGAGCAACACATCATGGCGCTGTACAGCGATCACGCCACCAGTGAGCAGTTCCACAGCGAGTTCAAGACCGACCTGGACCTGGAACGACTTCCGTCCGGGAAATTCGACACCAACAACCTGGTCATGGCCTTCGCAACGATGGGGTACAACGTGCTGCGCTGGATGGGCCTGAGGCTGACCGGCCCGGATGCGCCGGTGCGCCACCCGGCCAAACGCCGTCGCCTGAGAACGGTGATGCAGGAACTGATGACCATGGCCTGTCGCCTGGTGCATAGTGGCCGGCAGTGGATCCTGCGCTTTGGCCGGCACTGTCCGGGCTTTGCCGTTTACCAAGATCTTTACGAAGGAATCGCCTCCTCCGGATAAGCCAATTCGACAACGGCCATATCTTAAAACCACCCTGGAAACCATGCCGGGGCAATCCGCTATTGCCTGGCGACCCTGGCTTGATCAAAAAACAGCCAAATCCTGGTGGCTGGTCGACTTCAGCCTGCACGTTCCAGGCATTATCAACCTGCTTTTGGTCAAGTTTTCACTCACATTAGTGCCGATGGCGCTTTGCGGGGTATATTGGCCTGCAAAGTCACTGATTCAGGATGAAAATAGCATGACTGGCTCTATAGTATTGATTTACTGGAATCTCGGCGCTAAATTTATTACCGTACCGCAAACCTTAGGAGGGTCTGATTAACGCCTGATTTATCGCTGAATCGCTTTTCAACTCGAAAAAAAGCCATTCAAGCGCGATTTTGGCGTTATCACCCTCTGTTTTGTTCGATTTTTGCCTATTTCCCGCCGTTTTGGCGGAAAACAGGCGAACTGACCCTACGACAGCAGGTATTTTTCACCCATCAGCAGGTTGCTGAACGCAGCCAGCAAGTGCAATCGGTTACTGTTTTTGGCCAAGCCGCGATAGCGAACTTTGCTATAGCCAAAGACCTGCTTGATGTACCGGAATGGGTGTTCCACTTTGGCCCGGGCGCTGGCTTTGAGCTTCTCGGCCTTTAGCTTTCGGTCGTCCAGTTTTTTACGAGAACCGGGGCGCTTGGCAATGAACCAGGATACATTTTGGCGATCTTTATGCTCATCCCGCTTTTGAATGCCAAGATAACCGGCATCACCGAACACGCGCAGCTCGTCACCGTGAAGAAGGTTGCCGGCGGACACGATGTCGTGGACATTGGCAGCGGTGGTATCGATGCTGTGGATCAAGCCGAGCGTATCGTCCACGCCGATATGCATCTTCATGCCAAAGTACCACTGGTTGCCTTTTCTGGTTTGTCGCATCTCAGGGTCGCGCTGGCCGCTTTCATTCTTCGTGGAGCTTGGTGCAGAAATGATGGAAGCATCCACAATGCTGCCTTCACGCAGCATCAAACCATTTTTCTCCAGGTGCTTGTTCACCTCTTTGAACAACACCTTGCCAAGGCCATGGCGCTCCAGGAAATGACGAAACTTGAGAATGGTGGTTTCGTCCGGCAATCGGTCCAGCTTCAGGCCGGCGAACTGGCGCATGGATTCGATCTCATACAATGCGTCTTCCATGGCAGGATCACTGAGGTTATAGAACAATTGCATGCAGTGGACTCGCAGCATGGTCGGCAGCGGATACGGTGGCCGGCCAGTCTGGCCCTTGGGGTAATATAGGGCTACCTTCTTCTCCAACTGCTTCCACGGAATCAGCTTGTCCATCCGTTCCAGAAAAATCTCGCGGCGGGTTTTACGCTTCTTGGTCTGGTACTCGGCTTCGGAGAAGGTGATCTGATCCATGGTGGCAACGAATCCTGTGCAGTTGACGATGACCGTATTATCGCTGATTTTGAGACTTATTCAGAGCCTCCCTAAATTCGGGAAAAGACCAGGGCGGCAATGGTTCGAATAGACTGCCCCAGCACTTCACGAACGTCTCTTGTTCGCCAACCCAGTCTGAGCATCCGTAAGTGGGTTGCAGCGTGCGCCAGAGCATACCTCTGGCTGAGGATATGGGCACGTTCCAGATGGGTGAAGGCTGTCTGGAAATCGCCTGCGCCTTCCGCCCTGCGTGTCGCCTCAAGCTCCGTAAGATCGGACGCCTTCAATTCACTGTGCATCGATGTTTACTCCCCCTGAAATGCCAACGACGGGCCAATAATCGACCATTTGACTCCGAATGGTTCAGCCTTTCAGTGCCAGTATGCGTTTGGCACCCATCAATACGATGGCACCAACAATTCCCCCAATAATCAGATCTGGGTAGTTGGTACCGGTCCAGGCAACGAGCAGCCCCGCAAGTATTACACCCAGGTTGATGACCACGTCGTTTGCTGAAAATATCCAGCTGGCTTTCATGTGAGCACCGCCGTCACGGTGTTTGGCGATCAGGAGCAGGCAACTGATGTTGGCAATAGGGGCCACAGATGCGACGGCCATCATCATTGACGACTGGGGATCACTGCCGAACAGAAAACGCCTGCCCACCTCAACCAGTACACCGACGGGAAGGATAAGCTGGAGGATGCCTGCCACATGGGCCGCTCTGACCTGCATTGTGATGCCGCGCCCAGCGGCGTAAAGTGCGAGACCGTAGACGGCGGCATCGGCAAGCATGTCTAGCGAGTCTGCAATCAGGCCAGCGGACTGGGCGATCAGGCCCATCGTCATCTCGACCAGAAACATCAGTGCGTTGATTGCCAGCAGTATCCATAAAGTGCCGGATTCTTCGCTTTCGTTGGCCTTAGAAGATTCAGCCGCTCTGACGGATTCAGCGCTGGCGTCTTCTGTCCTTTGCAAGGAAGCGCCCAGGCCCAGGTTTTCCAGTTTGCTGGTAATAGGACCGGTTTCTCCATGGTGGATAATTTCCAACGTACGACCCGATAAATCGAATGACAGCGACTGAATGTTTTCAACGCCAGTCAGTGCCATTCGAATCATTCGCTCTTCCGAGGGACAATCCATTTTTGGTATTCTGTAGGTGCTTAGCTGGCTACCTGTTTCGGCGGTGGCGCGTCCCTGAAACTTGTCATCTACGACAGAGTCTTCACTACCACACTGCCCATTGCAGGGTTTGCTCATTTTCTCGGCTCCGGTTTTCGTACAAATGATGCAATTTAAAACCCTGTAGCCACTACAGGGTCAATAACTAATCTACACTAGTAGTCGTCAAAATCGGCGTTTGTCTGGATAAAGATCTACAATGATAAGTGCGATGGTGTGGACGTCTAATTTTATTTCGAGGGTAAACTTTATGATTTCATTTAAAGGACTTACAGCAACCGCTGCGTTGTTGGTTTTTCCTGCATTCGTGCTAGCGCATGGTGATCAAGGCTCATGGCAAGGGCATGGTCCTGGCATGATGATGGATCAGGAGCAAATGCAACAGATGCACCAGAACTGGTCTCACATGAACCAGCTGATGCAACGCATTCCTGATGAAGCTTCACCGCAAGAACGGCAACAATTGATGCGAGAACACAGAGAGGCGATGCAAGAGCAAATGGGTTTTATGCATCACGGTATGATGGGCCCCGGCATGATGCGTGGACAAAACGGCATGATGGGAGGTCAGCACATGATGAACGGCGGCGGTAAATCAAAGAATGGTGGTAGTCTGTCTAACGAGCAACAAATTCAGATGATGCAGGAGCGCATGGATCAAATGCAGCTGATGATGGAGCAAATGCTGCAATACCAGCAAAATCTGAAGGTAGAGTGATCGAGAAGCCTTCAAATACTTCTGTTTAACAGACGCTTAGTGTCTGGCGAGTTTGATAGGCTGACGTTTGTGAAAACGGCCCAGTAGCTGGCTTTTAGTCTCTACGATCCGTGACCTTTTACGGCTGAAAGTTGGTGCTCTGGGCGCTACTTCGAATGTTCGCTTTGCGACCAAACAAAGCTTCCTAAGCTCTTAAACAAGAGCGAACGCTCGGACCCGAAACAACTGGAAGATTTGATTCCCGTAGAAATCCGGCGAAACACCAACGGGCGGAAACTCTAATCAGCGGTGCAACTGAAACAGGGATGTCTGCATAAGCACCGTAAAAGCGGTTTAGAAATGGTGTAAGCAGCACGAAAGCTGTGCCCTCCGGTGGTGTAAGCAGCAGGACAGCCGCTGCTCAAAATGGTGTAAGCAGAGCATCTTTGTGGGCCGCCCCCCCTCAAAGCCTCTGCTCACAGGGTTCCCTTGGTGTGAGCAGACTAAGAGCTCGCCAAGAGTTCCTTTCAACGGTTATCAGCATTAGTCGGATGCATCAAAAAATAAAGGGCGAAGATTTTTGGCTATAAGCAATTGAAAATAAAAGGCTTCTAATCTGCTCATATATAGACGCAAA
>NZ_CAKZMP010000300.1 GCF_937128705.1 uncultured Kiloniella sp. | reverse complement strand
CTTCAAGATAAAGGGCGGTATATAAACGTTTAAAAAAAGGGGCTGGCTTTTCTTTTTGGTCTTTTGTCGCCTGTGAAAAATGGTTAGCTGCAAGGGGGGCTGTACCTAATTCTTGCCCTGAAGGTTTTTGATCCTTGGGGGGTAAACTATCTTGGCCTTTGCTGTTGTTTTCAGGCACAGAATTTTGGGGTGTAGAATAGGGGGGTATAGGCACGGAATCATGTTTGTTATCAAACTTTTTTCCAGCTTTGAAGGATTTGTAAATTCTTTTTAGATCTTTGAACATTGTCTTTGCTACAAAAGCGTATCAGGTAAAGTCGTGCAAGCTTACCGACGGGGCAAAGCTAACACATATATTGTGTCAAAAGGATGACGCGGGCCTTCGTTGGTTTGATCTTGTCGTATTTGAATGAAATACAAATTACCACTTGAAAAAACAATATCGGAATTGAATGTGGCCACTTGGTAAGGTTTGGTTGCCGAAAAGAGGACAAAATTTAACCCTATGGTAAGAGACTTATATCACTGTGCATGCAATTATTAGATGGCTCAAACGGGAGATTGTTTTTATGACGAGGTATCTGAGAAGATTTGCAATTTTATTGAGTTCAGCTGTTTGGGTTTCCAGTCTGTCGATACCAGCCTTTGCCGAAGGTATAGTGAGCCATAAATTATTTGAATCTGTTGAGGATGCAACGCCTGTTCTGATGCCTTTGAACTCTCGAGGTGTTACCGGTTTTGGTGGCAGCGCCGCGGTAATTTCTGTTGCATACAAGGATGAACGACCGACCAAGCAAGGTTTTTTGTATGAACAATACAAAGACTGGCAGGCAAACGCGGAGACATTTGTTACCGAAGATGGGGAGCTGAGAACCATTTGTTCTATCCGCACCGGTGGGGACGGCGATGATTCTATTACTGTCTCTATATCCGACGGGGATGCTTTGCCCCCTAATGCGATGCCCTATGTGGAATACCAAGAAGCAACGGCACGGGGATACCCAACGTATCTTCAAAAAAATCAGATTGTTCTTTGGGGCATTAACAGTGGGGACACGAACCGCAGTTATGAATCCTCAGCTTACGTTGGCATAGATGAAGAGGGAATTCCCTATGCAAATGTCAGTGGAAATGGGCAGGAACAAGATATTCTACGCGGATTTGCCAAGGGAGACAAAGTGGTCTTACTGGATGATTATTCCGGTGGTGATTTGTACGTTGGTTCCCTGAGCGGGTTTTCAGCGGCCTATCGTAAAATGGCAGCTTGGTGTGGGTTTTCTCCAGATAGCGTTTTAAAATAACACTATAAATTTCCCTCAATAAGATGTAGGCGATTTATTGACGCCCTTATCTTATTGGGGGAATGATATTTGATCTGCTAAGCCAACTCTTCCAAGGCTGCTTTGACTTCCGCGACGTGGTTTTTCACCTTTACCTTACGCCAGATTTTCTGCACGACACCTTGAGCATCAATCAAAAAAGTTGCGCGTTCGATACCCATGTATTCCCGACCATAGAGTTTCTTTAGAACCCATACGCCGTAAGCTTCACAAATTTCTCCGTCGAGATCTGCGACAAGATCAAAGTTCAAGGTATTTTTGGCAATAAAGTTATCGTGGCGTTTGATGCTATCCTTTGAAACACCAATGACCTTTGCGTTCAGTTTTGCAAAATCGGACTGCGCATCGCGAAAATCACACGCCTCTGTGGTGCAGCCGGGGGTGGAATCTTTGGGATAGAAATAAAGAACAACAGCCTGACCTTTGAGCGAGCTAAGCGTTAGTTCGCCATTACCTTGAATAGGAGCGGTAAAATCCGGGGCAATATCGCCAATTTCGAGCGTCATACTGGTGATCCTTTTAAATTATGTTGTGTGATGATTATCGTCTGTATTCCATCATGACAAGGTTTGCTCTTTCAAGTTGAGTGATTATGAAACAGGTTTCGTTGCTCATGTTTGTGCTGCTCTTTTAGCTATCGTCTTCCTGTAAATTCTCGAGACATGGTCTTTTGTCTTTAAGTATCGTTCTTTCAGTTCTGGGAATCCCGGCTCGTTACAGGCTTTTGCCAGGCGGAATAAAACTTCGGGGGATGTTTTGTCCTCGTCCAAATATTCGCCAGTGGTCAGGCGGAACAGGTTTTGCAATTGATGGTATAGGTCAAAGGCATCACATAGGTCGGATGTGTCCGCAGAGTTGATAAAACCGGCCTTGCCCAAGCGTTTGAAAGCTTGTTTGGTGTTCGTGTCCAATACAGATGGATCAGCATGAGCATATCTTAATTGCAGATATTGTGACAGAAACTCGAGATCAATTAGTCCGCCTACGACGAGTTTGATATCCCATTGGCTTTTCGCTGGTTTTTCTTTGGCGATACGTTGACGCATGTTGGCAATGTCATCGACCAATTTTTGTGGGTCTCTTTCAGTGCAGAGTATTGATTTGATGACGTGGTTGATCTGATCACAAAAGACCTGATTGTGTCCAACGGATCGGGCGCGGGTCAGGGCCATATGTTCCCATGTCCAAGCTTCGTTCCGTTGGTATTTTTCAAATGCTTCTAGCGATAAAGCCAACGGCCCAGAACCGCCAGAAGGGCGCAGGCGCATATCTATTTCATACAGACGCCCCTCGGGCGTCATGACGTTCAGAGAGTTAGTAAAGCGCTGGGTCAAGCGGGCAAAGTATTGTGTCGGGTCAAGCGGACGGTCCCCGTTAGAATGACTATCTTTCTCTTCGAGATTATAGAGGCTGATCAGATCTAGGTCTGATGTGACGGTCATTTCCTGCGAGCCAAGTTTACCCATGGCCAGAATGGCAAAATTGCTTTTGGGTATTTCGCCATGCCTTTTTTGCAGTTCGCTTTGGACGTGCGGTAGTAACGACGTAATACTGGTTTCGGCAATGTTGGAAAGGTCTTTACTGGAACGTTCGATGGAACAGGTTGTTCTCAGAATCTGAAGTCCGATACGGAATTTTTGATCATTTGCCCATCGACGGGTCTCATCGAGAATGTCTTGAAAATCCCTAGCCTCTTCCAATAAATGTTCCAGTTGATTTTGTAAGTCAGGTAATTCTGGTAAGGGAGCAAAAAAATCGTCGCTTAAAACGGCTTCCAACAGGGCAGGGGAATTGCTGAGACGATCTGCGAGAGCAGGGGCAGATCCCATGATTTCTGCTAATAGATCCAGCAGATTGGGATTTGTTTGCAGCATAGAGAAAAGCTGAACCCCGGTTGGCAGACCAGACAAGAAGTCATCGAACTTGTTTAAAGCGGTATCCGGTGCCGAAGATTTTCCAAATGCTTCTAACAGAACCGGAACAATTTCCGTGATCAATCGTCGAGAACGTTCGGATCGTACAGCCCGATATTTTCCCTGTTTCCACTTTGTGATGATTTGAAAAACACGCGCGCCATCTTGAAAGCCGATATTTTCCAATTCTGTAAGTAACACTGGTGTTGCTTCTTGTCCTGTAAAGACCAGATTTTTTGTGGTGTCGTGCTGGGTATGATCTTCTTCAAACAGAGCTGCGTAATAATTTTCGACGACATGAAGGTGATTTGATAATTCTTCGCTGAATTCATCTGCATTATCGTACCCCAAGAAAGCTGCGATATCAGCGAGCCCTTCGTCTGTATCTGGCAAAAATTGGGTCTGTTGGTCATCTACCATCTGTAATCGATTTTCGACACGGCGTAGAAACCAGTAAGCTTCGGTCATATCTTGAAGCACTTTAAGCGAAATCAGATGGGCTTTGTGAAGTTGTTCCAAAGCAAACACAGTTGATTTACTTCGTAAATCCTGATTTCGCCCCCCCCAAATAAGCTGTTGTGTCTGCGCAAAAAACTCTATTTCGCGAATGCCACCCCTGCCAAGTTTGATGTTATGTCCTTTGATCGCAATTTTGCTGCCCCCTT